>CAZKAX010000003.1:0-83261 GCA_964550775.1 uncultured Novosphingobium sp. | reverse complement strand
GCCTCCTGCGCCATGGCTGGCCGTAGGTGGAGCGAAGCGGAACCGGAGGGCAGCCATGGCGATGGCGCTGTTTCTGGGGCCGGTGGCCGATAACCGAGCGAGCTGTGCGGCCGGACGGTGTTGTAGTGCCGCCGCCAGGCTTCGATCAGGATCTTTGCCTCAGCCAAGGTGTAGAAGATCTCGCCATTCAAGAGCTCGTCGCGCATCGAGCCATTGAAGCTCTCGCAGTAGCCATTCTCCCATGGGCTGCCGGGTGTGATGTAGAGCGTCTTCACTCCGATCCTCGCCAGCCATTGCTGCACGGCATTGGCTATAAACTCAGGGCCATTATCCGACCTTATGTGGGCCGGTGGGCCACGCGTGACGAACAGCTCTGCCAACGCCGCCAAGACATCCTCACTTCTGAGCCGTCGCGCGACAGGGAGGGCAAGGCACTCTCTGCTGGCCTCGTCGATGATCGACAGGATGCGGAACTTGCGACCATCGTGCGTACGGCCCTCGACAAAGTCGTAGGACCATACGTGCCCCGGATACTCGGGTCGCAGCCGGATACATGACCCGTCGTTGAACCAGAGCCTCCCTCGCTTCGGTTGCTTTTGCGGCACCTTCAACCCCTCGCGGCGCCAGATGCGCTCCACGCGCTTAAAGCTCACATGCCAGCCTGTCTCGCGCAGCAGAGCCGTTATACGGCGATAGCCATAGCGACCATATTGCCTGGCTAAGGCGATGATGTCCTGGGTCAGGGCCGCTTCGTCATCAGCCCCACGCGGCGCCTTGCGCTGTGTTGATCGGTGTTGCCCCAGCACACGGCAGATCCGTCGCTCGGACACTGAGATTATGCCCCTAATATGATCGATACAGCGCCGACGCCTGGCGGGGCTTAGAAGTTTCCCCGTGCGGCTTCCTGCAGGATCAGCTTGTCGAGCGTCAGGTCCGACACCGCTCGGCGCAACCGGGCATTCTCTTTCTCCAGCTCTTTCATCCGTCGGGCCTGGTCCATCTTCAGGCCGCCATACTCCTTGCGCCAACGGTAGTAGCTCTGCTCGGTAACTCCGATCCGCCGGCAGGCATCTGCAACCGTTCCGCCTTGCGCTAGCACGATCTCCGCTTCACGCAGCTTGCCAATGATGTCTTCCGGCTTGTGCTTTCTTGCCATTCCATTCCTCCTTCGTGGCCATTCCTAAAATAGAAATTGGGCCACTCAGAAGGGGGCAGATCACAGTGCCCCGGCAATGACATAGGCTTCTTCCACTACGGGATGCATTTCCTGCGGGCCGGCACCGCCCAGTGGTGCGCTCTGAGGCAGGACCAGCGAGAGGAACGTGCGTTCGCCGGTTTCGGGGTCTGTCCGCAGGTTTTTCCGCGAGATTCCAAGGTGTGCAAGGCGCGGGTCATTGAGCGTCATGTCCCACGCGATTGCGGCGCTGTCGAGGAATCCGACAGCCCGCGGCGAATGATCTGCCGAGCTGTCTCCCGCGCCTGCAAACCATGCCGGTTCGCGGCTGAAAAATGCCAGCATCACGCAGCCTTCCAGCGATCGGACCGAGCGGCGCGTGGAGCCGGCCGGACGAAATGCATAACTGTCCGGTTCGAAGATCTGGCGATCGATCTCGATCCGCCCTTCCAGCACGAAGAATTCCTCGTCCGCAAGGCTGTGTTCCACCGAATCGCGATGCCAACCAGGGGGGTAGCGCAGCAACAGGGAGCAGGCCCCATCTGCGTCGGCCCGGCTGAGGACCTTGCATTCGGCGCCGGGAATGCCGGCTGGCGCGTGTTCCCAGGGCAGGCATTGGGACTGGATGAATTCAATGTGCGGGCGTGATGACATGGTTCGTTTCTGGCCTGGCGCGGCGGTTGCGTCGTTGATGGACATCAATCCGCTTTCGCTTGCGCAACATGCTGAGCGGGCTGCACAAATGCAAAGGAGGGGGCGGTTGCCCGCCCCCTCCCGAATACTTGCCGGTTCCGCTGCCGGGCTCAGAATGGCTTGACCGATCCGAGGAAGCAGACCGACGAGATCGTGATCCAGTAGATATAGGCGGCAATCCGCGCCTGCCCGATTTCACGTTCGAGCGCGGCTTCCTGCGCCGGGTCGTCCCGTTCGGCCAGGATGCGGAATCGCACGGTCCAGCGACGCATGACCACGCGCAGGAACAGACCGATGATCAGGGCAAAGGCATACAGTCCCATCTTGGTCGGATACCAGTAGGTGCCTTCACCCGACATGATCGGGCCAACGCCGTTGTAGGCCATCGCAGCAACCGCGAACAAGGCGACGATCAGCGGATAGCGCAGGAACTCCTCGGTCTTGGTGACGGCAATGCCAATGTCGGTTTCACGCTTGATGAACGCGGTCCAGGTCATCGCCAACCAGATGAGGAAGAACAGCCACATCCACCAGATGCCAGCCCCTTCGAGCATTGGCACGAAGCCATAGAGCTTGCCCATGTGCAAGCCGAGCGGCAGCAGCAGAACGATGCCAGTGCGCGCCAGAATGTCGATTCGATAAGCGGTTTCCATGTGCCGCTTGCGTTCAATGAGCGGCAGGTTGCGATTGGTGACGTGGTAGCTCGTCTGGAATACGCCCCACTCGCCGCCGAGCCAGTAAACCATTGCAATGATATGAACCCACCGCAGGATGGCGAGTTCGTTCGTGATAAGGAATTCCATGCCCTGTCCCCTCTGAAAGGCGATCCCCGGATTGACAGACAATTTGTCTGGACAAATTGTCCTTTTGCAGAAAATATCGCGTTTCGCAACACTAAGGAAAAGAGTCGATGAAACATCGCCTGATAGAAGGACGCCTAGCATATACCTCGCGCAAGCCGGGGATCGAGGGGCAATCGCGCGGTTTTGAAACTTTCATGTTCACGCGCCACGCTGACGGCAAGGTGACATTGCGCGCGCACTGCGAGATTGATGAGCCCGAACCGACGGTCATGCGCGACATCATCTATTCGATCGACGAACATGGGCAGCCGATGGACTTGCACGTGCGGTTGACCGTTGGCGATGCCTTCATGGGCAGCGGCTGGCTGCGTTTTGATGGCGAAACGATCGAATGCGAAAGCTATGGCCCCTCAATTGGCCGATTGTCGCAGCAGGTAAAAGCGCAGTTGCCGGTCGATGGCTTTGGAACGCATCCGATTGTGGCGGACGGTTACCTCTTGTCCACCAAGCAGTGGGAAGTCGGTCAGAAGCAGACATTCAACGTCTATCTGCCGTCACCCGACCATCGCGGTGCTACTCCCCCGCAGATCGCCCATGTGCGGATCGATGGCCTGTTTGTCGGGCGTGAGGAAGTCACGGTGGAAGCGGGCACCTTCGCCGCCCGCCATTTTCAGTTCATTGACGACGGCACCAGCGGACTGGCTGGCGAGCATCCGCCCTACGACCTGTGGATCACCGACGACGAGGACGGAATCTTCCTTAAAGGCGGTGTCGGCGGTTACATGATGACTTGGTATGAACTCGTCGAACTGAAGCGCTGACCGGTGGATCCGGGCCAGATCAGGCCCGGATCAGCACTTTGCCCATATGCCCACCTCGGTCGAGGTGGGCATATGCTTGCAGCGTCTCGTCAAACGGGAACTGGCAATCGATCACAGGTTGCAGGCCAGTGACGGCGACGTGCTCCAGCAAATCCGCCAGCATGGCCTGGCTGCCAGATGTAATCCCTTTAAGCGTCAGGTTTCGGGCGATCAGGCCGAACATGTCGGGCGCACTTCCGGTTTTTGCGGCCAGCCCCCCGATCAAGGCAATCCGGCCATTGGGCGCGGTCGCTGCCAGAGTCCGTTCGATTTCCCCCAGTCCGATTGTATCGACGACAATATCTGCCCCGCGCCCGCCGGTTTTTTCCAGCAATGCTGCGGCCCAGTCCGGACGGCTGCGATAGTTGATGAGATACCGCGCGCCCAGTGTGCGGCAATGCTCCAGCTTTTCATCGCTTGACGACGTAATGGCGACTTCAGCGCCAAGCGTGCGCGCGATCTGTAGCGCCATGATGGCGACACCGCCGGTGCCGGGTACCAGCACCAAGTCGCCCGGTCGCACGCCAGCGAAGGCAACCAGCGCGTGCCAGGCAGTCGTACCCGCTGCAGCCAGGGTGGCAGCCGATTCGTCGCTCACGCTGTCGGGTACAGCGATCAGGGCTGCGGTTGGCAAACAGATATATTCGGCAAGCCAGCCGTCGCACGAAACGCCAAGATCCTGAGCGAATGATGCCGGACTGAACGGCCCGTCATGCCACGAGACGAAATGGGGGGCGATCACGCGGGAGCCTGCGGACAGGTCGAAATCGTCGCCCGCGATCTTCAAGATAGTACCCACGCCATCCGACAAAGGAATACGGTCATGTGGCTTCGGCGGGCCATAGTTCCCGCGCAGCATGAGCAGGTCGCGGTGGTTGAGGCAGGCCGCATGAACGCGGATCAGCGCTTCGCCCGGTTTCGGTTCCGGAACCGGGCGTTCAACGCAGCGCAGACCTTCAATGCCCGTTTGTGGGCCAAGTTCCCATGCCCTCATGCCGTCCCACCTTCTCCATATGCCGCCAGCGGCAATGGCGTTCCGCGTTGCCGGATGATTGCCTGACGCCGGAAGAAGCGAAGCAGTCCACTGTCACCCATACGGCTTGGACCCATGCCTGAAAGTCCGAAACTGGATTTTTCGGTTTCCCAGACGATCGCGGTGAGCGAGCCGTCGTTCAGTGAAACACCACCGACATTCAGGCGACGCCCGACCGCCTCCGCCTCCTCAAGCGATCCGGCAAAGACGGCGCCTGAAAGGCCAAACTCGCTATCGTTGGCAAGGGCCACGGCTTCGTCGACCGATCCAAAGACCGTGACCGGCAGAACCGGGCCAAAGCTTTCCTGCGCCATGACAGCCATGTCTGGCGTAACTTCGATCAACACGGTCGGACGGAGGTACTTGCCACCGCCCAGTGTTTCCACCTGGCCGCCGGTCATCACCTGTGCACCGGCTGCCACGGCCTGATCGATGTGCGCTTGCACGATTTCGGCCTGACGGGCGAAGATGAACGGGCCGATATCGCCCCGATTGATATCGGGATAGTTCAGTTGCACGGCCGCCGCTTCGCGAACGAGGGTGGCGATGAACGGCTCCGCGATTTCCCGCGCAACATAAATCCGCTCGATCGACTGGCACGCCTGCCCGGTGTTGACCACCGATGCGCGCAGCGCGGTCCGGGCGGCGGCTTCGGGATCGGCGCTGGCCAAAACGATGAACGGATCCTTGCCGCCCAGTTCAAGGCTGGCCGGGATAAAGGCGCGCGCCGCAGCTTCACCCACCTTCCGGCCGGTCGCGACCGATCCGGTGAAGGCAATGTAATCGACCAACGGCACCAGCGCGGCACCGGTTGCGCCATCACCTTCAACCAGCGTGAGAACATCGGCCAGTTCGGGGACGTCGGCCAGAGCCGCCATGAATGGCCGGATGAAGCGCGGGGTAACTTCCGATGGCTTTACCAGCACAGCGCAGCCGGCCATCAGGGCCGGGATCGCGTCAATCAGGGCCAGAATGAGCGGAAAGTTCCACGGCGAGATCACGCCGACCAACTGATATGGGACCAGCCGCAGGTCGGTTGCGATGGTAGAGTGGCCGGTCTGGAAGCCGCGGGTGCTATGCCGGTTGACCAGATCGGGGGCATTGTCTGCCCAGCGGTTCAGCATCGCGGGAATCGAATCGACTTCGGTTCGGGAGATGCCCGCGCGCCCGGTGTCCGCAGTCAGGGCATCGATCAGGGCACCACGGTGGCGGGCGATCGATGCCCCCAGCTGCTTCAGGATCGCGCCGCGCTGTTCGATCGGGCGAGCCGTCCAGACGGACTGTGCGGCCCGCATCCGTGTGGCAAGTTCGGCCAGGTCATCGGGGGAAAGCGGGCTGATGGCATAATCCGCCTGCCCCGTGCGAGGGTTGATTACTGCGATTTCGGCCGTCATTGCTGTGCCTTCCAGGCGTCAAGGATATCCGAACCGGTAGCGAAGCCCGCAGCGGGAAGCGCCGCCAGACGCTCAACCAGGCGGTCGAAAGCGTCGATGCGATAGGGCAGGCCCATGATGTAGGGTGTAAGATGCATCGGCAGCATCCGCCCTCCACCAGTTGCCGCTTCGGCCAGCAACCAGGCTGCTGCGTCTTCGATCTGCAAGGCGTAACTGTCGACCGATTGCTGTTGGACGTTGATGATTTGCCGATCGGAAAGTTCGTGATTGAGTGGGATGTTGACGATGCTGCCCGCCGGGGTGGCGAACGTAAAAGGCAGTTCGTCGTTCACCCAGTCACACATGTACTCAATGCCTGCCTCGGCCAGCAGCTGCGGGGTTTCAAAGCTTTGCGAGCGGGCAATCGACAGCCAGCCGCGCGGGCGCTGCCCGGTCAGGCTGTGCAGGGTCTCGATGGCCTCGCCAATGATGGCTGCTTCGGCGCCGGCGGGCATGTTGCTGGCGATGGCGGCGTTCATGTCTGTGGCGTGCGCGATGATTTCATGGCCGCCAGCAAGGATATCCTCGATCAGTGCCGGATAACGTTGCGCGATGGCGGCGTTACAGGCGACAGAGATCCGCGCGCCAACGGCCTCGAACGCGTCGAGCAGGCGATATATCCCGATCCGCGTGCCATATTCGCGAGCGGTATAGTGGCGGTAATCGGGATATGCGGTCTGCATGTGACCCGGCGCACGGAATGGCATGTCCGACGGAACCATCGGGAAATATTCCAGGCTGATGACCGGCCAGATCAGCAGCAGGCGTTCGCCCGGCCAGCGCAGCGGGGGGCGCGTGGGCAGAGCGGAATAGGGATAGCTGTCATGGTCCATGCCCCGGCGGCGCATGGAATATTCCAGATAGCTCGGATCGAGCGTCATGCTGCTTCTCCGGTTTGTGCGCGGTAGCTGTCGACGATTTCTCCGGCACGGGCGATCCAGGCCCGGCCATCGGCCGCGATGTGGCGCAGCACTTCCTCGAACGGGCCGATGCGATGAGGCTGGCCAATCAGGTAGCTGTGCAGCGGGATACACATCACCGTGCCCGACTTTTCGCCTTCGCTGGCCAATCGCTCGAACTGCCGAATCAGGGTGTCGGCATATTCGCGCGGGCTCATGTTGTAGATGAAGAAGCCGTAGTGATCGTTGACCTCAAGGCTATAGGGAATTGCCGTCAACCGGCCCGACGCGACGCGAATGTCTGTCGGCTGGTCATCGTGGTAGAGGTCACAGGTGTAGTCCAGCCCGTATTCCGCGATCAGGTCCAGCGTGCGCGGGGTGTGGGTCAGCGCGGGCGCAAGCCAGCCTCGGATCGTCTGGCCCGTGGCGCGCTTCACCGTGGCAATGCTGTCCTCGATGATCGCGCGCTCCTGGGCTTCGTCCATCCCATAGCTGTAGCGGGTGTTGTAGATGCCATGGCTGAAGAATTCCCAGCCGCGCTGCGCGGCGTCGTCCACCACTTCGGGAATATGGTCGCAAAGCGCGACCGACAGGCTGACAGATCCGGGGAAGCCGTGTTTGCTCATCACGTCTGCCATGCGCCAGTGGGACACCCGGTTGGCGTGATCGCGGTGGCTGTAACCCACGACGTCAGGATGCGGGCGCCCCCAGCTTTTGCGGTGGGGATTGGCCGGGGGATCCAGTTCGTAAAATTCCAGATTGGGGGCAACCCATACGGCACAGGACTTGCCACCCGGCCATTCAAGCCGGGGCCGTTCGCGCCAGGGGGCGTAATCATAGAGGCCGGGATCGGAAACCTGCGTGTCGGTCATCAGTACGCCTCCAGCCAGTCGATCACCGCCTGCACCGGTTCGACGTCTGCATATTTCAGTTGCAGATCGGTCAGGTTGGCGAAGTGGTAGCTTTCGTGTTTGTCGGCGGTCGTTTCGATCGGGACTATCGTGCGATAACCGTGACTTAGCGCGTCGACCGCGGTTGCCCTTACACAGCCCGATGTGGATCCACCGGTCACCACAACCGTATCGACCTTGTGCCACACAAGGTAGCTGGCCAGCGGAGTTTCGAAAAAGGCGCTGGGCATGCGCTTGGTATATTGCAGATCGTCCGGCCCCACTTCGCAGCGCGGATCGAGCAGGTGGCGATCTGAGCCATACTTGATGTTCTGCAGCGAATCTTCGGTATCGGTGCGGGTGCCCCAGACACCGGCATCTGCGCTGTCCGCCTTGTACGCGACCTGGCTCCAGATAACCGGCATACCCTTGGCGCGCGCCAGCGCGGAGATCCGGTTGATATAGGCAATCTGATCGGGGTCCGTTTCGTAAGCGGTGCGGAACAGATCGGTGCGGGTATAAGCCTGCTGCACGTCCACGTTCACGATCGCAAGCTTCTGCCCGAAGCCGAACTTGCGACGCGCGGGGTTGCCGATCACTTCCTCGAAGATTTCGCGGGCGGTGCGGTTATCGCGGACCATCTTGGTGCCTATCAGGGTCAATGGGTGTCCTCCAAACTCGTGCTTGCATCCATTCTGGCCAAGCGTTACCGGGATGTCGAGCGAAAATGTCCGGACAACTTATGACCAGCACGATCACACGCCATTACGTCGATATTGATACGGATTCGGGGCGTCGCAGAGTTCATTATCGCAAGTGCGGCAATGGCGGGCCCACGCTGCTGATGATCCACCAAAGTCCGCGATCTTCAGCGGAATATGAGCCGTTGATGCGCGAATGGTCGCGCCAGTTCACTTGCATCGCGCCTGATACGCCCGGCTTTGGGCAATCTGATCGGTTGGCCAAACCCGGCCCGGACATCGATGATTATGCCGATGCGCTGGTCGAATTCGTCGACGCGATGGGAATCGCGGGAACGCTGGCCTATGGCTTTCATTCTGGCGGCATTATTCTGGTGACCGCGCTGCGGCGGCACCCGGATCGGTTTCGGGCGCTCGCCATTGGTGGCTATGCGATCTGGACGCCAGAGGAAGTTGCCCTGTTCGGCCAGAACTACCTGCCCCATTTCCTGCCGTCGGCCTATGGGGAGCACCTCACCTGGCTGTGGAACCGGATGCTGGAGCAGACCTGGTTCTTCCCGTGGTTCGATACGCGGCCCCAGACGCGCATGTCCGTTGCCCATGACGATCCGGTCCGGGTCCACGGGGGGGTGATCGACATGCTTGATGCGGGCAATGCCTACCGCGACGGATATGGCGCGGTCATCAACGCGCCGCGCGACATTCCGGCAGCGGATGCCGTGGTGCCGCCGTGCCTGATTACGGCATACAATGGAGATCCGCTTCAGGCGCATATCGACCGGCTGGGGGCGCTGCCGGCCAACTGGGAGGCCCGCAAGGTGGTGACACCGGCCGACCATCAGGTCGCCAGCGAGGAATTCCTGCTGAGCCAGGGCGGCATCACCGCTGCGGAATTTCCGGAAGTCGATGATGCAGGTTTCGTGGCGGTGAAGACGGATGCGTTCGACGGTCTGATCCACTGGTCTGGCAAGACTGGTTCAGGGCGGTTGACGATCCACGCCCCCGCGCGTTCGGCGGCGCAGGTCGACACTTCTGCCTCGCTGGCGATCGACCTGCCGGGGCATGGCCTGTCACACGGGTGGATCGGGGATGCGCCGACCGATTGGGCCTTCTGGCAGGAAGTGATCGACGTTGCGGCAACCCGGCTTGGCGCAACGTCCCTGGCGTTCGAGCCGCTGCCGGTTGGTGAAGACGATCAGCTGTATCCCGACTTTTCGCCTGATCGCCACGGCGCATACCTTACACGGGCATGGAACATCGTTCGGGCCGAACGCTTCTTCGCCCCCTGGTATGTCGCCAGTTCCGACACCGCGATTCCCTTTGAGGTCGATGCCGTGACTCCAGAGGCGCTGGCATCTGCCCATCTTGCCCGGCTTCGGGGCGTCTCGGCACGTGCGTGCCATCAGGCTCGGCAGGCTGCCGACATTCTGTAACCAAGGAGTTCCTCTGTCATGACCGACACACCCATCGACATTCGTTCGGCCATGCCGCTGCTGGCGCGCCATGAAGGCGTCTGGGACGGCGTTTACAGCTATTTCAATGCCCGCAACGAAAAAGTGGACGAACACGCCAGCCGCCTGATCTGCCGTTTCCCCGATGGCGGCCCGTTTCCCTATCATCAGACCAATCATTACACCTGGGCCGACGGACGCCGTGAATCGCGGGATTTTCCGGCGCTTTACCGCGATGGCCGCGTCTGGTGGGACAACGACCTGATCAAGGGCTGGGCAGCGGAAGTCCCGCTCGACGAATACAACCGCACCGTCATGCTGTACTGGCAGCGCACGGGCGACCCATCGCTGTACCTCTATGAGCAGATCCAGATTTCCGACGACGGTCAGCACCGTTGCCGCACCTGGCACTGGATTCGCAATGGCCAGCTCGAAACGCGCACCGCGATCAACGAAACGTTCGTGACTCGCGATTGGCGTGCGATCGACGCCGAGATGGAGGCCGCCGCTGTCTGAACCGCTGACCCTGTTCGACAGGATCTGGCGATCCCATGTCGTCGCCTCGCTTGAGGGCGGAGCCGACCTGGTAGCCATCGACCGGATTTTCCTGCACGAACGCACCGGGGCGGCCGCGCTCAACGCGCTGGCCGCCGCCGGGCGCAAGGTGGCCGACCCGGCGCGCGTCTTCGCTGTGACGGACCACATCGTTGATACTCGTCCGGGGCGCACCGACCAAACGCTGATGCCCGGCGGTCAGGCGTTCATCGCAGAAACACGAGCTGCCACGCAGGCTGCCAGAATCCGTCTGTTCGACGTAAATGATCCGGATCAGGGCATCGTTCACGTCATTTCCCCCGAACTGGGCATTGTCCTGCCCGGGGCCACCCTGATCGCCCCCGATAGCCACACCTGCACGCAGGGGGCATTCGGTGCGTTGGCATGGGGGATTGGTTCTTCGGAAGCGGAACACGCGATGGCCACCGGCACGCTCCGCCTCAAAAAACCCGGCACGATGCGCGTCACCTTTTCCGGAACGCTGCCGGCCCTGGTGACACCCAAGGACATGGCACTGGCGTTGATCGCCCGTTACGGCGCGGGTGGCGGTGCAGGTCATGCAGTGGAATTCGCCGGCGATGCCGTGCGCGCTCTTGGCATGGAAGGGCGCATGACGCTTTGCAACATGGCCACAGAGTTTTCGGCCATGACAGGCATGATCGTGCCGGATGAAAAGACCTTTGCATGGCTGGAAGGGCGCCGGTACGCGCCTGCGGGCCCGGCCTGGGATGCAGCGCTGGCCCATTGGCGCACACTGATCAGCGACGCAGGGGCGAGGTTCGATCGGGAAATCGAAATCGACGCGGGCAGCCTTGCACCAATGATCAGTTGGGGAACCAGCCCTGAGCACGCGGTCGGGATTGACCAGTGCGTCCCCGAAGACGCGCCGCAGCGGGCGCTGGACTATATCGGACTGGAAAAAGGGACCTCTCTGAGGGGTATCCGGATCGACGCGGCTTTTATCGGCAGTTGCACCAACAGCCGGCTGTCCGATCTGCGCCAGGCTGCCGCGCTGCTGCGCGGGAAGCGCGTGGCTGATGGGGTAAAAGCGATCTGCGTGCCCGGTTCGTCGCGCGTCAAGCGCGAGGCCGAGGCAGAAGGGCTGGACCGGGTATTCGTTAAAGCCGGGTTCGAATGGCGCGAAAGCGGCTGTTCGATGTGCTTTTATGCCGGTGGCGAAAGCTTTGGGCATGGTGCGCGGGTGGCTTCCACCACCAACCGCAATTTCGAAAGCCGGCAAGGGCCGAATGTCAAAACCCACATCGCCAGTCCGGCAACGGTGGCGGCCAGTGCGCTGGCAGGGTGCCTGGCCGACCCGCGGGAGATTGCCTGATGGCACAGCCGCTTTCACAAATCACCTCGCTACCGCTGCCACTGCTGCGCGATAACGTCGATACCGACCAGATCATCCCATCGCGCGAAATGAAGAGTACCGGCAAGACCGGTCTGGCAGGCGGCCTGTTTGCGGGCTGGCGCTATATCGGCACGTCGGGCCGCAAGCCCGATCCGGCCTTTGTGCTCAACAATCCCCGTTACGCGCAAAGTGAAGTCATCCTGGCCGGGCGCAATTTTGGTTGCGGATCAAGCCGTGAGCATGCGGTCTGGGCCCTCGCGGAATTTGGTTTTCGGGCCATTCTGGCGGAGAGTTTCGCCCCGATCTTTGCCGGCAACTGCGTGCGTAACGGAATCGTTCCGATCGTGCTGGAAGCAGACGCCATAGCCGCCATTTCGGTCAGCGATGCTCCCGTGACCATCCGGCTTGACGAGCAGGACGTTACGTCGGCCGATGGACAGCGCTGGACTTTCGCCATCGATGCGGAAGCGAAGGCCATGCTGCGTCATGGTCTGGATGCCATCGACCTGACTCTGCAGCAGGCGCAACGGATTGCCGAATGGCAGGGCTGTGACCGGGCAGCACGCCCCTGGATTTACCTGGAGGAAACCGCATGACTCAGCATATCCGGATTAGCGAAGTCGGTCTGCGCGACGGGTTGCAAAGCATCGATCGCGTCATGCCGACCGAGGCCAAGAAGGCCTGGATCCTGGCCGAGGTCGCCGCCGGCGTGACCGAGATGGAAGTAGGCAGTTTCGTGCCGCCCAGCCTGTTGCCACAGATGGCGGATACGGCTGAAATCATTGCGTTCGCCAAGACGGTGCCGGGGCTGGAGGTGGTTGCGCTGGTTCCCAACCTGAAAGGCGCGGAACGGGCCATCGCAGCCGGGGTGGACAAGATGTCGATCCCGTTCTCGATGTCGGAATCGCATAGTCTCAAAAATGTGCGCAAGACTCACGTTGAAATGCTGGACCAGATCGCTGCCACCGCGGCGCTGGTTGCTGCCCAGCCTGAGGGGCGCCGCCCGCACTTCGAGGTAGGGCTGTCCACAGCATTCGGTTGCACGATCGAAGGCCCGGTTCCGGAAAACCAGGTCGTTCATCTGGCAGAACAGTCGATCGCGGCGGGCGTGGCCGAAGTCTGCCTTTCGGACACCACAGGCTATGCCAACCCGGCGCAGGTCCGGCGGCTGGTGCGCGCGGTGAAGGGGGCAATCGGCGCGGACCGGTTGAATACGCTGCATCTCCACAACACCCGCGGACTTGGCTTGGCCAACGTGCTGGCAGGGCTGGAGGAAGGGATCACGACGTTCGATTCGTCGATGGGCGGGATCGGCGGTTGCCCATTTGCGCCAGGCGCATCGGGCAACATCGTGACCGAAGATCTGGTGTTCATGCTGGAAGCGATGGGGCTGCACACCGGGATCGATATCGCAGGTCTGGCCGCCGTGCGCCGGATCATCGCGGACGCCCTGCCGGGTGAGCCGCTTTATGGGTTCATTCCCGACGCTGGGGTGCCTTTGGGTTTTGAAAGGATCGCTGAATGACGTCCACCGCTGATGTCCCCATGCCGCTCAAGGGCATCCGGGTTATCGAGTTTACCCATATGGTCATGGGGCCGGCCGTCGGCGCGATGCTGGCGTCGCTTGGTGCGGATGTGGTCCGCGTGGAACCGGTCGGCGGCGACAACACGCGCCGTCTGCTTGGGTCTGGCGCAGGTTATTTCCCGATGTACAACCGGCACAAGCAGTCGATCTGCCTCGATCTCAAAAGCGAAGCAGGCCTGGGCGTGGCCCGCGACCTCGCCGCCGACGCCGACGTCTTGATCGAAAATTTCAGGCCTGGCGCACTCGACCGCCTTGGCCTGGGATATGAAGCCCTGTCCACGGTCAATCCGCGGCTGATCTATTGTTCGGAAAAAGGCTTTCTGCCGGGACCGTACGAAAATCGTACCGCGTTGGACGAAGTGGCGCAGATGATGGGCGGTCTGGCCTATATGACCGGACCTCCGGGCCGTCCGCTGCGCGCCGGGGCCAGCGTGATCGATGTCACCGGCGGCATGTTCGGGGTCATCGCGATTCTTGCAGCGATCAACGAGCGCCACACAACCGGACGCGGACAGTTTGTACAAAGTGCCCTGTTCGAAACCACGATCTACCTGATCGGTCAGCACATGGCCCAGAAGGCCGTGACCGGGAAAGCCGCGGACCCGATGCCGGCGCGCATCTCGGCCTGGGCAATCTACGACGTGTTCGAAACGCGCGACGACCCGATCTTCATCGGGGTCGTCACCGATGGCTTGTGGGAAAAGTTCTGCAAGCTGTTCGGTTTGGACGATCTGTGGTCGGATGAAAGCATCCGCATCAACAATGCCCGCGTCCAGGCGCGTGACCGGATACTGCCGCGTATTCGTGAACTGATCGCCGGTTTTACCCGCGCCGAGCTGATCGACCGGCTGGAAGGCACGGGGCTGCCTTTTGCTCCGATCGGGCGCCCGCAGGACATGTTTGACGATCCGCACCTGTTGGCTAGCGGCGGGCTTGAACCAGTCAGGCTGCCCGACGGCACCCAGACCGCGCTTCCGGCCTTGCCGATCATGATGAACGGACGCCGGCCCAGCACCGCATCGACGCTGTCCGAACCCGGCGCCGATAGCCGCATGGTGCTGGCGGGACTGGGGTACGCGCCGGAACGGATCGAAGCCTTACTGGCTGCAGGGTCGGTGGGCTGATTCAGGGGCGTCGATACATCATGAACTGATCTTGCGGTGCCCCCTTCGGCAGTAGGCTTCGCGGATTCCATAAGGGAGAATAGGCTATGTTCTGGAAATCCACTCAAGCGGCGCTGGCGCTTTTCGCCTTGCTGCCGCTGACGCCCGCGCTGGCCGCCGACAAGCCGACTTCCGCTTCACGGGATGCGGCGACTCCGGAATTCCGGGCTTGGGTTGATTCGCGGGCCGGAACGGGGCAGCCTGTGCACTGGGTTGCCGAGGGTGGGGTCTATGAATACCCGTCCGGCCGCAAGCTGTTTGGGATGGTGGGGTTTGACAGCAGTCGCGTGATCTGGCCCGCTAAGGCTGGCGAGCCTGTTATTCACCTTACGCGAAAGACATTCGCCTATACGGATCCCCAGACCGGAGAGATCCTGCGCGAATTCAACGGGCAGCCGGTTACGCCGATCGCGTATCCTTATCAGATGATCTCCTATCGCCAGGAAGGCGATCAAATCTTTGCCGATGTCGAACAGGGGGCGGGCAAGGATGTGCGTACCATCAAGGCCCGCGATGGCATCCGCTTTCGTTGGCTGGGCAAAGATACGCTGGCGGTCACCGCTCCCATCTTTCTTGATTTTCCGCTGCCCGGTGGCGCGCGGTACGAAGCTTGGGAAAACTACGATTTCTTCCTCCACCGTGCCGGAAAGCTGGATGAACCCTATCAGATGAGCTGGCAGCGCTTTGGCGCACTGCCTGCGTGGGCTGGCAAGGGCAAGGGAATCTACCATCTGGTTTCGTGGCGGGTTGAGAGCGAGAAGGAATTTCCGGCGCCGTTGCTGGCGTGGGCCAGGGAAAGCATGTCGCTGTGGCTGAAGCCGCCAGCCGATGTCGCGGAAGTGCGTCGTTTGCAGAAGGGCGATGCGGGCGAAGCTTGGGCGAAGTGATCTTTGCTACGGCCCAGGTTCAATCCCTTTGCATGCGGGAGCTGCTTTCATGACTGTCTGGATTCTTGTCTTACACATCGCGGTTCTGGGCTACTGGCTTGGCTCCGAACTGGTGATCAATTCGACTTATCGTTACGTCAGCTATGCCGGATCCATGCCCTTTAATGAGCGGCAGCGGTTGATGGACCATGTCATGATCGTTGATCAGCATGTGCGTTATGCACTCGTCCTGCAGGCAATGCTGGGGACGATGCTGGCCGCCTCCTATGGACTTGTGCCGGGCGGGGAAACGGTGGCGAATATCGCTCTGGCCATCGGCATCGCCTGGTTGGCCTTCGTCGAGGCGGTGCATCGACTGCACCACAGTGCGATCGGCCAGGTCCTGGCCGCAATCGACCGGGCATCGCGATACGTGCTGATCATCATTCTGCTGGCGTTGGCGACCGGTATTGTAGGCAGTGAGTGGAGTATGCCGCTCTGGCTGCGGTTAAAGCTGAGTCTGTTCGCAGGGGTGATCTCGTGCGGGGTTGGCATCCGCTTTGCGCTGATCGCGCATTTCCGCACCTGGGCCGTAATGGCCCGCGATGGTGTCACGCCTGAACGCAACGCGGTGATCGAACGGACTTACGTGCGGGCAACTTCGGTGCTTGTGCTGCTGTGGGTGTTCATCGCGGCGATCGTCGTGGTAAGCGTGGTCAAGCCTGTATGACCCAGCCGGACCGGATCTCGCTGATTGCCAGCCTGCGTCAGCGGTACGGTAACGATGCCGTCCTGACCGATCCGGTGCGGCTGGCAGAAGCGAGCCATGATGTCTATGCATCGGGCGTCGCGCCAATTGCCATTCTGGTTCCGAAAGATGCCGTCGATCTGGGGGCGGCGATTGCCGAGATCACGGCGCATGGGCTGGCCGTGGTCCCACGTGGCGGCGGGCTGAGCTATACCGCCGGTTATGTCAGGCAAGCAGGTGAGGCCGTGCTTGTCGACTTGTCCAGGCTGGACCGGATTCTGGCGATTGACCCAGTCAACATGACCGTGACGGTAGAGGCAGGCGCGACGTGGAAAGCGATCCACGCTGCCCTGGCCGAATATGACTTGCGACTTCCCTTTTTCGGCACTTTTTCAGGTGCCGGCGCAACCGTCGGCGGTGGATTGTCGCATGGCGCCCTGTTCTTCGGGTCGGCGCGGTATGGAACGGTTGCCGACATTGTTCTGTCGATGGACGTCGTGCTGGCCGATGGCAGCACCCTGCGCACTGGGCAGGCCGCGCTGAAGGAGCCTTGCCATCCAGTATTTCGTGGTCTTGGCCCTGATCTGACTGGGCTGTTCCTGCACGACGGAGGCGCCTTCGGGATCAAGACGAAAGCTCACCTTCGCGTGATGCGCCGTCCGGCCCATACGGGGTATGCCAGTTTTGCCTTTAGGCGGATTGTCGATGCCGTGGATGCGCTTTGTGCCATCCAGCGCGAAGGGCTGATCGAAGACGGATACATCATGGATCCGGGCGCGACCGATCATCTCGATGTGGATGCGGCGGCCGTGGCCCGGTCCGTGCGGGCCGTGTCGCGCAATTCGGGCGGCGTGCTGGGGGTGGCGAAATCTTTGCTGGCCATGTCGCACGGTGGACTGGAAGTGATCCCGCAAGGGCACTTTTCACTGCATCTGGTTTGCGCCGAGCGCACCCGATCCGGGCTGAACGAAGCCTTGGCCAATTGCGCCAGAATCGCGCATTCGCATGATGGACGCCGAGTTGCTCCGACAATCCCGATGGTTGCGCGAGCAGACCCCTTCCCCGGCCTGAACGGCGTGTTGGGGCCGGGCGGCGGGCGCTGGGCCGCTCTCAACGCGAAAGTGGCGCTTGGCGACGCGAATCGGATCGCCGCGGCTTTTGACCAGATGATTGCGGCAATGGCGAGTGAAATGAAGCGTCACGGTGTGCGTGTAACGCGTCTGGCGTCAGCACTCTCCACTCCGTGTTTCAGTTTCGAGGGCGTATTCCACTGGAGCGACAGTTGGCTGCCGCTGCATCGTAGTGCCCCGGACGCTGCAGCTCTAGCACGTTTGGACGAACCCGCGCCAAATCCTGCGGCAAGGGAACTGGTCGCGCGGTTGCGGGCGATGACGGTGGACCTGTTTCGCGCGCACGGTGCGGCATCGAACCAGATTGGACGAACCTATCCGTTCATGCCCGCGTTGCGGGATGAGCCGGCTGGCTTGTTGCGCGCGATCAAGCTGGCAGTCGATCCGCACAACCTGATGAACCCAGGCGTTCTGGGTTTTCCCTGTTCGTCCCGATGAAGCGGTCGTCCTCGATTTCAACCACCAGGAGCTATCATGTCTGAATTCTTTGCGATCGTTTGCCGTGACAAGGCCGACACGAAACCGACCCGCATGGCCGGGTTGAAGGAGCATCTGGCTCACCTTGACGAAGTGTTCGACCGGGTTGCGCTGGCCTGCCCGCTTCACGGCGAAGATGGCGGTTTCGTCGGGTCGCTGGTCATTGTCAGCGCGTCCGACCGGGCCGATGCGCAGGCCTTCATCGAAGCAGACCCCTATTACAAGGCGGGTATCTGGGACACGGTGGAGATCAGCCGGATCGGCGTCAAAGCCGGCAGTTGGGTGGGCGGCAAGCCCTGGTAAGGAATTGATCCGGGCAGCAGCCGCGCTCAGGCGGTCTGGCTGCCCAGTTCAATCAATAGCGCCTTGATCAGATCGTCGATCAAGGCGCGTTTGCGCCGCATCAGAAATATCGGCGTTGTCCAGGCACCATTACCCATGTCGCGCCACAGCAGGTCCGGCAGGTCTTCGCACAGCGAATGCGGCAGAATGGCGAGGCATCGGGACCGGCGCAGCGCCTGCAGCGTGAACAAGACCGATGTTGTCATGATACCGGGACGCGGAGGGGCCATCCCCGCGTTGACGAACGCTTCTCCGATCTGCGCATCCAATAACGCCGTGTTGCGGCCTATGATCCATTGAGCCTCTGCGAGATCGGCCAGGCCGCTGGCGTTCGAGAGCAGGGTATTGTCCGCAGCGCTGGTAACGCCCCATCGCTCAACTGCGAGCTGTTCAAGCAGTACGCTGTCCGTCTGCTCCGCAGTTTGCGATGAAATGGCTACATCGATCTCTCCGCGATGAAGCTTGGCGACAAATTCCCGATCGATCCCGCTTTCGACATCGATGCGCACGCGCGGATAACGCTCGGCAAAGCGCATGACCCGGCTGCCCAGGTGGCTGGATGCGGCAATCGGGCTTAGCCCCACAACCAATCGACCGCGCTGCAAGCCTAGTTCCGCACTGGCTGCATGTCTGAGGCGGCCAGCATCTGCCAGAACCTGCCGGGCGTGTTCGGCAATGGCATCGCCTAGCCGGGACAGGACCATGCCGCGCGCTGCACGCTCGAACAGTTTTCCGCCCAGTTCCAGTTCCAGCCTGGCAAGGCTTTTGGACAGGGCCTGCTGAGTTAACCCCACGCGATCGGCGGCAAGTGTCAGGCTGCCGGCGTCGACGACGGCAAGGAAGTGGGAAAGTTGGCGCAGTTCCATAGCCAAGACATCAACCATAAGTTGTACAAAATGACAACCGGTTGCTGGTTCGATCGAAGTGTACCGCACAAGCTTGGGTCAAATGCCTTTCTTGGGAGTATTGAACCATGGCTAGTCTGAACAGCGTTTCCCAGTGGGACGAAGTCGTCGATGTGTTGATCTGCGGTTACGGTTGCGCGGGTGCGTCTGCCGCCATCGAGGCTCGTGACACTGCTCCCGATGCGCGCATCCTGATCGTGGAAAAGGCGCCGCAGGAATTTGCCGGCGGTAATTGCCGCGTTTCCGGGCAGTCGCTGCTGATTTCAAAGAACAAGGACGCCCTGAAGGATTATCAGCGAAAGATGAGCGCTGCCAATCCCGTCAGCGAGGAACTGCTCGACGACTGGGCCGACCGGATGGTCAACCTTGAGCCTTGGATTCAGCAGATTGCAGCCGGCGCTGGTCAGGAATTCCTGCGCGGCACGGGTTTCACCGAGCGCGACGCCGTACTGGAATTCCCGGAACTGGGCGCGCGCGATGCCGTGGCCTACACCTCCACGATCCTGCCGATCCCGTCAGGCGTCTGGTTGGCCCTGAAGGCTAACGTGGAAAAGCGGAACGTGCCCGTCTGGTTTGATAGCCGACTTGTGGACCTCATCCAGGACCCGGACACGTTGGAAGTTTTCGGCGCGTGGATCGAACAGAACGGTCAGCGCAAGGCGATCCGCGCCGAACGCGGCGTGATTGTGGCAATCGGGGGCTATGAAGCGTCGCCCCAGATGCAGCGCGACTATTATGGCCTGTCGAACGTTGTGCCGCTGGGGACACCGTATAACACGGGGGATGGCCTGCGTATCATGCAGAAGGCTGGCGCGGACATGTGGCATCTGCGCAATCAGGGGCAGTCGGGCGGTATCTGGCCGGGTATCCGCCAGCCGCATCAGCAGACCTGCTACTTGCGCAATTTCATGCTGCCGGCGTTCAGCTGGTTCGACGTCGACAGCGAAGGGCGTCGTTTCTACAACGAGGCGAACGAGCTGCAGTTGACCCACTACAAGGAAAAGAAGCACGGTCGTTTCGTTGATGTGCCGCTCAACGTGGCCCACCCGGTCCACATGATCTTTGACGAAACCACCCGGCAGGCAGGCAAGCTGGTGCTGGAGGTCATGACCTGGAGCGCGGTTGTCGTTGCAGAAGAATGGAGCGAGGACAACAGCGCCGAGATTGCTTCCGGCCTCATCCACAAAGCCGACACGATTGCTGAACTGGCCGCCAAGATTGGCATCGAAGTGGCCGTTCTTGAGGAACAGGTCGCGCGTTACAACGCGAGTTGCGCTGCCGGCAACGACGAGGTTTTCGGCCGAAATGCGGAAACCCTGCTGCCGGTGGCCAACGGCCCGTTCTATGCCCTGCCGATCACGCCCGCCATTGTCTGTACCGGCGGCGGTGCGCGCCGCAATATGAACGGTGTGGTTTTCGGTCATGACGACAAGCCGATTGCGCGGCTTTACGAAGCAGGTGAACTCGGCTCGTTCATTTCTGACCTCTATCAGAACGGATCGTACCTGACCGAAGCGATGATTACCGGTCGCGGCGCAGCGCGCAGCGTTCTGGCCCTGGAACCTTCGGTGCTGCCGACCTCGGCAGGGCAGGCCTGAGATGCTGGTCAAGACTCCCGCGATCAAGCTGGGCGTTGAAGTGCGCGAAAGCCGGGTTGAGGATGGGCGCCTCATCCTCGCCGGCGTCGCCAATGCGATGCCTTGCACGGTGGAAATCGGCGGAAAGGAACTGGTTCGCCTGGCCGGTAAGCTGATGCGCCCCGCAGTGGTGGCGCTGGCGCTGCGTTCGATGCTCTCAAAATCCGATTAGTCGCGATTAGACACGCTTTAGCCTGACATTCTAGCGGGAAAGTAAGGAGAAGTTCCTTGAGTGGATTCCTCGAAGTCTACGAATTGGCTCTGCTGCGGTTCGCGCACATTCTGGCGATGGTTTATTGGCTGGGCGGGGAATGGGCCGTCTTCCAGACATCCTACAAGGTTGTCGACCCAGCGCTGCCCGTAGCAGAGCGAGTGCGCCATCTCGACACGGTCTTCCGCATCGACGTTGTCTCGCGGATCGGTATCATCTCGCTGTTGCCGCTGGGCCTGCACATGGGGCACCTGTGGGGTGTGCAACCCTATGGCGGCAATTTCCTCGTCGCGGTCTGGCTGGGTTGGGTGGCCTGGGTGATCGTCACCCTGCTGGCCTTCCGCGACAAGATGCGGCGCAAGGATACCGTGTTCGGCAAGTTGGAGGACTGGTCGCGCTATCTGGCTATCCCCGCCGTCATCGGCACCGGCATCACATCCTTGCTGGGCATGGGGCCGTTTGAAGCAGGCGATGGACAGCAATGGTATTCGGCAAAGCTGATCGTTTTCGGGCTAAGCCTGATCGTCGGGCTTGTCCTGCGATATTATCTGCACGAGTGGCCGGGGATTTTCGCCCGGCTTGCGAAAGGACCAGACGCCGCTGCCGAGGCACGTCTGGCCGATCTCATCCGCTCAGCCCGGATCGTGGCCGTGATCTACTGGATCACCATTGGTGCCGCTGGCTTCCTGGGGGCGGTGAAGCCGATCTGACGCTGGTCAGGCGGATGAAGGAAGGGGGCGGTCGTGATCCACGGCCGCCCCTTTTTGTTGTGAAATTAACATTTGACGGTGAACCCTCCCCGATGAATATATTTGTCCGTACAAATTGACCGCTCCGGGCCACAACCGGTTCCGGCGGCAAGCAAGCGCAAGGGGTAGGATATGAGCATTTCGCGACGTGGCATGATGGGAGCCTGCGCGGCCCTGACAACGGCAGCTGCTGCAGGAGTTGGCTCCAGTGCGAAGGCTGCGACAGCCGCAGGTGCACCAGCGCCGTTGTCGATGCGTCCGGATGGCAGCTATGAAACCGTTGCGCTGGCCAAGGATGTCATCATGCTCGGCGTGGTCCAGTCGCGGGTGGTGCCGGTCGAGCTGGCGAACCTCAAGCAGTCGCGTTTTGCCAACGTCCAGCACATGGCGGACCTTATCGATCGTGCCAACGGGCTCGTCGGGCACGATATCCTGTTCTTCCATGAATTCCCGGTCACCGGCTACTATCATGGCTGGAACCTTGACGATGCGCGAAAGGTGGCGATTGAGCTGCCCGGCCCGGAAACGGAACTGCTGGCGCGCAAGGCCCGCGAATATGGGTGCTGGCTGGTGTTCGGCTCGTACGTTCGCGATCCAGCCTGGCCGAAGTCGCTACTGTCGATCACGGTCATCATGAATGACAAGGGGGAAATCGTCGACCGGCACTGGAAGGCGCGGAACCTGAAGGGCTTCTTCGGGGGACGCAAAGAGCTGTTCACCACCACCATATACGATGTGCTGGACCGCTATGTGGAAATGTACGGTCCGGATGCGGTCCTGCCGGTCACCCGGACGCCGCTGGGCAACATCGCGACGAGCTCCACGCAGAAAGAACCAGAGCTGTTCCGCGCCTTTGCGATGAAGGGGGCGGAACTGATCCTCCGGACGGCAACGGGTGGTTTCACGCCGCTCGATATCCAGGCAACATCGCTGTACAACGGGGTGTATACAGCGGTGGCCAACAATGCTGCCTCACCCGAAAATACCCGCTATTTTGCCGATACCGGCGGCGGTGGCAGCGCAATCTATGGGCCGGATGGGGGCGAACTGGCAAGCGCAAAGCTGGCGTTCGAAACTCTGGTCAGCCAACGGATTCCGATCGGAGCCTTCCGTACGCGCCATCGCCAGCCGGTGGTTCACACCGAACTGTTTCTGCCGGTATTTGAGCAATATCGCTCGCAGTATGGCCCGAACCTGTTCGACGCCTATCAGCCTACCGACGCGCTTGATGCGGGAAGGTACCTTCAGGACAAGGCCCGCTGGCCGCGCACGTAATCCGCGCGCCATCCTCAAACTGTCCGGTTGATCGTTCTTAGGAGCAAGCTGCATGGCTGCTTATCTTGTTGTCATTGCCCACGTTGATGATCGTGAGGCTTTCATGGGCGGCTATGCAAGGGTAGCCGCCGCGTTGGTGACCCGGATGGGCGGTCGATACCTGCTGCGCGCGCCGGGCGCACTTGGGCTGGAAGGCGATGGTCTGGACGGCGCTTCGGTCGTCGTCTCCCAGTGGACTGACATGGCCGCGCTGCGGGCGTTCTGGGAAAGTGAGGAATACGCCCGCATCCGCCCCCTGCGCGAGGGTATTGCCCGCTGCAAGGTTCTGGCATTGGAAAGCCCGGACGCTCCGGCTGTAGGCAGAGATGCGGCAGGGCATAACCGCGCCGCCGCCATCGCCGGAATCGTGGAGGCAGGCGAGCGTTGGAAGTCGAGTTATGCCTCTGGCGACCTGGTGGCGATGCGCGATCTTTACGAGCCGGACTGCCTGGTCAGCCCCAACGCCGCGCCGTTGCTGAAAGGGGTCGATGCGGTGATCGATCACTTTGCCCGTCATGCCCGGTCCGGAAACCGGGTCGAGGTGGAATCAACGATCGAGTCAATCGAGGTTGAAGGCGCGTTTGGCTATCAGGTGCTGCGCTTTGTGATGTCAATTGCCCCATCGGACCGTGACGCCTACCAGATCGCGGGGCGGACCCTGTTGGTCTACAAGCGGGGCGATGATGGCAACTGGCGTGTCTGGCGGGACATGGACAACAGCCTGGCCCCGGGCGAGGCCGTTATCTGAACCGGTTGGCTCTGTGATGGAGCTGGGCGCAGCGACATGCTGCGCCCGGTTGCCATTCCAGCCCGCAAACGCACAAATGCCATTATCGAGGCGCCTGAATGGCCAATCGCCGCGTCAGGAAGCATAGAAATATCGGCCATTTCCGCGCCTCCTTGCACTTAGTGATTTTGTTTCAGATCCCGATGGCGCCGTTCATGCGTTTTCGGCCTAACCCATGTAAGCCCCGCCGCTGACGTGCAGCACATTTCCGGTCATATAGCTTGATCCTGGGCCAAGTAGGAACAGGATCGGGCCTGTGACATCGCTGGCCGTCGCCATCCGCGCAAGCGGGATCTGCGCGAGATATGCGTCCATGTCGAACCGGAGCGGTGCAGCCGGGTCCAGCGTCCGCCCTCGGCCACCCCGCAGGAAGGGAGTGTCCACCGCGCCGGGCGACACGAAGTTGATCCGCACTCCGGGGGCCAACTCACGCGCAACGGATTGGCCCATCGCGACCATCCCGGCTTTGGCTGCCACATAAGGGGCATAACCTGCCTGCGGGATGTAGGCCATGTCGCTTGTCAACATCACCACGCTTGCGGTGCCGTCATGCTTCAGCAGCGGCACGGCGGCGCGAAGGCACAGCGTCATCAACCGCAGGTTGCCAACCAGCACATCGTCGATCTGATCGATCTCCCACTGATCGATCGGTTGGCGTGGGCCAGCAAAACCCGAAGCGATGACAAGGCCGTCGAGCCGGGGGCTGATCTGCGCCATTTGTGCAAACGCCGAGGAGATCGATTCCGGGTCACGCCCATCAAAGGCGATGGCATGGTGTGCAGGGCCGGGCGCTTCGGCCAGCGAACCGGGCAAGTCCATGGCAATCACCGTGCAGCCACCATCGACCAGCGCCCGAACGACGTCTGCGCCGATCCCGCCGCAGGCTCCCAGCACGGCAATACGGGATCCGGCAGGCGGCATGAACTTTGTTGTGTCAGCCATATTCAATACACTCCAGTAGTTCGCCGCTGGGCCCCCGCAGGGTTGCGGCGCGGCGGCCATTGTAGGGGAAACCGGCATGGGTAGCCGGCGGTGCAAGCCATTCGATGTCCAGTGCATCAAGATTGGCGACGCCAATGCTGACCAATGCGTTGCCAGGCGGAAGCATAGCATCGTGCTGTGGGCGGGCCTTGGCCTGAGGAGGGTATCCATCCACCTCGAAGATCGTCATCCGCCCGTTCTGGACCATCGTCAGATCAGTGCGGTAACTGTCCGGCAGGTCGAAGGCCTGATTGATCATCCTGTAGGTCAGATTGAATGTGTCGGCAGCCTGCAAGCAAAGATGCCGCTCATACCATTGAACCGAGGCCGCCCGATCGGGCGTGGCCAGGATGGCGATGAACAGATGATCCACCGATGACTGTGCGCGGGGCAGATCACAGTTCGGCATGTCCGCGCGCACTTCGTTCAGATAGACCATTTCCCGGCCGCGGCCCAATACCTGCATCGGAATGAAATAGGCCATTCCTTCCAATTCGCGCGGCAAGCCCTGGATCGAAAAGCCGGACCCGTCCAGCCGGTCCGGCCAGCCGAACACGTCCTGGACGGTAAGTTCGAAGGCGGCCCAGCCGTGGCTCGTGGTCGGGACGAAAGCCGGGCAATCGGGCTGTTCGACCAGACGAAGCGCGCAGGGTGACCCGCTTTGCGGTCGAAGAACGGCCATGCGCGAACCGGCGCTGGCGGGCGCGCCCCAGGCAGCGGCAAGTCTGTCGTTAATCCGCGAGGCTTCGACCAGTTCCAGGCCAAGGACATCGCGGTAGTCCAGGATCGCCGCGTCAAGATCAGGGGTCACGGACAGGCCGCCCACGATCTGGCCGTGGCGCGGCGGGTCTGCAAAGGGCGCGCTCATCGGAAGACTGGTGGCCGCTTTGCCAGAAACGCACTGACGCCTTCTGCAAAGTCATCACCGTCGAAAGCGGCGGCGAATTCAGCGCGGGTGGTATCGTCGTCAGCGACCTGTCCATCCAGAATGCGCTGGACCATCACCTTGGACATGCGCTGGCTGTGACCCGAAACCGCCACAAGTTCACTTGTGATGCGGTCAAGTGCGGCGGCAGGATCGGTGTCGAGGAGCGTTACCATGCCGATCGCGAGCGCCTCTGCCGCGGTCAGCAATGTACCGGTGAACAGGATGCGCTTGGCCTGGGCCGGACCGACCAGGTCGACCAGCAGCTTGGTGTCGTGCAAGGGATAGACCAGCCCCAGTTTGGCCGGGGTGATGCCAAAGCGCGCCTTTGGACCAGCGACGCGGAAATCGCAGGCCAGTGCAATGCCGCAGCCGCCGCCCACGCAATCGCCCTCGATGAAGGCAATGGTCGGCTTTGCCGCGCGGGCCAGTTCATGCTGTACGCGATTGATCGCGGCCTGATTGGCGGCGCGCCATTCCCGATCGCGTGCGCCGGTGGCAAATTCACCAATGTCCGCACCTGCGCAGAATGCGCTGTCCGGTTTGGCCGCGCGCACCACCAGCACATTGACTGCCGGATCGGCCATCGCCTGGGCCAGAAGTTGCGGGAACAAGTCCCACATTTCCTGGTTGAAGGCATTGCGCTTGTCTGCGCGGTCGATCAGCAGGTGAGCCACCGCACCCTGCCGTTCCAGTCGCAGGGTCATGCCGGATCGACCGTGGCAAGGTGCTGCGCAATCTGGTGGCGGCTTGCCACCCACACGCCTTCATGGGCGCGGACATGGCGGAAGAATTCTTCCAGCGCCCAGATGCGGCCCGGACGGCCGATGATGCGCAAGTGCAGGCCCAGCGACATCATGCGGCCAAGGCCCTGCTGCCCTTCGCGGTAGATCTGGTCGAAGTTGGCCTTGGCATAGTCCAGCCATTGGTGCGGGGTCAGCGCCGGATCGGTCCACATCTTCATGTCGTTGCTGTCGAGTTGATAAGGCACGATCGCCAGCGGCTTGCCCGGAACGGTCGTGCGATCCCAGAACGGCACGTCGCCCGAATAATCGTCCATGTGGTAGGCAAAGCCTTCCTCGATCAGCAGGCGGCGCGTGGCATCGGTGTGAAAATAGCGCGAGAGCCAGCCATAGGGGCGCACACCGACGGTGCGTTCGATCGATTCCACCGCCTTGCGGATGAATTCGCGCTCCTGCTCCTCGTTCATCTTGAACTGGTGGACCCAGCGCCAGCCGTGGCTGACCGGCTCATGCCCCAGTTCCGCGATGGCGGCGGCGATTTCGGGATAGTTTTCAAGGCTTAGCGCGGCAACCGTCCAACTGGCCATGATGTCATAGGCCTTGAGCAGGCGCACGATACGCGGCGCGCCGGCCTTGATGCCATACAGGTAGTTGCTTTCGTTGCCGTAGTTGCGGATCGGCGAACGGATGTGGATGCCCAGTTCGTCGACTGGCTCCATGCCGCGGTCCCCGCGGGCCACGGTCATTTCGCTGCCTTCCTCGACGTTCACCACCACGGACAGGGCCATGATGTTGCCATCGGGCCAACGGATCGATTCTTCGTGCATCAGTGCATTTCCTCCCCGCCCGAGACGTTCAGCGCCTCGCCGGTAACATAAAAGGCATCATCGCTAGCAAGCCATGCGCAGGCCGCCGCCGTATCGCTGGCAAGACCGGGGCGACCCATCGGGTTCTTGCGGTGCATGTCAGCGATGTAATCCTCGACCGTGGCGAAACCCAGCAGCCGCGAGAAGTATTCGTTCTGCTGCGCGCCAAGGCCGGTGGTCACGTGGTTCGGGCAAACCGCGTTTACGGTGATCTTGTGCTTGCCCAGTTCCAGCGCCGCAGCGCGGGTCAGGCCGACCATACCATGCTTGGAGCTGACATAGGCCGGAAGATCCGGAAACGCGCTTTTCGCTGCTTGCGAGGCGATGTTGATGATACGCCCGCCCTTGCCGCCGGCGATCATCGCGCGGGCTGCCGCCTGCGAACAATAGAACGCGCCCGACAGGTTCACCCCGATCACCTTGGCCCAGTCGGCCGGATCGACATCCAGAAAGGGCTTCATCATGAAGCCGATGCCGGCGTTGTTGACGTGGATGTCCACGCTGCCGAAACGGGCCACGGCCTGATCGATCAGGCCTTGGCATTGGTCGGCCTGGCTGACGTCGCAGGCGATCGTGGCAATCTGTGCGTTGCGGCTGCGCAGGTCTTCGGCAACGGCTTCCGCCTCGGCATCGATGACAAGATCGGACACGACGCAGTTGGCGCCTTCGTTAGCGAAACGCTGGAGGATCGCCTGACCGAGCCCCTTCTGCTTGCCCGATCCGGTGATGACGACCGTTTTGCCCGAAAAGCGGCCCGGCATCACAAGTTTTCCGTGAGAATGAACTGCGGATTGTCGGCAAAGTCCTGGAACGGCTTGGCCATTTCCTGGAACGCGGCGGTCGAGATGTCGCCGACGAAGCCTTCCATGTCGGCAATGTCGATCACTTCGACATACTGATAAGGCGCGGCTTCGCCCGAACCGAACAGGCCGAGCGACTTGTGGACCGTGAAGCGGATCACCGAACCCAGCGCGTTGACGGCGGGGATGTCGGACCCGCGTGCCCAGGCCTCGTAAGCCGCCGGATCAACGCCATCCTTGAGATTGAAAAGCACTATGATGCGCATGGTGAAAACCTTCTATCCTGCGTGAAAATGATCTGGCTGCCGATAGGCGCGAAGCTGCCCGTCGATCTGGCGGGCGAGGGCGAACAGGCCGGCTTCGGCCCCGCGCGGGCCCACGATCTGGACGCCGATCGGCATGCCGTTGGCGGCAGTGCCGGCCGGGATGGTCACGGCGGGCAGGTTGCCGACATTGGCGAGACAGGTGAAATCGGCCTGGTTGGCGGGGGCCGGTTCGGCATGGTCGAAGGCCGGCTGCGGTGCGGTCGGCAGAACCAGCGGCCCGGTTTGCGTGACGATTTCATTGAGGCGCTCGGCGGTGCGGGCCAGAACTTCGCGGTCGGCCTGCCGGTCCTCGTCCTTGCGGTGCGGGCCATAGGAGATGAGCTTTGCCAGCGTCGGCGAAAGCAGAGCTGCGTCCGCGTCGGCCAGTTCCGCGTGGAGCGCGGCGGCGGTGGCGATGAACCCGGCATAGCGGATGCGCGATGGCGCATCGGCCAGGGCCAGCGGCGCAGCCATGTCGAGCAGGCTGCAGACCTGCTGGAAGCAAGCCAGAACGTCGCTCGTGCATTCCACTCCGCCCAGATCGGCCAGCGTTACCGGCTTGCCGGGCAGCGCTGCGTTGCCGAACGTGCTTGTAAGCTTGGCGGCCTGTTCCAGCAGGTCAAGTGATCGGGCCAGCGGGCCGATCACGTCCAGCGCGGGTTCCGCCAGTTCAAGGCCGTCGCGGCTGACGGCGGTTTGCGCCGGCTTGAAGCCATACACGCCGCAATAGCTGGCCGGGATACGCACCGACCCCATGGTGTCGGTTCCCAGCGCCAGATCACACAGCCCTGCCGCCACCGCCGCGCCGCTGCCGCCCGACGACCCGCCGGGCGTGAAGCCGATGCGGTGCGGGTTGTGGGTGGCGCCGAAGAACGGGTTGTCCGTCTTGGCCCCCAGCGCCGCCTCTTCCATGTTGAGCGTGCCGATGATTGCAGCGCCCGCATCGCGCAGCGCGGCTACCGTGGCGGCATCGCGCGCGGCGATCCGGCCACGGTGCAGCGCCATGCCTGCCGTCCACGGCAGGCCGCGCACCGCGATGTTGGACTTGACCCCGACCGTCACGCCGACCAGCGGCCCTTCGCCGAACCGCGCCGCCCGGTCGAAATCGACAAAGGCGTTCAGCGGCTGGTTGGCCTCTGCCAGCGCGGCGAAATCAAGCGGGGTGCGATCGGTCACAGCGATCTCCGGTCGATCAGGCGGATCGGCTTCTGGCGGGAATCGATCTGGGTTTCAGCAGCGGTTTCACCCGGGGCCACCAGTTCAACGCCCACTTCGATGCCGATGCCCTTGCGAAGCAATGCGGCCACTTCGCCCATGTCGCTGCCACCGCGGCTTTCCAGGCGCACCAGCATCTCATCACGGCCGCTGGCGTCGCGGACAACATGGCAGATGAACTCGCCCGTCAGGTCCGGGCGGTTCTCGATGATCGCGCCGATGGCGTGGGGGAAAATGTTGATCCCGCGCAGCTTGACCATGTTGTCGCTGCGCCCTTTGAAGCCGGAAATCCGTTTGAATACCATGCCGGTCTGGTTGCTGCCGGTCAGTTCCTCGGTGATGTCATGGGTGTTGAACCGGATGCAGGGCGCGATGTCGTCCTTGAACAGGCAGGTTACCACCATGTCGCCTGTTTCGCCGGGTGCCACGGCGGCGCCGGTGTCCACGTTCAGCAGCTCGAGGAATTGCGCGTCCTCCCATACATAGAGACCGTCGCGCTCCGGGCCTTCGCCCGCGATCGTGCCGGTGTCGCCCACGCCGTACCAGTCGAATGCCTTGGCGCCCCGCCAAGCCGCTTCGGTGGATGTGCGATCTTCCGTCCCCAGGTGGCCGATAATCATCTTGAGATTGATGCGGTCGAACAGCTTCTCCGCTTCGGCCACTTCGGCCAGCTTGCGGATATAGTCGACGAAGCCGACCATGCAGGTCACGCCGAAATCAGCCATCAGGTTGACCTGGTTGACCGACCGCGTCTCGATCCCGGTGCCAGCGCTCAGGAACAGGGAATTGGTATAATGGGTTACCGCTTCGCGGATGTAGTGTCCCCCGTTGATCATGCCGTGGCCATAGACTGACTGAACCACGTTATCGCGGCCCAGCCCCATCCAGCGATACATGCGGCCGATCATCAGGTTGGTGATTTCACGCCCCTTGGGGCCAAACATCAGCGGTTGGGGGCGACCTGTGGTGCCGCTGGTAGTGTGGAACACGACCGGCGTATCACCACGGCCATCGAAATCACCATAGGGCGGGTGCTCGTTGACCGAGGCCATGAGGTCTGACTTGTCGTAGACCGGCAGCTTGGTGATGTCGTCCAGCCCACGAATATCGCCCGGCTCAATGCCTTTGTTACCCCACAGTCGCTGGTAGAAGGGAATTTCCCAGCCGCGTTTCATCAGCTTGATGAAGCGCTCGTTCTGCAAAGCGTGAAGTTCGTCCCGGCTCATCCGGGTATATCGGTCGACGAATGCCTGGCCCACGGGATAGTCGGCCAGCAATTGCTTTGGGTCGAAGGTTTCGAAGTAGCTGGGAAAGCTCATTTTGGCTCCGTGGCGAAGGCGATGGGGTCGGAAAAGATCTGGGCCGCGTTCGGTCCGGCGAGCAAGCGGCAGAGGTCAAGCTTGGATCGGGCGCGCAGCGGATCGAGCGGTGCCTGTGGGCTGCCGGAATTGGCCGCGACCGGCCTGTGCAGCGTCTGGCCATCGGTCAGTTGCACAACTAGTACTTGCGGCGACAGGGCATTGTGATTGGGGTTGCCATCCAGTGTCACCCGCACCCGTTCGGCCAACGTACCGATCGTGGTATCAAGGCGCGGGTCGATCACGCCATCGCGAAGCATTAGCGGTGCCAGAAAGGCCAGGCACAAGCGGTTATAGGACTGAGGCGCATCAGGCCGGAATGGTCGACCGACCAGCCGCTGGATCAAAGGCGGGGCCAGCAGTTCAATGGATTCGACGTTTTCGATCGAAACTAACCCTTTGTCCCGCAAATCCGCCAGCGCGCCGAGCGCGCCATGACTCGCGCGGCCGGACGGGTAAGGCTTGATGCTGACCTCACTGATCCGCCAGACTTTCCGCAGCGAAGCGAGATAATCATCCAGCCGCACCGGTTCGATAAGCGCGTCATAGCCGAATGGTCCGGTTAGTACGTCGTGCGGGCCATTGACTCCTGCCTTGGCCAGATCATTCGCCATGATTGCGCCTCGCGCTGCATTCGCGATCTGGATCGGCAGGGCAGTGGATGCTTCGACATGCGCCTGCATGGTGCCGGACAGGAAGCTGTAGGCCAGTCCCACTGCATCGGCCATCCGTGCGCGATCAAGTCCTTCAAGCCTTGCCACGGCCAGCGTAGCCCCGATGATGCCGGCCGTCGCGGGGCGGAAAAACCGCATGCCGCCCGCAGCGGAAAGGCCCAGGCCACTGGCGATGTCCACGCCGACGGCAAGGGCAGTAAGGAACGCATCGGGCGTGCTGCCGCCCAGGCGATCGGATGACGCCAGCAGCGCAGCCGTTACCACGGACAGGGCGTGCACCACTGCCGGCTCATGCACCGCATCCCATTCAAGGCAATGAATGGAAAATGCGTTGAAGAATGCCGCCGAAGGGCAGGGCAGTGTGCCGCCCGCCAGAGAGCGGGCTTCGGTACCGGCTCCCCAGCCAGCGACAGCGCGTGCTATCGGTTCTGCTTCTGCGGAAGCGGCGCCAGCCGCACCCACCGCTAGGGTATCCGCCAGCAACCGCAGGGCATCGGCTCTGACAGCGGGGGGCAATTCGATCGGCCCGCTCGCAAAATCGATGATCCGCTGAATCGGGTTCATTGCAGCCAGTCCTTCAGGATGCCGATGAGTGGAGTGATGGTACGACCGTGCAATACCGCGTCGGCGGCGTATTCAAAATCAGCCGCGTGATCGGTCAGGGCAAACAGGGACTGGGCCTTGGCCAGGATATCGGCCTCTGTCATGGGGCGTTCCGGATCGCCAAGCGTATCGACAATGGCCACTTCGTGACCACCACACCGCACCCGCGCCCCGAAATGGGCCGGATAGCGGCTGGTGAACTCGGCACTTTCCACAACCGTAATGCGGGCCCTCGTGCTGGCGGTTGCGGCGATTGCCGACGGGGTGAAATCCGCATGCTGCGGCACGCCGCGATCCGCGACCAGCGCGACTGAGTGCTGGATGGAAAATTTTGCCTCGATTTCACTGGTCGGATTTGCACGATTGCAGAATGTCAGGGCGTCCGCATATGTTTCCACGGTGATCGGACCATCGAGACCGCCGAGCCGGTTTTTCAGTTCCAGCGCGGCGTCGATTGCGGGGTGCGCATGGCGGCAGGCTGCCCACGGCTTGAAGCTTACTTCTTCGATCCGCCAGTGATCGGTCAGTTTAAGCGGGTTCGGGGCAGCGGTGGTCGCAGCATGAAGCCCTTGTGGTCCTTCGAGGACAAAGGCCGGCCCGCGTGCGCCAGCAAGGACAGACCGGGCCGCATGCAGTCCGGTCGCAACTGCATGGCTAACGTGCCACTGTTTTGCATCGCACTGTTCATGGCGCATTTGCCATAGACCGCCGGATATGGACCCGGCCAGACCAAGGGCATGCATCAGGCCATCGGTCGGTGCCGACCCAACGCTGTTCCCGCCGGGGGCAGATGCCATGCCATCCAGAGCCGCAACTGCCGCACCGAATACGCCTGCCGTGGCCGTGTTGTGCCAGAACGCATAGTGCTGTGCATCGAAAGTGGCGCCCACGGCAATCATCGCTTCATAACCGCGAACGGCAGAGTCAAGCATTCGGTCCATATCCAGCCCGGCGGCAGCCAGCGCAACAGGCCAGACGATCGGGCCGGGATGGAGAATGGCCATCCGGTGAACGTCATCCATTTCCAGCTTGTTGCCCATCCAGGCGACCCGCTCGCTTGGGGAGCCGTGAATTTTTCGGGCGATCGAACCGGCTTCGGAAGACAAGCCGCCTGCAACGCAAGCCAACCAGTCCAGCAAATGCAGTCTGGCCCGTGCGCGCACCTTCGGCTCCACCGGCCGGATCAGGCGGCTTGCCAACTGACATGTCAGGCTATCTTGCGTCACGCAGACCGCACCGGTACGGACAGATTAAATGCACATCTGGTATGAATGTGCGCGGACGATGCGATAGGCAGAATTCCTAAATGCACGAAGCGAAGATCAAGCAGACTCGTTACCTTGAACTTGCCGACGAACTGCGTGCTGCAGTTCTGCGCGGTGATTTCAGTGCGAAGCAGTCTTTTCCCACGGAGTCCGTGCTCTGCAAACAGTATGGGGTCAGCCGGTTTACGGTTCGCGAGGCATTGCGCAAGTTGACCCAGGAAGGCCTGATCAAGCGTCGCCGCGGATCGGGTACGGTGGTGAAGTCGCCTTCTGCGCGCGGCGGCACCCTGCATCAGCCGCTCTCCAACGTTGGCGAAATTCTTCAGTACGCCAAGGGCACTACGATTTCGTTCGAGCAGCTTGAGAGCGAAGAGGTTGACCTGGACATCGCTGAAAAGACGAATATGCGTCCGAGCGGCAAGTGGTTTGTCTTTCGCGGCGTACGCACCGCAGAAGGCCGGACCAGGCCGATTGCGCTGACGCTTGCCTGGATTCATCCCGATCTGGCCGATGCCGTGGCCAAGTTTGAAAACGGCAGCCCCACCTTGTTCGGCCAGATCGAGCAACATGCCGATCGTTCGGTCAATCGCGTTACGCAGGACATCCAGGCCGTCAAGGCAACCAAAGAAACCGCTGACGTGCTTGGTATCAAGGAGGATGATCCGGTCCTGCTGATCCTGCGCTGCTACTTCGATCGGGATGACCAGTTGTTCGAAATTTCGGCAAGCTACCATCCGGGCGAACGGTTCACGTACTCCATGCATATCGAAGTGGACTGACGTTTCCGTCATTGTTGTCCATCCTTGTTACGCCGCCAGTCCGGCGTGTCGGAAAGGCGGATGGCCGGAGCAAACAGATGGGCGCCGTCAACCTGTTCGATCAGTTCGCGTTCGGTCACGAACGACTGGTCAAGCGCTTCGCGGAAATCCAGCACGGGAGCAAAGGCGACGTCCTTATCCGCGAACCAGGCTTCCCACTCCGCGCGGGTACGGGTCGCGAAGACGCCGGCAAGGAATGTGATCAGTTGATCCTGCTCCCCTGCCGGTTGGTCCGCCACCGCGATCAGGTCGGGCCGGTCCAGCGCATTGAGCAAGTTGGCCGCGAACTTCGTTTCACGGCCGCCCAGTACCACATGCCGATCATCGGCAGTGCGATAGACCTGATAGAAGGCGGCGCCCCCTAGCGACCTTTGCGTGCGCGAAACCGGCGACGGCCCGCCTGCGATGGCCGATCCGGCAATGTGCGAGCACCAAGGTAGCAGGCTGTCGAACATGGCCACATCGATGTAATCGCCACGTCCGCTTGCCTGTCGGCCGATCAGGGCCATCAGGACGGCGGCAAGACCGGTCAGCCCGGCAGCCATATCCGCTGATGGCACGCCTGGAACCACCGGGGTTCCATCCGGCCCATCATTGACCGACAGAAAGCCGGCATGCGCTTGTACGGCCATGTCGTGGGCCGGGTGATGCGCCATGGCACCGGTTTGCCCGAAGGCGGATACCGAACAATAAACGATGCCGGGATTGCGATCCGCGACCGTTTTGTAACCGAAGCCCAGCCGCTCCATCACGCCCGGCCGGAAACCTTCCACCAGAACATCTGCTTCATCAATCAAACGCCACAGTGCCGCGCGCCCGTCGTCCGACTTCAGGTCAAGGCGAAGGCATTCCTTCCCCCGGTTCAGGTTGTTGAACCAGACGGATTCACCAGCCTCCATCGGCTCCATCGCGCGGGCCGGGTCGCCCGTGGGCGGCTCAACCTTGGTCACTTGTGCTCCCTGGTCTGCCATCATCATGGTCAGCATTGGTCCGGGGAGGAACAAGGAAAGATCAACGACTTTGATGCCGGTCAGCTTCCCCATCGGCCTTACACCACCCTGGCGGAACGCAGACGGGCGATGGCTTCCTCGTCATAGCCAATTTCGCTCAGGATCGCGTCCGTATCGGCGCCCAGTAAAGGTGCGGCTTGCGTGGGCAGGCGCTTGCCATCCAGTCGAATGGGGTTGCCCAGTACCCTCATCCCGGCCAGATCCGGGTGATCCGTGGTCTGGACCATGCCTGTCGAATGGATGAAGGGGTTGTCCAGCGCCATGTCGAGGCCATAGACCGGCGCTACCGGCATGTGGCCTTCCAGCAGGCCAAGCCAGTGACTGATCGGCTGCGCCGAGAAGATACTGTCCAGGATCCCGGTTAACTCGTCACGGTTGGCAAGGCGCGCAGCGGGGGTTGCAAACCGGGGGTCATTCGCCAGACCGGTCTGGCCGATCCGTTCGCATAGAATTGTCCAGAACTTCGGCAGTTGCGCCATGACGAAAACCCAGCCATCGGCTGATTTGACCAGCTGGCTCGGCGTTACAGACGGGTGGGCAGACCGTGGGCTGCGCGTCGTCACGTCACCGGTGTTGAGATACCACACCGCCGGATAGCTGGTCTGGTGCAGGGCGGTTCCAAGCAGGTCCACGTCCACGTCGCGCCCCTCTCCAGTGCGCTGCGCATCTACCAGCGCTGCGAGGAGACCGATGCTCATCATCGTACCGGTCATGAAATCAACCATCGACAGCCCGAACCGGGACGGCGGACCATCGGGCTCCCCAGTCAGTTCCATGAAGCCCGCCTCAGCCTGCATCAGGTAATCGTAACCGGGCCAGCATGCGCGCTCGTTATCCCGGCCATATGCCGAAAGATGTGCGCACACGATTGCCGGATTCACCTGCTTCAGCGCATCATATGTCAGGCCAAGCGCGCCTGGCAGATCCCCGCGCATGTTGTTTGCAACGGCATGGGACCGGGCGACGAGGGCGTGAAAGATCTCCTGGCCTTCATCGGTGCGCAGGTCGAGCGTAAGCGACCGCTTGTTGAGGTTGAAGGCCTGAAAATAGAGGCTCTCCCCCTTTCGCAAGAAATGAGGACCAACCGCACGGGCCGTATCCCCACCACTCGAATTGTCGGTGGCAGGCGGCTCGATCTTGATGACCTCTGCGCCAAGCTGAGCAAGGAACATCGTGCCATACGGGCCAGCGCCGTATTGTTCTGCAGAAAGGATCCGAAATCCGGAAAGGGGGAGACGTTGTGCCATTATGCAGGGTTCCGCTTGATCCATTGCTTGGAGATGATCATGCGCTGCATTTCATTGGTGCCTTCGCCAATGCACATGAGGATGGAGTCGCGATAATAGCGCTCGATCTCGTACTCCTTGGAATATCCGTATCCGCCGTAGATGCGCAGCGCCTCTTCACTGTTACGGACAGCGGCCTCGGAGGCGAAGTACTTGGCCATGCCGGCTTCCATGTCGCAGCGTTCACCGCGATCATAGGCCTCCGCAGCGTCGAATGTCAGCAGGCGGGCGGCACGCGCGCGCGTTACCATTTCGCCCAACTTGAGCTGGATGGCCTGGTGATCCGCAATCGGGCGACCCATCGTCTGTCGGACCTGCGCATATTCGGTAGCAAGCCGCAGGGCGCCTTCTGCCAGGCCGACACCGCGCGCCGCAACGTTGATCCGGCCCAGCTCCAGCCCGCCAGTGGCCTGGAAGAAGCCATGTCCTTCGACACCGCCGATCAGATTATCGACCGGGATCCGATAGTTATCAAAGACCAGCTCGGCGCTGTCGATTGACTTGTAGCCAAGCTTGTCGAACTTTTTGCCGACATGGAAGCCTTCGCCCTTGGGGGCGATCATCAGGCTCATGCCCTTGTAGCGCGGATCGGCCTTGGGGTCCGTCTTGACCAGCAGCGCAAAACAGCTGCCCTGGATGCCGTTCGAGATCCAGGTCTTGGTGCCGTTGATCACGTATTCGTCACCTTCGCGCTGGGCGATCGTGCGAATTGCCTGCAGATCAGTCCCGGCGTTAGGCTCCGTCAACGCCAGGCCGCCTCGAATTTCGCCCGTGGCGAAGACCGGAAGCCACTTTGCTTTTTGCGCTTCGGTGCCAAATCGCTCGACAGCCGCAGCCATGATCAGGTGCGAGTTGACGATGCCCGTAATCGCCATCCAGTAGGACGAGATGTAAGCGATGATCTTGACGTAGGTGGAAGCCGGCAAGCCGAGGCCGCCATATTCACGGCCAATGGTCGCCCCGAAAAGCCCCAGTTCGGCCATCTGGTGAACCAGCTTTTCAGGCCAGATGTCGCCGTGGTCATGTTCCATCACAACCGGGCGGACTTCCTTTTGCACCCAGCGTTCAATCGTGTCGAGGAACGCCTGTTCCTCTTCTGGCTCGATGAACCGTGGATCGCTTGCCGACATATCTATTCTCCAAATTCAGTCGCTTGAAGGGCGGCACGCGCCCAGTCGCAGCGTGCCGCCAATGTATCAATTCAATCGTCGACCGGGCCGAAGCCGCGCTTCCAGATCAGCATGGTCCGTTCGAACGTGCAGACCACATCGCCGTGCTGGTTCTTGCCGATGGTGCGAACGGTGACGATACCTTGTTCGGGGCGCGAGCTGGACTCGCGCTTGTCTAGGACTTCGCTCTCCGCATAGAGCGTGTCGCCAGGGAACAGCGGGTGGGTCAGCCGAATCTTGTCCCAGCCCAGATTGGCGACTGCCTTCTGGCTGCAGTCCGAAACGCTCATCCCCACCATCAGCGCGACGGTCAGCGGAGAGCAGACGAGCGGCTTTCCGAACTCGGTCTTCTTGGCAAATTCATAGTCGAAGTGCGCCGGGTGCGTGTTCATCGTCAACAACGTGAATTCCACGTTGTCGGCATCGGTAATGGTCCGTCCGGGGCGATGTTCGTAAATGTGTCCGACCACGAAATCTTCGAAAAATCGGCCAAAAGTCTCGCGGAAACGACCGGGAGAGACTTCGATAACTCCTGCACGCATAGGCTTTTTCCTTCTTATTCGGTTTCTGTCGCTTTCAAGTTCTTGCCGGATTGGATGCGGCCAGGATTCTGCGGTATCGGTGCATCACTGGCGCTTCCAGCATCCGGCCGCGAAACGCGATGGGACGCCCCCCGCCAGCCTCGAAAGCCGCCAGTGCTTCCCGTGCTTCTGCAACTTCGGCATCCGACGGGCGCATCACGCCCGCAATCGTTGCGATCTGACGTGGATGGATTGCTGCCTTGGCCGAAAAGCCCAGCGCCTTGGCGGCGCGGCATTCCGTCTCCAGCCCTGCATCATGGTTGAGATCGATAAACGGCACGTCGATCGCGGCGATCCGGTTGACGGCGCAACTCATCACGAGCGCGCTGCGTGCCGCGAGGAGTGGATCCCAGGCAAGGTTGACACCCAACTCGGCGGAAAAATCCCCGCCGCCAAACATCAGGGCGCCAACCGTGGAGCATGCGCCGATCGCATCGGCATTCCTTAGGCCTCGAACGGTTTCGATCAACGGAATGAGCGAGGGCGTGGCGGCACCCAGAATGGCGGTGACCTGTTCCGGTTCGGCCGCTTCCTGCACCATGGGCAGAAACAGTGTGTCCGGCATCACTTTGGCATCCGCGAGGGCCAGCAGATCTGCAAGGCCGGCCCGCGTGGCCAAGCCATTGATGCGCAGAGCCAAGCGCGGCGACGCGATTTGCGCCAGCGATTCCAATGCAATAACGCGAGCCGAATCTTTTTCGGCAACAGGGACCGAATCTTCCAGATCCATGCAGACGAGGTCGGCCTCGCTCGAAAGTGCCTTTTCGATGCGGTCCGGGCGGTTCGCCGGCACGAACAAGAAGTTTGTGAAGCGGATCATGATTCCCAAGTTGTCCGGACAAGTGGTAAAGTCAATGTTTTTCTGGTCGGTTTGCGCGGCCGTGCCTGCCTTGTCGATACAGGAGAGATTTCCCGGTCCGGCTTGCCGCATCAGCGGTCGAGATGCCGGACCGGGCAGGAGGCATCAGAAGGGCTTGATGTTGCCCAGGAAGGCCGTTCCCAGCAGGAGGATATACACAACCCAGACCCAGATTCGGGTCAGGTCCATCGTACGCCGCAGTGGCACTTCCGTTTCATCGCTGGAGCCTTCGGCAATCAGGCGGCCAAGCTGCGGCCCGACCGGTTTGAATGCTACGTCGATCATGATCGCGGCCGCAAAGATCAGGCCGAACATGACGGCCTTCCCCGCCAGCCACAGCGGCGCCAGCGGGGTGCCCTTCACAAGGGAAACCACGCCAAGTGCAAGATAGAATACCGTAAGCGCGATCTTCAGCACGAACTCGATACGATTGTTGCGCTTTGCCCGCGGAGTTTGATCGTGGAAATGGCTGTCCCAGACCAGCCAGAGCCAAAAGCCCCCGATTGCCCATGCCGCGACGATCGCCGAGCCGGGAAGATTCCACCAGCCACCGGCGTCGACCATGGAAAGGGTAAGGGGCACCATCAGCGCCCAGGCTGACCGAGGGACCATATCAACATTGACCAGCAGTTGTAGCAACGCGAGTCGCTGGGGCAGCGTCCACTTCTCGCGCTTCCTGAAGTGCTGGCCTAGCAGAAACACGCCGACGTCGGCACCAAGCCACAGAACGAACAACAGCAAGTGTGTGAAAACAAGAACTTGATACAGGGTAACTGACATCTCCGGCATTTCGGAACCCCCTTCGCTTGGCAGCGGCAAACGGTATGCCGCGTGCGTTTTTCCAACGATTGACATTGCCTCCCTTGCATAAGCTGTGGCGCTGTGCAAACTTGTACGGACAAATACAATATCATCCGACAGGAAGGGTTTGTACATGAGAGCAGTATTGTACCGGGGTGTTGCCATCGCCGCTTTGGCCGTAGTTGCCAGCAGCAACGTCGCATTCGCGCAGGATGAGTCTGGGGCAGCCGTGGCCCAGGAAAGTGAAGATGATGCTTACGGCCTGAACGAGATTACCGTTACCGCTCAGCGGCGCAGCGAAAGCGTGCAGTCCGTTCCGATCGCCATCAGCGCATTCAATGACGCGGAACTCGCAACGCGCGGCGTCAGCAGCGCGCTTGAGGTAACGCAGTACGTTCCGAACCTCGTTGGCATCAACAATACCGGTCTCGGATCGGCAAACGCGTACTATATGCGCGGCCTCGGCAACACTGAATCCATCCCCACATTCGACCCCCCGATCGGTACTTATGTGGATGACATTTACCTTTCGCGGCAGAATGCGAACAACCTCTCGCTGTTTGATGTCGAGCGGGTCGAAGTGTTGCGCGGGCCCCAGGGAACGCTGTTTGGCCGGAACACCACTGGCGGTGCTGTTGCAGTGTTCCTCAAGGATCCCGAACCGGACCTTGGTGGTTATGTTCAGGCCGGCTATGGTTCGTATAACCTGTGGCAGCTCAACAGTTCGCTGAACATTCCGCTGAGCGACAGCTTCGCGGTCAAGGTTTCTGGCTATGTCCAGGACAGCGACGGCTATGCGAAGAACACCGTCACGGGTGAGCGCCAGAACCAGAATGACGGTTGGGGCGTGCGACTGGGGCTGCGCGCGGACTTGTCCGAAAACGCGACCTGGACCGGTTCGTATATCCACACCTTTGCTGACGGCGCCAACATCGCCAACTTCGATTGCAATCCTGCCAATCCTGCGCAGTGCGATGGTCGCTTTGTGACGACTGGCTTCCGGCGGGACGGCAACTTTGGCGGGCGGATCACCGGCAAGAAGAATGATTTCGGTCATTTCGTGAAGACATCGATGGACTTCGTCTCATCGAATTTGAAGCTGGGCAACGACGACCTGAGTGTCAGCCTCATCACTGGCTACGTTTACACGACCCAGGATTACGCGCTCGATTTCTCCGACGGGCGCGCGCTGCCCAGCATCAATGTTCCGAAGGCCCCGGTGCAGAGCTTTGTCCGTGGCGGCTTCACTGTGGCAAATGAAGGCGAATTTTCGCAGTTTTCGCAGGAAATCAAGGTAAACGCCACTCTAGGTGACGGGCTGGTCGACCTGGTTGGGGGTGTCTACTACTTCGAAGAAGACAACTTCAGCGATTTCGCCGATCTGTTCACGATCGCCAGCGCCGCAACGCCCGCCCCGCAGGGGAATACGCTGGTTCTTGCGGACCGCATCATGACGAATTCGACGCGGGCTTACGCCGGCTACCTTCAGGGTGACCTGAACGTTACCGACAAGCTCAAGTTGACGGCCGGTATCCGCTATACGGATGAAACCAAGCGGTTCTCGATCCGTGACAATCGCGCTTCGTGCAATGACGGCACGGTCGAAGCCAGCTGCCTGGCCGATATCAATCTGGTCGTTCCGAATGGCCGGGCCATTCCGCGCAAGCAGAACGTCAAGATCTGGACCCCGCGCTTCGCGGTCAATTACAAAGCATCCGAGGATATCCTGCTGTTCGCTTCGGCGACCAAGGGCTTCAAGTCGGGTGGCTGGAATGCCCGCGGGACCAGCCCGTCCGAATTGCTGCCGTTCGACGCCGAACAGGCCTGGAGCTATGAAACGGGTGTCAAGTCCGAGCTGCTGGACCGCCGTCTGCGCGTGAACCTTTCTGCCTACTGGCTGGACGTCAGCGGGCTGCAGACCCCGTCGGGCTTTGTTCGTGCCAATGGTTCGATCGGGTTCGTTACCCGCAATTTTGCGGACTACGAAAACAAGGGCATCGAACTTGAAATCAATGCTGTTCCCGCGCGCGGCCTGAACGTGTTTGCCTCGTTCGGGTATCAGGACGACAAGTACAAGATCGACCTCAATCGTCCGGTGCTTGACGCTTATGGCGTACAATCGGTTGGCGCACAGCAGGCCAAGTGCCTGGCGCAGCTTGCAGCAGGTCTGGTGCCCGGCGGCAATGCAACGGATTGCGCGCAGGGCATCGTGGCAGCAAACGGCTCGCTTGCCAGCCCGGTACGTACGCCTAAGTTCAACCTTTCGATCGGTGGCAGCTATGAAGCGGAACTGGGCGGCGGGCTGAGCCTGATTCCCGCGGTCAACGCAAACTGGCGCGACAAGAGCGAAGTTGGCACGAGCAACGTGACCTTCTATGACGATCCCGTGACCAGCTCCACCGGAACGGTCTATGCCAACAATATCGTGGGCAATGGCCCCCGGATCGCCGGTTCGCTGAGCGACGCGCGGTGGATTGCCAACGCCACGCTGACTCTCAAGAGCGAGGCAGGTTGGTCGATGTCGGTGGAATGCCGCAACTGCTTTGACGAGGAAGCCGTGGAATCGACTCTGGCGAACCTCGAATACATCAATCCGCCGCGGACTTGGCTGCTGAAGGGTCGGCTCGCATTTTGATTGATGCGAATCTGACTTGAAACAGGATCGGGGGCGCGGTTTGGCCGCTTCCCCGATCCATCTTGAACGACGGATGGAACTTCGCAGATGACAGCATTACCGCAAGCAGCCAGCGGGTCAGCCGACCGAGAATTCGCAAACGGCTGGAAAGTGCTGTTGGCTGGCATGATTGGTGTAACCTGCGGCGCATCTCCCATTCCATTCAATCTCATCGGTTTCACGGTCGAACCGCTGTCGGCGGAGTTCGGCTGGAGCCGGACTGAAATCATTCTCCCGGCCACGATCTATGGCCTGATCGCCTCGCTCATGGCCCCTGTGTTCGGCTGGCTCGCGGATCGTTACGGCGTGCGCAAGGTTGCGCTCGGTTCGGTATTCGGGTTCGCCCTGGCCCTCGCCGCGGTCGCGCTGACGCCCACCGCGAACACTTCGGCCACACTGTATTTCTATTATGGTCTTTGGGTCGTGATCGGCTTGGTGGGTATTGGCTCGACCCCAGTGACATGGAGCAGGGCCGTGAACTTGTGGTTTTTCCGTCATCGCGGGCTGGCCCTTGGCATTCTTCTGATGGGCACCAGCCTGGCGGCCCTGTTCGTGCCAAAACTGGCCGTGTGGAGCATCGCTCAGTTTGGGTGGCGCACGATGTTTGCGGGGATGGCGCTGTTACCGCTGCTGGTTGCACTGCCGGTGGCGTGGCTGTTCTTTCGCGAACCTCGGCCAGAGGAACGGCCCCAGGCGCTCTGTGACAGCGATGGACGGCTGACGGGCGTGACCCTTGGCAGGGCGATGCGGGGTTACCGCTTCTACGTCATGTGGATCTCGATCAGCATCGTCGCAGGATGCTATTCCGGCGCTTTTATTAACATGCCCGCAATCCTGATGGATGACGGGATCAGCGCCCAATCGGCAGCCAGCATCATGGGCGTGCTCGGCATCGGGATCTTTGCCGGCCGGGTCATCACTGGCGCGCTGCTCGACCGTTTCTGGCAGGGCTTTGTGGCGTTTCCCCTGCTGTGCCTGCCGGCGATCACTTGCCTCATTCTGCTTGGCGGCGATGTCACCTTTACGCTCGCCGCGGTGGCCGCATTTTTTCTTGGCTTTGCCGCCGGCGCGGAAGCGGACCTGATCGCCTATCTGGCGGGGCGCTATTACGGGATGGCGCATTACGGCAAGATCTACGGCATGCTGTACATGCCGTTCGGGATTGCGTCGGCGCTTTCATCTATTCTGTATGCCTACGTTCGCGATGTGACGGGCTCTTATGATCCGGTGCTGCTTGTGGCGATGTTCGGTTTCATCGGCGGCGGGGCAATGTTGCTGCTGCTGGGGCGTTACCCAAGCTCGTTCGATGACGATGCCGCACGCGCTACCGGCACTGCAGCTTAAATCCCATTCCAGGCTTTCTAAGGAAATATCATGACCACCCTTGCTGAACTCGATCTGATCCAGGCCCTTGCGGCTGGCGGTGCGCGTGTATCGAACGATCCGGTCACGCTGGACCTGTTCGCGCACGACATTTTCGCGCGCGGGGCTGATCTTTGCGCAGTTGTCCATCCGGCTGACACCGCCTCGCTTGCCGCAGCTGTGAAGGTGGCCAGCGATCGGAGGCTGGTGGTGGTGCCGCGCGGTGGCGGCATGAGCTACACCGGCGGCTATACGGTCGACCAGCCGGGGGCAGTCGTGTTCGACACGGCGACTATGAACCGCATTCTCGATATCAATGAAACGGACATGACTGTGACGGTGGAGGCCGGGTGCACGTGGGCGGCACTGCATGAAGCCTTGCGTCCACTTGGCCTGCGCACTCCGTTCTGGGGCACGTTGTCGGGCATTCATGCCACTGTCGGCGGCGGGATGAGCCAGAACGGGATTTTCTGGGGCACCGGCCGCTATGGCACCGCCGCGCAAAGCTGCGTGGCGATGGAAGTCGTACTGGCAGACGGCACTGTCCTCAAGACCGGAAGCGAACACACCCGCCCTTACGGCCCTGACCTGACAGGTCTGTTCTTGGCCGATACTGGCGCGCTGGGCATCAAGGCCACGATCACGCTGCGCATGGTGCCCGAAGCGCGCTGCCACGGTTATGCCAGCTTTACCTTCACCGATGCGGACGCATATCTGGCCGCAATGGGCGAGATCGAGCGCGCGGGAATCGCCACTGAATGCTTCGGCTTCGATCCGCGCCTCAACGCGATCCGGATGCAGCGCGATAGCCTGGCGAGCGATGCCAAGCAGCTGGTCGGCATGATGAAGAAGCAGGGCTCGGTCCTGAAGGCCCTGAAGGAAGGCGTCAAAGTGGTGGCCGCAGGGCGCAGCTTCATCGATGAAGCCAGCTTCTCGATGCACGTTCTGGCCGAAGCCGGCATCCAGCAGGCAGCCGATGCCGACATCGCCCAGGCGCGCGAGATCGTGGCACGGCACGGCGGTTCGGAAGTGGAAAACACCATTCCCAAGATCATCCGCGCCAACCCGTTCGGCCCGCTGAACATGATGCTTGGCGCCCAGGGCGAACGCTGGGCGCCAATCCACGGGCTGGTTCCGCACAGCCGTGCGCAGGCCTGCTACAAGGCAGTGGTCGAGCTGTTCGATGCAAACGCCGACCGCATAGAACGGTTCGGCGTTACGCACGGCACGCTGATTGCCGCGGTGGGTGGATCGGGTGTAGTGATCGAGCCGTGCCTGTACTGGTTCGATGCGCGAAATCCGCTGATCAACAACACGGTTGAACCGGCCCACCTCAAGAAGCTGGAAAGTTACCCCCATGATCCGGAAATCTGGGCGTTCGTGCAGGAAATGAAGTGCGCGATTGTTGATGTCTTCTTTGCGCACAATGCTGCGCATTTCCAGATCGGACGGACCTATCGTTATCGCGACAGCCTGGCTCCGGCTGCGGATGCATTGCTTGTCGCTCTCAAGGCTGCGGTCGATCCGCGTGGCATCATGAATCCCGGCTCTCTGGGACTTTAGGAGAACGCAAATGGAGGTCGCGCGCAGGCATTTTCTGGCGGGTGCGACCTCCGGAATGATGATCGATGGGATTGCGCCGGCATTTGCCAGCGAACGAAAGCAACGGAAAATGGCTGACGAAAAAACCTATGCAGCAGTGGCGATGCAGTTGGCCGCCCAATCGGTCGAACGAGCGCCCGATAAGGCAGCCGCGCGCCAGCAGATGCTTGGGACCATTGCATCGATGGAGCCGAAGATTCGCTCGGCCAGCATTTTCATCCAGCAATATGCCGGTTCTCCGGTCAAGCTGGCGGTTCTGCCGGAATATGTGCTGACCAGTTATCCGGGACGGATATCGATCCCCGATTTTGCAGACCTGGCCGCGCTGGAGATTGACGGGCCTGAATACGAAGCGATGGGGGCGATGGCCCAGCGCCTTGGAATGTTCATTGCCGGCAACGCCTATGAAGTCGACCGGCACTTTCCGGGACTCTACTTCCAGACAAGCTTTGTCATCGATCCCTCTGGTGACGTGGTGCTGCGCTATCGGCGGCTCAATTCGATGTTCGCGCCGACGCCCCATGATGTCTGGTCGAAGTATCTCGACATCTATGGAATCGACGGCGTGTTCCCGGTTGCCCGCACCGAAATCGGCAATTTGGCGGCAATCGCGTCGGAAGAGATCCTGTACCCGGAAATCGCGCGCGCCATGGCCTTGCGCGGAGCCGAGATCTTTGTGCACAGTTCGTCGGAGATCGGCTCTCCCATCGATACGCCTAAAGCCATTGCGAAGCGCGCCCGCGCGCAGGAAAACATGGCTTACGTCGTTTCCAGCAACACCGCCGGCATCGAACTGTCTAGCCTGCCCGTGGCATCGGGCGACGGGAACAGCATGGTGGTGGATTTCAAGGGCCGGGTTCTGGCGGAATCAAATTCGCGCGAAACCTTTACCGCCTTTGCCGAAATCGATCTTGGCGCGCTGCGCGCGGCACGGCGTAAGCCGGCGATGACGAATTTTCTGGCGCGCCAGCGACTGGAGCTTTTTGCCGCTGTTTATGCAGGGAAATCGCCCCATCCCGCTGACAGTTTGATCCAGAACAACGAAATAGTAATTCCCGACAGGCAATTCTTTCAGCGGATTCAGGAAGAATCGATCAACAATATGATCAAGGAAGGGGTCGTATGAATAAGACCGCAGGGCATAAAGTTCCGCCTTATCGCGCCGTAACGCGCCATAAAATGTTTCCGGAAAGCACGCTAGATGAAGCTGCACGATTTGATTTCATAACGCACATGAATAAATTTCTTTCCTCGGCCATGGGTCCTGGGAATAAATTGGTTTATGAGCGCCGCGTTCTCCCGGAATTTCGCAAGAACGTGGGGCGCGATCCCAAGGACCGGTTCGAAATCCGCCATGCCATGAACCGCGATCCCTTCCATCAGTTGTGGTCCGCTTCCAAGCGCAACACGATGGAAATGCGGCAGCAGAACGGACGCGCGGTGGTGCTTCGCCAGATCGACGAGCTTGACGCGCGGGCAAGGGATCTGAACGCTGACAGTCCGAATTTGCAGCTCGACCCGACTGTCGAAGTGCCCCGGTATCAATCGGCAGTGGATATTCACTGCATGCCGGGCTGTTACCATGGTGAAGAGCGTCCGGGCGACGTTTCGGCCGGTGCTAACTACGATTGCGGGATTTTTGCGACGACTGCGGGCGCGCTGGGCGGGCTCTCTGATGGCGGCGGGCAGGCCGTAGTGGAATGGCTGCGGCGGAACTATCCCAACTGGAAGCCGCGCCGCGTTCTGGATATCGGCTGCACTATTGGCCACAACGTCGTTCCGCTGGCGCTCGCGTTTCCGGAAACCGAATTTATAGCGATCGACACGGCCGCGGCCTCGCTGCGCTATGGCCACGCTCGCGCAAAGGCCCTGGGGGCCAAGAACATCACCTTTATCCAGCATAATGGCGAAGACCTCTCGCGGTGGAGCGATGGCCATTTCGACTGGGTGCAGACGACGATGTTCCTGCATGAACTGAGCGGGAAGGCGCTGCCCAGGATCATTCGCGAAGGCTTCAGGGTGTTGGCGCCGCACGGGCTGATGCTCCACGTTGAGCAGCCACAATACTCCCCGGAAATGCCGCTTTACGAGCAGTTCATCCGTGATTGGGATGCGTTCAACAACAATGAACCGTTCTGGTCTGCCATGCACGGCCTGGATCTGAAGCAGCAGATGGTCGACGCCGGTTTTGGCAAGGATGATCTGTTTGTGGCTGCCGTCAAGGCCGTGGCAGACCGGGCGATCTTCCCCGAAGCTGCCACCGACGAAACCGAGGACCACGGCCGGGCTGCGGCCTGGCACGCCTATGGTGCCTGGAAGGGAGGTGCACCGAAATGACCGAAGCAAATCTGGACTGGATGGTCCTAGCCAACCGCAAGCCCAAGGGTAAGCGCCCAGCCTATTTTGCCGATCCCCAGAACGAGGAGATCTATTCGATCTTGCTTGCGCTGGTTGGCGAAGTGTCCGTCATGCGCCAGCGGCTCGACACGGTGGAGCGCCTGCTCGCTGCCAATGGCACGCTTTCACTCGCTGACATTGAGGCTTACGTGCCGACCGGGGATGCTGCCGCGGAACGCAGCGACATGACCCGGGAGTATATTCTGCGCGTCATGCGCGGGCCGATGCAGGCGATGGAGGCATTGACCGAGAACGAGCCGCCGATTGAAAGCATCTGCGAGGAATTGATCAAAAACTGACAGTGTCGCAATGCTGTTAAACCGGGTGTCCGACCGTAACTGGTCGGACGCCCTGTACACATTTAGTGTTATGCGACATAATCACGCGTAAATCCGAACAAGGCCGCGAAATATCGAGGCCCATTCGATTTGTCCTGCCCGAAAGAGATCATGGAATTCACTGTTCCCACCGCCGAACAGGTTCTGGCGATCAAGGTCAACGCCGGGATCGACGAGATCGCTGCTCATGAACGCTTTGCCGCCGCCAGCCCCGACGTGGTCGAAGCCATTGCCCAGGGAATCGGCGCATTCGCGGCCGGGGAGTGGGCACCGCTCAACCGCGTGGGCGATGTCGAGGGCGCAGTGCTGGCCAATGGCACCGTCACGTTACCGGCCGGCTTTGCCGAAGCCTATCGCGGCTATGTCGAGCAGGGCTGGAACGCCATTTCCGGCGATGCCGAATTCGGCGGTCAGGGCCTGCCCTTTACCCTGTCGGCCAACGTGATCGAGAACCTGGGCGCGGCCAACATGGCGTTCGGCCTGCTGCCGATGCTCACCGTCGGCGCGATCGAGGCGCTGACCCACCACGGCAGCGCGGCGCAAAAGGCGCTCTACCTGCAAAAGCTGATCAGCGGTGAATGGTCCGGCACGATGAACCTGACCGAACCGCAGGCCGGATCGGACGTTGGCGCACTGCGCACTACCGCCACCCCCATTACCGAAGGTGAACATGCGGGGCGTTACCGGATCAAGGGCACCAAGATCTATATCACCTGGGGTGAGCATGACCTGGCGGGTAATATCGTCCACCTGGTGCTGGCCCGCACGCCGGGCGCGCCGGAGGGCAGCCGGGGCATCTCGCTGTTCATCGTGCCGAAGTTCCACGTTGCCGCCGATGGCACGCTGGGCGGCCGCAACGACGTGCGCTGCGTGTCCATCGAGCACAAGCTGGGCATTAACGCATCGCCCACCTGCGTGATGAGCTTTGGCGACAATGACGAGTGCATCGGCGAACTGGTCGGGCACGAGAACGGCGGGCTGAAGGCAATGTTCACGATGATGAACTCCGCCCGGATCAACGTTGGCAACCAGGGCGTGCAGATCGCCGAACGGGCGCTGCAACAGGCGCAGTACTATGGGCGCGAACGCGTCCAGTCGGCGCGGGCCGGCTCGGCCAGCAAGGCGCCGGTCGCGATTGTCGAGCATCCCGACGTGCGGCGCATGCTGCTGCGGATGCGCGCGCTGACCGAAGGCGCGCGGGCGCTGCTGTACTACACCGCCGGCCAGGTCGATCGCGGAACGCTGGGCCTGCCCGGCGCGCAGGCGCGGGCCGACTGTCTGGTGCCGATGATCAAGGCCTGGGGCACCGACATCGGCTGCGAAGTGGCCAGCCTGGGTGTGCAGATCCACGGCGGCATGGGCTTTGTCGAGGAAACTGGCGCGGCCCAGCATTACCGCGATGCCCGCATCACCCCGATTTATGAAGGCACCAACGGCATTCAGGCCGCCGACCTCGTCACCCGCAAGCTGGGCTACGAGGGCGGCGATGTGCTGAACGCCCTGCTGGCCGATGTCGCGGCCGGAGCGGGTGAGCGCGCCCCGGCGCTGAAGGCGCTGGCCGAGGACTGCATCGCCGTGGAGCGCTGGATGGCCAGCGATGCCAGCCTGGACGACAAGCTGGCCGGCAGCGTCCCGTTCTGCACGATGTGCTCGGTCGCGGTTGCCGGGTGGCAGCTGCTGCGGCAGGTCGATGCGGCGGAAGGGGCCCTCGCCGTCACCAAGCCGGTCATTGCGCGCTATTTCATCGAGCATATCGTGCCCGAAGCGCAGGGCCTGAAGGCCGCTGCCCTGGCCGGTTCCGACTTGCTCTACGCCCTCGACGCAGCGGCGCTGGTGGGATGAGCGGAAGGGCGGTATCAGAGAGGGTTAGACCGTTAGCCCGGCTTATTCATGAGACCGCGGCTCGGGGCCCGTTCGGGCAAATTCCCGATAGCGGAGAACCGGAACCTGGTACCGAAAGCGGTCGGCGGACGTCGGTCAGCCAAACCAGCACGAGCCGCGCTGCGACAATGACAGCGGTCGCCACGAGAGCCGCTGTTCCGGTGAAACAAATGTCAATTTTGGGACGCAAGCAATCTTCATATCGCCTCGGGTTGCCCCATTGACGATAGCCTCCCGATCTGGCGATGGACGGTCGTGACTTGTTCGACCGAACTTTCCATTCGCCTGCGCCGCGCGGCCTTTAACCGCGCGCTCGCCGAAGCTGACCTTGCCGCCATTGCACCCGTCCTTGCGCCGAATGCCGTGTTGGTCGCTGGCACGGACAGCGCCGTCATCACCGGCCGCAAGGCGCAACTGCAGGCATGGAAGCGCGAATTCGCGGCAAACCCTCGCGTTGTGTATCTCCGCCTGCCGGATGCGATCGTTACCTCACCAATCGAGCCCATCGCGCTTGAACACGGCAAGTGGCAAGGCTCGTCCAGCGTCAACAGCGAGTTCCACGCTTCCGGTGACTACTCGACAAAATGGCGCAAAATCGGTGGGGACTGGGTCATTGAGGCCGAAATTTTCCTGACGCTCGCCTGAGAGGCCTCGCCTCAAGATTTGTTCGCCAGACAACGCTAAGCCGGACAAAGTGAGAACACCCTAGGCGACGAGCCGCAGCCTTCCGCTCGGGTCATGTAGAGCTCGGAAGCCGCTACCGCCGTTGAACGACGCATCTTCCCACAGATAGTCGCCAGTCAGGCCGATATGCGACCAACCCAAGGGGGAGACATGCGTCAGCAGCGCCTCGTCGATCTCAAGCCCCGAGTATCGGAGGTGATCTGCAGCGCGGCCGAGATAGAGAGTGTTCCAGTAAGCAATGGCGGCAATGAGCAGGTTGAGGCCGGATGCGCGGTATTGCTGGTTTTCGAGTGTGCGGTCCGTGAACCGGCCTTGTCGATTAGTGTAGATGGCATCAGCCAAAGCGTGCCGGGCCTCGCCCTTGTTCAAACCGGCTTGGCAGGCACGGCGAAGCTCGGGCTGCTCAAGCCAGTCGAGTGTGAACAGTGTCCTTTCGATGCGGCCCAGTTCGCGCAAGGCCAGATCGAGCTTGTTCTGCCGGCGGTAAGCGGAAAGCTTACGCAGGATGACCGACGGGGCAACGGTTCCTTCACGGATCGATGCCGCCATGCGGACGAGGTCGTCCCACTCTGCCTCGATCGCACCGACCTTGATCGCCTGACCAAACAGACATTCGATGCCCTTGTAGGTTGAGCTGGCCACAATGGCACCCAAGCGGCGATCGGCCAGGTCGCGCATGCGCGGCGCGAACCGGAATCCCAACAGATGGCACAAGCCAAACACGTGATCGGATGCTCCGCCGGTATCGGTGTACAGTTCCTGTAGCGGCAGTTCGCGGGCGCCGAGCATAAGGCCGTCGAGCACATAGGGCGCCTCGCTCGCGGTGGCAGACATGATGCGCGAGCTGAACGACGCGAAGTGGTCGGACAGGTGAGAGTAGATCTTGATGCCTGGCTCGTGACCGTACTTCGCATTGATTTCGGCTGCGCCCGAGCGGATCCGGCCGGTGCGGAAAAACTGGCCATCGGATGATGCGCTGACACCTTCGCCCCAGTTGCGTGCAAAGGGTAATCGGTGATGCTCGCGCACAATCTGGGCCAGAGCGGCCTCGTAGTTTTCTGGAGAGATATACCAGTTCTGGGTCCAGGCGAGCTGGGCGTAGGTCACACCTTGGCTTGCATTGGCCATGCGCTCGACACCGAGGTTTGTGCCATCTGCCAGAATGGCGGCGAGTACGGCGTGAGGCTTGTCGTGCTCCTTACCCGAGCGGACATCCCGAAATGCTGCAAGAAACCCGGTGCGCTCGGCAACCTCGAACAAGAGTTCGGTGATCCGGATGCGCGGGAGAAGCGCATCGAGCCTGCGGTCCAGGGCTTCCGCCTCCGGCGGAGTTGCCGCCTGCAGCGGCACAATCTTCAGCTTGTCACGAACGAGAGCGACACCCGGCAAGTGGCCGGTTTGCAGCTGGTGCGCAAAGTGGCGCAATCGTCGATCAAGTTCGGCACTCTTGTCAGCCAGATATTCCCCTGCGTTCACGTTGATTGGCAAGTCGGCGATCGCAGATTTTGCGGCTTTGCGGGGGAGCAGATAGGCATCGAACCGCTGGTAGGCTCGCGTTCCTTCGACCCACACGTCGCCGGCCCGCAGTTTGTCACGCAGAGTAGCGAGTACCGCCGTCTCGTATCGAGCGCGGTTGAGCTTCCCGCCCTCCATGATCAACTTGGGCCATTGCCGATTGGCAAAGGGCATGGGCGGGTCTTCCGGCAGGTGAGCTCCGCGACTGGCGTTGGTCTGCTTGAGGAGATCGATAGCCGAGAGCAGGTTCGTCCCGCTACCTGAAGCCTTGAACGTGAAGGTGTCGAGGAAGCTGCCGGAAAATCGTCGCAGGGTAGCGTACCGCTCGGTCGCCATGACCAGCGTATCCTCCTGTGCGAGATCAGCCAGGGCTTCGACGTGAGGGCGAGCAGCCATAAGGCGATGCCAGCCAACCATTTCATCGACGAGGGTCAATGGATCGCCGCCGGTTTCTTCCGCCAAGTCCAGCGCCGCGATGGTTGCGCCGAACAGGCGCATGAGTTTGCCGACCGATGGTGCAGTGTCCTGATAACGTCGCTCCTGGCCCCGCCTAGCGCGCGTGAAGAGCCCACCAATCAAACGCTCGAACATCAGGATTGCAGCGTCAGCGAGACGAACCTCCAGATTGACCACTGCGGCTGCCAGCGTCGCCCTGCGTCGATTATGAGAGTAATCCGCGAGCAGAAATGGCGGAGCCACGGCGCCTTCGCGAACGAATTGGCCGAAGCGGAAGCCTGTCGTGGCCAGGCTGATCCCGGGATCAATACCGAGCTGTCGGATATACTTCAGGCGCTTGAGTAGCGCGTTCATGTTCTTGGTCGACGGGGATCCTGGCATGTCGCGGAGCCAGGCCAAGGGCGTCATACCCAGGTTTGGCTCGTGGATCAGGAGTGCATCGAGCAACTCCAACGTCGTGTCATTCAATTCTGCCACGATCTCGGTAGCTGCGCGCTTGCGGGCGCGGGCTCGCCCGGCAAGTCCGGACCGTTCGAGGGTGTCCGGCAACGGAAGAATGAATCGATCCGCCTTCAGGCTTTCCATCAATGACCGGGCAATCGTCTCTCCGCGGTCGCTCTGCATCGCTGCTCGAGCTGCAACTTCGATGGCGTGGGTCACGTCCGCGCGCGTGAACGGCCGGAGCACGAGATACTCTGCGGCAGTCAGACTATGATCGGTTCGCGTTTGCTGACGTTGCCCATAGGATTCGAACACTTCTGGCGGGACGCAAATCTGTGCAGCAAGGTAGCTGAGCACAGCCTCTGGGATGTCTGAGTTCGTGCGGAAGCCAAATCCAGGGTGGCGAAGCAGGGCAAGGTGAACTGCAATGCCGAGCCGGTTAACGGCACCTCGTCGCTTGCCGATGACGTCCAGGTCTTCGGCCGACAACGTGTAGTTCTTGATAATCGAGAACTGGTCGGTTCGTGGCAGGAATAGTCGCTCGCGATCTTCCTTTGTCAACAGATTGCGCCGCGCCATGTTGCTCCTCACCTGAGTCGGAATGACCCCCAATCGGTCAGGTTAGACCTGTGGGGCAGGGCAAACATGCACAAAGTTGGCGTGGAGTGTTCTGGATCTGTCTGGCTTAGCGTTGTCTGGCGAACAGACCTTGAGGTGTCCCCTTCTATGAAATGTGACAAATGACCCTGATCGGCTACGCCCGGGTTTCGACCGACGAACAGGACACCGCAGCCCAGCAGGATGCCCTGCGCGCGCAGGGCTGCTCGGTGATCTTCGAGGACAAGGCGAGCGGCGCCAGCAAGGAGCGGCCGAACCTTGCTCGGGCGCTGGAGCGGGTCGGGAAGGGCGACACCCTGTTGGTGGTGCGGATCGACCGTCTGGCGCGTTCGCTGTCGCATTTGCTCGAGATCGTCGAGACACTTCGCGCCAAGGGAGCCTACTTCCGCTCGATCAACGATCCAATCGATACCTCGAGCGCGCAGGGCATGCTGATGACGCAGATGCTGGGCGCGTTTGCGGAATTCGAGCGGGCGTTGATCCGTGAGCGGACGCGTGCAGGCATCAAAGCAGCCGTAGCGCGTGGCGCACGTCCGGGAAATCCGAAGATGCGGACCCGCGACCCGGGAGCGATTGCCGAAATCTGTAAATAGGCGTCGAACCGGGACCCCATATCGGCGTGCAATAGGGACCCCCTTTTCGGGTTGCCAGGCGGTTGTCCCGGTAGTCCATAGGAGGGACCCACGGCCGGCGCTGCGCGCCCCCCAAGCGCTGGCGGTGCCGGCCGTGGGAGGTTCCTGTGGACCCACCGGGTCAACCGCCGGGTGGGGGGGTCCGGGGGGAGGGTTTTAGCTTCGGTTTCTGAGGCGCCAGCTGTCGTTGCCGGTCTCAACGATGTCGCAGTGATGCGTGATGCGGTCGAGCAGCGCGGCGGTCATCTTTGGGTCGCCGAACACGGTGGGCCACTCGCCGAACGCCAGGTTCGTGGTGATGATTACCGAGGTGCGCTCGTAGAGCTTGCTGACGAGGTGGAACAGCAGCTGGCCGCCCGAGCGGGCGAACGGCAGATAGCCAAGCTCGTCTAGCACGACGAGGTCGAGGCGCGAGAGCTGGGCCGCGAGCGCGCCGGCCTTGCCGAGGCGGCTCTCTTCCTCGAGCCGGTTCACCAGATCGACGGTGTTAAAGTAGCGACCGCGGGCACCGGCACGCACGACGCTGGCAGTGATCGCGACCGCCAGATGAGTCTTCCCGGTCCCGGTGCCGCCGACCAAGACGATGTTGCGCTGACCGGGCAGGAACGCTCCAGCATGGAGCGAGCGTACCAGCTCTTCGTTGATCGGCGTGCCCTCGAACACGAACGCGTCGATGTCCTTGACCACCTGCAGCTTGGCCGCGGTCATGCGATAGCGGATCGAGGCCGCGTGGCGATGAGCAGCCTCAGCGCGGAGCAGGTCGGTCAGGATCTCCATGGCGGTGCGCTTGCGCTGCATGCCCGTGGTGACGGCCTCGTCGAACGCGCCAGCCATGCCCTTGAGCCCCAAGCTGCTCATCGCGGCGATCATCTCATGCCGCTGCACGGGCGCCTCGCAGCAGATCGTAGCGGGCGCAGTCGGCGGTCGGTGGGTGGCTGAGCGCGAGGGCATCGGACGTGGCGATCGTCAGCGGCCGGGGCGGCTCGCGCCGCCGCGCCAGGATGTTGAGGATCACATCGTCACTGGCAGCACCGGCGGCGAGCGCTTCGCGGATCGTGTCCTCGACCGCTTCGAGCCCGTCGGTGAGCACGGCAGATAACACGCGCACGAACCGGCGGTCGGCGTCATCGCCAGTCCCGAGCTTGCGCCTGAGCCGAGCCAGCGCCGGTGGGAGATCCCAGTCCTGGAACGGCGCCCCGTTCCTCAAGGCGCCCGGCTTCTTGGCCAGCACCGGCAGGTAATGCCACGGGTCGAGGATCATCCGATCACGGCCGAAGAAGCGGGGATGTTCGGCGATGACCTCATCGTCCAGACGGACCACGATCCGGTCGGCATAGGCACGCACCTGCACCGCACGCCGGGCTGCCTTGGCCATGACCGAGTAGCGGTTGCGGTCGAAGCTGATCAGGCAGGTGCCGGTCACCGCGTGTGACGTCTCGTGGAAGCCGTCGAACGGCGCCAGCATCACCTGTAGCGCAGGGCGTTCGGCGTCCCATGCCTGGGCAACGGTCAGCTCCTTCTGCTCGGGATGCGAGTGCAGCGCCGCCCACCGGCGGCACTCTGCCTCTAGCCACCCGTTCAGCTCCTCCAGGCTTGAGAAGCGCAGCCGGGGCTGGAAGAACCGTCCGCGGATCGTCTGTACCTGGTGCTCGACCTGGCCCTTCTCCCAACCTGCCGCCGGCGAACAGGCGGTGGGCTCGATCATGTAGTGGTCGGCCATGATCAAGAAGCGGCGGTTGAACACCCGTTCCTTGCCGGTGAACACCGTCGTCACCGCGGTCTTCATGTTGTCGTAGATGCCGCGCGTCGGCACGCCGCCGAAGAAGGCGAACGCCCGCGCATGGGCGTCGAACACCATCTCCTGCGTCTCGCGGGGATAGGCCCGCACGTACACCGCTCGCGAGGCGCATAGCCGCGTGTGGGCGACCTTCACCCGCATCGGCTTGCCGGCGATCTCCACGTCCTCGTGGCTCCAGTCGAACTGGTACGCCTCGCCCGGCCGGAACATCAGCGGGATGAACGCCGCAGCGCCGTCGCCGGCATCCTTGCGCCGATCATCCAGCCAGCGCTTCGCATAGCGCCTCACGGCATCGTAGGAACCGTCGAACCCCTCGCGCAGCAGCAGGTCATGGACCCGTGTCATCCGCAGGCGCTCGCGCCGCGGCCGTGCCTCGTTCTCCGTCAGCAGAGTGTCCAGGCGCTCCTGGAACGGCCCAATCCGGGGAAGCGGCTGCACTGACCGCCGATAGGCAAATCCCGCCTCGGGAGCCCGGATCGCCTTCCTTATCACCTTGCGCGACACCCGCAGGTCACGCGCGATCGCCTTGATCGATTTACCGTCCGCGTGCTCGCGCCGGATCCTTACCACCGTCTCCAATATCAACATCCCGATCCCGCCGTCTGGTCATCACCAAACGGACGCAACTAAACCATCGAGATGGGGGTCCCTTTTAGACGCCGATCACCCCCATAACGGGGTCCTTTTTGCACGCCGATCCACAGCCCGGGGTGGCTATGAAAAGGCGTATAGGCGACGGCGTTTCAAACTCTCAGCACTGCCGGGTCCGGTCTTGGCAGCCTTTCACCCGTCACCATGGCTGATCCAGAACACCGATCCATTGCAGGCGAAAGGTGTCAAGCTTGCGGATGCACGCAAGGCTGTACGTCGCCAGATCCTGGCGAGCCTTCCCAAGGGCATCGTGAAGAAAGGCACCGCAAAGGCGCGCAGAGCTCACCGGTCGGTAGCGATCGTAATCGGTGCAATTGAGCGCTGGGCCGGTATGCTCGAATTGTCCGCTCAGGCGTGGAGCGGCGTTATCGGCGATGATCGTGCAGCACGGTCGGCGATTGCAAAATGGCGTCGAACGGCTCCGTTGGACCGCTTGTCTCCACTCGAGCTTGAGGATCTGGTTGACCACGCTATGGGCGCACCGGGAATTGTACTCGGCCGTGCGCTTTACCGGCACGACTCATCAATTCTCCATCCCAGTCGCTTTGCTGAACTTGTTGAGCTTAGCTGGCAGGGTTTTCGGGCCTATCTCGACAACCCTGTGATCCTTTCGGCACTGTCGGGGACCAATGCTGTCGACAAGGTGATGCGTGCTTCGGTCGATGGCGGGCTGGAGAGTGTTCTGGATGAACATTGTTGGTTTCGAACGCAGAATTTGCCTGAAGGCGCACTTGGCCTGCTCAGAGATGTTGGCACCTCGCTCGGCTTGCGGGCGGGCAGCTTCAGCTTCCATGGTCTTGGTGGACAGAAGCACAAGATACCGGTTCGTTGTCATGTGGCAGTTCCCTTCGGCGACGCGGAAGCTGAACCGGTTTCCAAAAGCACGGCTGCATCGGCAGCACCTGCACGCCCAGATGAGGTGCGCCGCAGCTTCAATACCCCATTCTGGCCGCATGTCCTCGCAACCACCTCAGTTGGCCAAGAGGGGCTAGACTTCCATCCTTGGTGTTCGCGCGTTGTCCATTGGGACCTGTCCTCGAACCCGTTGGATTTGGAACAGAGGGAGGGACGGGTTCAACGTTATGCTGGGCTGGTCGTCAGGAGGCGTCTGGCGGAACACCTCAAAGACGTCGTCCTCAACAATGGCTTGTCCGGTTCCCCGTGGCTGCGCCTTCAGAGTCTCGCCGGCGATTTGGCCGACGCTAGCGGACTGCGACCCTGGTGGGTGTTCGATGGTGCCGAAGTGCAACGGCACGTCTTCGAGCGGCCCTTCGGCCGTGACATGGTGCAATTTGCTCGGCTTCGTGAGCAACGACTGATCTATCGATTGGCTCTCGGCCAGCCCAATCAGGAGGACTTCATCGACGTCCTTGCCCAAGGTGGCGCGGCTACAAGAGCTGTGCTTCGACCGCTCGTATTGGATTTGTCAGCTATGGGCTTGCGGCAAGTCGAGCGGGAGGACAGTCATGCGCCTGTAGATGCGGCACTGTGACGCACAGGTTGAATGGTGCTCAGACTTGGGCTGACCTTTGTCGGTGAGCATATCACTCGAAGGGTTTCCGATGTGACGGAAGCCATGCACTTGATCGCCACGGTTAGCCGGCTTGCAAGGGACCTCCTATTTCATGCTCAGTGCTGAGAGGTGGTATTTCGACCAGAATATATGGCATGTTCGACGCAAGATCTGACCAATTGAAAACGTAACTACCCGTCAGCGTGATTGGCTGGCCATAGCCACCGGTTTTGTAGGTCAGTGTATTACCAGATATGTATTGCGATCCGTGGCGAAAATCGAAGTCGCTTGTGACGTCTGAATATGAAGCCTGATCGATGTAGTGCCGATGGTCGGTTGCTACTAACATAAAGCCAATGTCCGCTACGTCTGCGCAACTCTCCAGTCGAGCTATGTCTTTGAAAACATCGTATCTATTGTTTGGCTCTCGATGGTTTTCGCGCTTGAAGAATTTAAGCTCGATGGCGCAGCGCCAATCGCGGCCATGATTGTCCCTCAGCTTAAACCAGATATCGATTCTTCCACGCCTACCATCGGCGCTGCGGAGGGGTTTTTCGAGCTCCACTGAGAATGTCTCGTTCTCACTCGTCATCTCCAGATCCGCCGCTGTCGCGATGATCCGTCCCAAATGTAGTTGGAGGGTTGCTTCGCTTTCGCACCGCACCCGTCCACCGCCGATCTGGCGGAACAGCGTCGTGACAGAGAGATTTACGATGTTCCGCAGGCGTTGAATTGTCACGGGGTGGACACCATTTGAAAAGTCGGGCGCTGCCAGCATCGCAGCATGAATGTCGTCGGGCATCTGCTTGGCCCGCCTGCCGGGTTTACGCAGAGATTGACTCTGCTTTCCATCTTTGATTTTCTAATCAAGCGCATTCTCGATCAGATCGGCACGCTCCCTGGAAGGGTGTGTCGTGATTTCATTTAAATGTAGTTCGATCTTAGCGGCCGCAATGATTTGCGTCTCAGCCGCGAGAGCCAGAGAAGTTGATCTTGTCCGTTTTTCTCCGTTTACCGTTGTCCCGAACAATGAGCAGAGAGGCGTCGGAGCCGCACTAAGCACCCATTTTGAAGGGATGATTGAGTCGATCGACGCGCCCGGCATCAGCGAGGGAGCTCACGCTATCGGCGCGAATGGTCCGTCTTATTCTTTCGAACCGACACAACGAAGCATCAAAGCGCCGTTCACATCTACATTATGCCGGCAGAATGGGTACCGCCCGACCTGGTGGTTGACTCCCGAGGTGGAGATCCGCCGAGGAGCCTATTTTGCTGCGATGTCCGCCATTGCTTGCGAAAACGGGCTGCCTGAAAGCCTTCTGGACGCAGTCATTGCTCAGGAGTCAGGATACAAGGCGTGGGCACTAAGCCGGGCGGGGGCAATGGGCATGATGCAAGTCATGCCGGGTACAGCGAAAAATCTAGAGCTAAGGAACCCTTGGGACGCGCTTGCCAACATGAGGGCGGGGGCACGATACCTTCGTCAGCAACTTGATCGCTTTGGGCGCGTCGATCTGGCCTTGGCCGCGTACAATGCTGGGCCCGAACGTCGTTCACTTGCGCTGGGTAACGTTCCTGCAATCGCGGAAACCGTCAATTACGTTCGGGCCATCACAACCAACTGGGTCCGTCTCACTCAGCTTGAGGGGCCAGGCCCGGATGTTGCTGCACGAGCGATAGCGGCCAGCACGGCGGTGCGAGCCTCAGGCTACCGTGAGGTATCGCTCATTAGCTATCAGGGCACGAACGTGGAAAACCCGATATAGTGGGCATACAGGATCGCAATCGCCAAAATGCTCGGAAAACCGCGCAGGTAGCTGAGCTGAAAATGCAGCCAAACCTTTGGAAACCACAGTAGCCAACGCAGTCCCCTACCTTGTGGCGGAGCGATCATGCCCGTGCGGATGTCGAAGATGGTCTTGAGGAGCGCGCAGCCCGAGCAAATCGCAGCGAGCAGCCCAACCGCGGCATAGAGCTGGGTCCAGGCGGCGATGGTCTGAGAACTCATATGCGGCCCGTCAGGCCTGCAGGGTCTGGTTGTTTTGCAAGACCCGCTCCTGGTGCGAAAGGAGCAGGTCATAGGCTCGCCGGGCCGCCTCATGGATCACCGCTGGCCGCAGATCGACCTCGATCGACCCGCGCCTGCAGGTCAACACCTCAAGGTAGAAGCTCTTCAAGCTCTCGGTCGCAAGAAAGACCGATTGCTCGACATAGGCCAGCGGGTCGTGGAGCAGAGCCACGCTGATCTTGGCGCGGACGTGGTCCATGCCCAATTCGTCGAAGATGCGGTCGCGCAGTTCGTCCGTCAGCGGGTTGGTTTGCTTGAGTATCTTGTGCAGCTTGGCGCGCGAAAGGCGCATGCGATCGGCGAGGTGCGCCGGCAGGATGTTCTGGCGCGCAAGCTCTGCATTGATGAGCTGCTTGTACTGATCCTGCTCGCACCCGCGCGGACCAGAATTGGCGAACGCGAAGACGGGTTCACTGCCCGGCGGGCTGCTTGGCTTGAAGACCGTCTCAGGCGTCAAGTTCCTGTGAGGCATGTTCCATCCCTCCCAAGGCAAACGGTCTATGGGATGGCATAACCTGTCAAGAGTCTTAAGAAGCACGAAACTTCCGGGTGGAAATCACCTAGAGAAGATTGTGCTTCACCGCGAGATGTAGAGCAAAGGGCACGAGAACCTTATCGGAGATCGTCTGTTCGCAGATTTTCCGGACTTTGGCGCGCAATGAATCGTAGTCCTGTGCCCACTCAGGTGTGACCTCAAGGAAGATCCGGATGTCGCCGTCGATCGGGTATTCCGCGAGGAATTCTTCAAGCTCAACTTTGGAAACCCCATGGGATTTAAGCCGAGAACACGCGGCCTGGACGGTCATCCGCATGGTCTGGAACCGGCGGGTTTGCTTGGAAAACGCGGCCATGGCATCGACGAGCAGTTCAAAGCACTGCTCGCTCATGAAGATGCGGACGTTGCGCGTTCCTGCTGTCATTGGCGAATAATCCGGGGCATGTGCCGCTACGCACAATGATCCAAAATTGTAAATTTGGCGAATCCGGGGCGGTGAGCGTGATTCGCACCCTTCAATTCCCGTCCCGGTAACCGCGTTTACCGATGCGGAAACGACCTTCACCTCAAACGGCAAACACAGTTCCCGAAATGGCAAACCTGTTTCCCTCATGCAGAAATAACAGGCCTGTCCGAGTCCATATCTCGGAAATGATCCGATTCGTTTGATTGCCTAAACCGTCCCTTAATTGCTCCCGACAGCGCTGATCTGTTCATTCTGAATGCCGTGACAATCACGGCGTTTGGAAAAGGACATGGCAACATGAAACTCACGATGAAAGGGAAAGGCGCAAGCCTCATCCAGGGGGCCGCGGTGGTCGCGGTCGCCAGTCTGGTCGGCAGCGAAGTCGCGATGGCGGGCGCCGACACCACCTTCAACACTGCACTCACTTCGTTCACCGGATTCCTCGAAGGCTCGGGCGGCAAGATCATCACCGTGCTGAGCCTGGCGGGCGGCATCGTCGGCCTTGCCTCGGGCCGCTTCAGCCTCGGCCAGGTCGCGATCCCCGTCGGGGTCGGCGTCGGTGCCGGCACCGGCGTGCCCATCGTCACCGCTGCGGTCACCGCGACGATCTGACCTTCAACCCCGCTCCGTCCGGACTTCCGGTCGGACACCTCGGAGGGTGGCGCCGCTCATGAATCGCTACACGGTTCCCGCGCATCTCGATGATCCGGAGCTGATCGGGTTTTGGACACTCGATGAGTTTCTGGCGATGATCGTGCCCTTCGCGTGGGGCATCCTGTCTCAACATATTTTCATCGGTCTATGTTCAAGCGTGCTGGCCTGGTGGGGATTGCGCAAGTTGAAGGCGGGACGAGCCGTCTCGTGGATCATTCATTCAGCCTACTGGTACCTGCCTGGTGCCTTCATGGGGCTGAGAGCGACGCCGCCCTCCCATCTTCGACTGATGGCGGGCTGATATGGACCTCTCGATTTCTCACGGCCAGGCGCAGCGGCTCCTGAAGCAGCGCAACCTCCTGGCGATCACCGCGACCGGGCTGTTTGCCTTGAGCGTGGTGCTGACGCTTACCGCCGCGCAGCGCGACCGCGAGGTGGTGCTGCAGCCGGTGCTAGCCAAGCCGCTGACGCTCTCCTCGAACCACATCGACAAGGACTACCTCGAGCTGGTCACGCGCGATGCCGCGCTGCTGACGCTCAACCGCTCGCCGTCCAACCTGCAATACTGGATGGATTCGATCCTCGCGATCACCGATCCCAGGACCCACGGCCGGATGAAGGCCGAACTGATGAAGATCTTCAACGAGCAGAACGGCTCGAACGTCTCGCAGTTTTTCACGATCGAGAACCTCTCCGTCGATCCCGAGGCGCTGACCAGCGAGGTCAATGGCGTGCTGCACACGGTGGTCGGCTCGAAGGAGGTGACCTCCGAGGCCCGGACCTTCCGCTACGTGTGGAGCTACTCGGGCGTCAGCCTCAAGCTCGCCGGGTTTGGGCGCGTGACCAAGGACCCTTCGGGCAAGGTCATCGACGCCAAGGGCAGCGCCAACAACAGCACCGATGGGGGAGACGAGTGATGGCCGTTGTGGCTTGGGGCGCGATCGGCGCCGGAACAGTGCTGGCGGGACGTCCCCTGGCGATAGCTGGGCGGCCGGTGGGTGTCGCAATGATCTGCTTTGGCGCGCTCTGCCTCGCGGCGAGCCCCGCCCTGGCCGACCAAAGCATCCCCGCGGCTGACAATGGCACGGTCGCCTGTGTTGCCTCGGCCAAGGACCTGACCCGGATCAGCCTTGCTGGCGACCAGTTCGCCTCGGTCTCGAAGATCAGCACCGGCAACCCCGCCGAGGACTTCAAGATCGTCAACGAGCCGGTGCGCGGCGACATCTACATTTCGGTGCCCGACGGGTTCACCAAGTCGAGCCTCTCGTTCTTCGGCACGACCCGCAAGGGCTACGTCTACAAGTTCCTCTGCCAGGTCCGCGGGAACGACGCCGAGCAGGTCTTCGTCACCAACACGGCGATCAAGGCCGAGGCCGCGCGCGATTGGGAAGTGCGTTCTTCACCCGAGGATACCGCAGTGCGCCTCGCGCAAGCGATGTACCGCAGCGAGACCATCGAAGGCTTCGAGATCCGACAAAGCGTGCTCGAGCCGGTCGCGGTCGGCAAGCTCGAGGTCCAGCAGGTCGGGGAATATCGCGGCGCCGACCTCAAGGGGCTGATCCTCAGGGTCCGCAACACTGGCGCAAAGCCGCTCACCCTCGATGAGAACCTGCTCGCGGCGCGCGGCAGTGTCGCCTTCATGACCCCGGTGAGCGAGCTCGCCCCGGGCCAGGCGGCAGCCGTCTACCTCATCAAATCGAATGGAGGCCAGTGATGGACTGGAAGAACCCGTTCCGCAAAGGCCCCAAGGCGCTCGACGGTCCCGCGACCGAGACGGGAAATGGTGATGCCTCGCCGCTCGGCGATGCGATCGTGGCCAATGAGGCGGTCAAAAAGAAGCAGATGCTGCTGCTCGGCGCTGGCGGTCTTGCCGCGCTTGTCATCGGCTCCTCGTGGATCTTCGCCGGCGATCACAAGAGCAGCGACGCCGGCGTCAAGCGGCAGGTCGCCGACGTTTCGGTCGACGAGATGGTCAACAAGAACATGGCCGAGAAGGAGTGGCGTGCCCAGTCCGAGGCGCAGATGATGTCGATGGACAACAACATGCGCGCGCTCGCCGCCCGCGCGCAGCGCGCCGACCAATTGGAAGCGCAGCTGGCCCAAAGTCAGGCGCAAGGGAGCACGGGGGGAGGGGGGATTTCGCCCGACACCGAACGGGTGCTCTCGGCCTATCAGAACGAGAACGAGCAGCTGAAGGCCGCGCTCGCCGCCGCGCGCCAGTCGCCCATCATGGGTCAGCCCGTTGTCGGCCCCGGCGCGACTTCCGTCGGACCCAATGCGCTATACGGCCGGACCAGTCCGCCCAGCTACCAGGCGCCCGGGACCCCGGCCGGTCAGGCAGCGATGGCGGCAGCCGGCATGCCCGGAGGACGCGGCAGCGAGGTCAGTCTCGTCTCGTTTGGTGAAGGCACCGGCGGCACCGGTAGTCCTGTTCCCAAGGGCAATACCGTCTTCACCGACAGCGCCAATTACCTGCCGCCCAATTCGATCGCGGTCGCCAAGGTCATTGTCGGGGTCGATGCCGCCGCCGGGGTCCAGAGCCAGACCGATCCGTTGCCGGTGGTGCTTCGCATCACGGGTCCCGCACGCTCGGTCTATGACAACGGGCGGCTGCTCACGACCAATATCGCGGGCTGCCTCGTCAACGGTGCGGCGCGCGGCGATCTCTCGAGCGAGAAGGTTTACGTCAAGCTGCAGCGCATGACCTGCCCGCAGCCCAATGGGCGCTACGCGGTCTCGGATGTGAAGGGCTTCATCGCGTTCGGCGGCAAGACCGGGGTGCGGGGCCGGGTTGTGAGCCGCGAGGGATCACTGATCGGTCAGGCCTTCCTTGCCGGGCTCGCCGGCGGGTTCGGACGCGGCTTTTCCGCCAACACCAATACGACGCTCACCGGGACAAACGTCAACGTCAATGGCCAGCGCCAGAAGCTCGGCACCGGCGACATCCTCGAAGGCGGTCTCGGAGAAGGCATCGCTACCTCGGGCGACATGGTCAGCAAATACCTGATCGAGCGGGCCGAGCAGTACCAGCCCGTGATCGAGATGCCGACCGGGATCGATGTCGAAATCGTGTTTCTCGAAGGCGTGTTCATCAACGGATGAGGAGGGTGCAATGAAGCTGAAATCCCTGAAAATTGGCAGGCCCCGCCTTGGCCAGGTGCTGATGCCGCTGGCCGCGATCGTGCTCGGCAGCGGCGGCTCGCTGGTCTGGGCCAATGCCGGCGCTGCGGGGGCCGAGGGCGCCGCTCCATACGCCGCCCACTCGCCAAGCGAAGCCGACCAGGCCGTCACCGCGCTCCTGAAGGCACGCCTGCCGCGCACCCAGGTCTCGCGCGTCAATTGCCAACTCGTCGACGGGGTTTGCGAAGTCACCGCCGGGTCGCAGCTATTCTATGTCGACCGGACCGCGCGCTACCTCCTGATCGGGCGCGTCTACGACATGCAGACCCGCCAGGACCTAACCGCGGTCCGGTTGCTCGAGGTCAACCCCGACCTTCTCGTCGGCGGCGCCGCAGGCAGCAAGCAGGAAGCGCAGGAAGTCGAGACCCCCCGCCGCGGCGTCAGCACGCCGGCGGCGAGCGGTGCCCCCCGGATGATGTCGCTCGCCGCACTGCCCGAGGCGGGCGGCATTGTCTGGGGAGCAAGTTCGGGACCGACCGTGACCGTGTTCAGCGATTTTCGCTGCGGCTACTGCCGGGCGCTGTCTGGCGTGCTCGAAAGCATGAACGTGCGCGTGATCGAGCGGCCGATTTCGGTGCTCGGCAGCCGCGATCTCGCCAATCAGGTGTTCTGCGCGCGCGATCGGCGCAAGGCGGTCAAATCGGCCTATGCCGGCGCACCGATCACTGACACCCGTGCCTGCGACACTTCGCCGCTCGATGCCAACGAGCGCTTCGCGCGCCAGCAGGGCCTTGCCGGAACCCCGGTCATCGTCCGCTCGGACGGCGCGGTGATCGAAGGCTTCCGCCCGCGCGAAGTGCTCGAGCAGTGGCTGAAGGGTGCCAAGTCGTGACCGGGCTCACCCCTGAACAGCACGCAGGGCTCGCCCGCGCAGTGGCACGGCGTTCGCGTGGGGCAATCTCGTTGCCAAGGGGCGCAATCAACCGCCGCGAGGCGATCCTGCTGTGGCACGACCTTGTCGCAGCCTATGCCCCGCCGCAGGGGCGGCTGCTCACGCTTTCGGAACTGGCGAAGCTGCGTGGGCGCGCTTGGGTTCGCTCGGCAGGCCATGTTGCGCTGGGCGAAGGCACGCTGTCGCTCGCGTCGGGCCTTGCGTTCTGGCGACTTGCCGTGCGTCTTGGAATGCTCGCTGAGCGCCGGACCCCGAGTGGCCTCGCCCGGGCAGCGACCATGGCTGCGGTCGGGCTTGCCGCGACCCAGCTTGCCGCCTGCACCTCGCTGTTCGGCGGCAATATCAAGGGCAGCTTTGCCTGCAGCGCGCCGGGAGGGACCTGCGCCCCGTCGACCCTGATCGACGACCAGGCGCTGTCAGTGATCCAGAATGCCCGACCAATGACGCCGGCGGGGCCGTACATTCGCCAACCGGCGGCAGCCAAGGCAGTAACGGCGTCTTACGTGCCGTCCGGTTCAGGTCGTATTGCCGCTGCGGGCGACGGCATGGTCCACCGCGAGCGCAGGGTACTGAGGGTCGTCTTCCCGTCGTTCGTCGATGGCGGCGGCAATCTTCACGAGCCGCGGATCGTTCACGCGGTGGTCGACGATGGCGCCTGGATGCAGCTGTCCTCGGGCGAGCCCAACCTTGGCGACCAGGTCGAAGGCCGCGCGATCAGCCTCGCCAGCACCGCCTACAGTCCACCGCCCGCCACGTCTGCCCCGGTTAGCGAGAGCGTCGCCGCTCCTGTTGGCGCGCCGGCGGATAGCCCGCCGCCATCACTGCCAAGCCCGGAGGCCGTCGCTGCGGCGCGAGCCAAGGCTGCGGCACTCAAGTCGGGCAACGCGGTCGATGCGATCCGCGCAGAAGTGCAGGCGCGTCTCGCCCATACCGCGAAGGCGCCGGCCGGGGCAGTTCCCGCCCCGCCGGCACCCGTGAGTGCTGCACCGATTGCGGTGCAGGCAACTGCTGCCACGCCGGCTTCGGCCACTGCCAAACCTGCAAATGGCCCCGCCGCCTTTCCGGCCAAGGTCGAGGAGTAAGGGACCATGACCTCGAGCGGCTTCTGGGACCGGTTCCTCGACATGGTGTTCGGCGAGAGCGCCCATCCCGAGGCGGAGCGCCCGGTGCTGGGCGCGCCGATGCTGTCGAACTGGCTGCCCTATCGCAGCTTCGACAAGAAAAGCCGCATGTTCATCAATACGGATTCGGTCGGGTTCATTCTCGAGCTGGCGCCGATGATGGGCGCCGACGAGCGCAGCGGCGAGCTTCTCACCCAGTTCCTCTCCGACGCCGTGCCCTCGGGCTGCGAGATCCAGCTGATTCACTGGCAAAGCCCCTCGGTTGGCGAGCGCATCGCTGATTGGGTCATGCCGCGCGTGGTCGCCAAGGGCGTCTATGGCCGCGCGGCAATGCACCGCGCCCGCTGGCTGCGCCGGGCGGCCTGGATGTCGATCTCGCGCGATGCGCCGTTCTATCTGCGCAACACCCGCGTGATCCTCTCGATCGGTGCCCGATTGAGCGGCCCGATCGGCGCCGACACGCTCGTCTCGGTGCGCGAAAGCCTCATGGGGACGCTCCAGGCATTGTCGATCCCGGCGCGCGATATGAGCCCGGTCGAACTGATCGCCTTCCTCGACGATTTTCTCTGCCCGGCGGTCGATAATGCCGACAAGCCTGAGCACTATTCCGAGCTCGATCCGATCAACGTCCAGTGCGTGCGGCGCGACCTCGAGACCCAGGTCACGCCGGACCGGATCGTCCTCCACACCGAGCGCTTTCGCCCGACCGGCGCGCGCCAGGACGGCGCACCGGTAATCGGCGAGGTCGTGCCCGACAAGTTCGACTGGCGCTTCTTCTCGGTGCGCAACCTGCCCAAGCAATGGGCGCCGTGGGACGTCCAGAAGATCATCGGCGACGTCATCAACGACAAGCTGAGGTTCGGCTGCAACGTCATGACCGTGCTCGGGCTCGTCTACCAGGACGAGGAAGCGGTCGCCTCGCGCGCAGGGCTCAAGGTCATGCGCACCACCAGTCTTGCGGACAGCCGCTCGGCCCGCTTCCTGCCGCAGCTCTCCGAACAGCGCGACGAATGGCAGTATGTGCAGGCGGAGATCCGCCAGGGCCGCAAGCTCGCGCAGGTCTATTACGGCGTCGGCGCACTCTCGCCGCTCGGCAAGGGCGACATCAACGAGCGCATGGTGAAGTCGGTTTACAAGGCCTGCGGGTGGGACCTCATCGACGAGCGTTACCTCCAGGTTATGGGCCTGCTCGCGGCGATGCCGCTGTCACTCCCTAACGGGCTCTCGGCTGACCTGAAACGCATGAAGCGCTTCAAGACCATGCTGACCACGACCGCTGCCTCGATCGCGCCACTTCAGGGCGAGCACACCGGCGGTCATATCCCCCACGTCCTCCTGATCGGGCGGCGCGGTCAGCCGTTCTTCTGGTCGCCGTTCCAGAACGCGGCGGGCAACCACAACGTTGCGGTGTTCGGCAAGTCGGGTTCGGGCAAGTCGGTGTTCCTGCAGGACGTCTGCGCGGCGATGTCGGGGGCGGGGGCCAAGGTCATCGTGATCGACGACGGCCGCTCGTTCGAGCACATGGTCAAGGCCTTCGGCGGCGCTTTCGTCGAGTTCAAGCTGTCCTCGGGTTTCTCGCTCAATCCCTTCGACATGATCGATGGCGAAGCCCTCGCAAGCGACGAGGACGGCGAGGACTACGAGGTCGAGTGCCTCGCCATGCTCAAATCGATCGTCGGGCAAATGGCGCGCCAGCAGGACCGGCTGTCCGATACCGAGCGCGGGCTGATTGATTCTGCGGTGAGCACGGTCTGGCGCGACAAGCAGCGCGCGGGCACGATCGATGATGTCGCGGCAGCGCTGCGCGCACTGCCATCGCCCTATGCCGGCGATCTGGCCGACGCCATGTCGCCGTTCCTCACCGGCGGCACCTATGGCCGCTTCTTCGAAGGCGCCTGTTCGATCGATCTCTCAGCCGGGCTCACGGTGTTCGAGCTCTCCGATCTCTCCTCGAAGCCCGAACTGCGCTCTGTCGCGCTGACCGCGCTCATGTTCCTGACGCTTCGGGTCATGCGTGATCTCGACCGTTCGGTGCCCAAGCTCACCATGATCGACGAGGCCTGGCAGCTGCTCGGCGGCGGACAAATGGGCCAGGCGATCGAGACTTATGCCCGCACCTGCCGCAAATATGGCGGATCGCTCATCACCGCGACCCAGTCCCTCAATGACTTCTACAAGTCGGAAGGCTCGCTCGCCGCGCTCGAAAACTCGGACTGGTCGATCGTCCTCCAGCAGAAGGAAGAGACGATCAACGATCTCGCCAAGCACCAGCGCTTCGAGATGGACCACTATACCGAGAGCCTGCTGCGCTCGCTGAAACGCAATGGCACCGAGTATTCCGACGTGCTCATCAAGGGGCCCGAGACGCTCGCTGTGGGGCGCCTCGTCCTCGATCCCTATTCGGCGACGCTTTATTCCTCGAGCCCGCGGGTCTTTTCCGAGATCGAGGACAAGGTGCGCAGCGGCCTGGCGCTCCCCGATGCGATCGAGCGGGTGGCTTTCCCTGATTTCGTGCCGCCCGAGCCGGGCGCGCCTGATTTCGCCGAGGGCGAGCTTGCGGAGGCGGCCGAATGACGCCCGCCGTTGTCCGGGCCGCGGCGTCGCGCGCGCCATCCCACCTGGCGGACGGCTGCTATGTCGCGCTGCGGCTGACGGGCTGGCTCGCGGTCACGCTCGGCTGCGTTGCTGCCCTGTGGCTCCTGTTCTTCGCCGCGCTGGGGAACTTCAGCTTTTCCGGGACCGTGCTCCAGCTCGACAATTTCGCCTCGCGCTACGTTGCGGCCGATGCCGCGCGGCAGGACCGCTTCCGCCTGTTCTTCTGGCTGGCAAGCGCTGCGCTGTTCGCCGTGCTCGCTTTCTTCCGCCGCCATTCGCTCGGGAACCTGAGCCTTGCGGCAACCCCCACTTGCAAGGAGAGAGATCATGGCAGGTAAGCCCCGTGCAGCCGCATCAGGCGGCGAGACCGCAGCGCCCGGCCCGCTGTTTGAGGCCGACGTCGCGACGGCGCCTGCTAGCCAAACGCCGCGTGCGCGCCTCGGTGCGGCCCCGGTCGCGCTCGTCGCCGCACTCGTCGCGGCGGGCCTCTGGGGCGCATGGGTGACCAAGAGCGTGCTCGGCGGACCTGAGAGGCCGGCGATCGCCAAGGTCCAGCTCTCCGGGATCGTTGGCGAATATGTCCAGGCGCAGGCGCGCTCGGCGACGCCGCCCGAGCAGGTCACCACCGAAACCCGGGCCTTCATGAGCGAGATCCAGCGCAATCTCGAACGGCGCGGCGCAGCCGGGCAGATCGTGCTGGTCGGCGAAGCGGTCGTCGCCGGCAATGTCCCCGACATCACCGCAGACGTGCGCCGCGAGGTCTATGCCCGCGTGCGGATGCCGCAACAGGCAGCGGCGAGCGGCACCGATGTCATGGGCGCAATGCGTGCCGCTATGTCGGGTTCGGGGCAGGGGTCGGGGTCGGGACCGGCGCCGAAGGCTGGGTTTCTCGGGGGGCAGGGCAATGCCCCTGCAAACTGAAACACACCCTGAGCCCCCGGCGCGGAGCGGCAGTCATGCCAAGCGCTGGCTGGCGATTGGCGCGCTGGCGGCGTGCCTCGCGGCGAGTTCTTCGCTCGCAAGTTGGCGCGATGAACACGCGATCCTGATCAACACCACCCAGTCGCTCCCCAATTGGGCATTCTGGATCGACAAGCACCGCGTGCCGACGCGCGGCGACTTCGTGGTCTTCAAGGCGCCGCAGACCCCGCTCATCACCGCGCATTTCGGCAAGGTGGCCCCGCCCTTTGCCAAGCGGGTTTATGGCATGCCGGGCGACCTGGTGAGCCGCGAGGGCGCCGTGGTGCGGATCAATGGCGCCGAGGTTGCGCGCCTCAAGCCGGCGAGTTCGCGCGGCGAGAGGCTTGAGCCTGGCCCGACCGGGCGGATACCCGAACACTGCTACTATCTCGGCACCGCCCACAAGGATGGGCTCGACAGCCGCTATGCCGATATCGGCTTTGTCTGTTCCGGGAGGATCATCGGCACCGGGGACTCGCTGCTGTGAGGCCCGCCGCCGCCTTGATCGCCGCCAGCGGCGTGGCGCTGCTGGTCGGTTGGCCGGTTATCTCGAGCCTGCGCGCTGCCGACTACGGGCAGATGGGGCAGACCTTCCCGATCATCGAGACAGATCTTCTCACGACGATCGAGACGCGATTGAGGACGCTCGATGCCAACGGCGGGATCGAGCGCATGCAGCGCCAGATGCAGGAGCAAGCGGTAGCCAGCGTGCGCCGCCCCAAGCCGGTCGATGGCATGACCCCTGCGCTTACCAGGCGCGAATGGCTGTTCGATCCCTCGATCGTCACGCAAGATGACATCGTCGATGCCAAGGGCAACCTGATCGCTGCGCGCGGAACCCGGGTCAATCCGCTCGACATGGTGCAATTGAGCCAGGCGCTGGTTTTCGTCGACGGTGACAATGCCGCCGAACTCGCTTGGGCGGTCAGGACTTGGAGCGACGCGCGCGCCAAGATCATCTTCGTTTCGGGATCGCCCTTCGATGCGATGAAGCCCTGGCAGCGGCGCTTCTACTTCGACCAGGGCGGCACGCTCACCGCCAAGTTCGGCATCCGCCACACTCCTGCGGTGGTCACGGCTGCGGGCGCAAACCTCAAGATCAGCGAAGTGCCGCTACCGCCCGCTGCAGTGGCACCCGCACCCGTTCTCTCTGGCGGAGGCAAGGTGTCATGACCCACCCGCTGATCGACTTCCTCAAGACGCCGATGGCCGCTCCCGAAACGGCGCGTCTGCGCCACATGCGGCGCTGGTGGATGGCGCTGTGCTGGGCGCTGGCGCTCGCTGTGCTGCTGCTCCCGCTCCTCAAAGCGCTGTTTGGGTTGTGGGGCGCAGGTCCCGCGCTGATCCTCGCGCTCGCCGCGCCGCTCCACGGCATTGCTTACTTCCGCACCAAGTTGCGGGCGGATGAGGACTTTGCCCAAGGAGCGCAGCCATGAAGCGGCTCGTACGGAAATTCGCGGGATTGCTCGCCGCGCTGGCGCTCGCCTTTGCCGCAACCGCGCCCGCGCGCGCCGATACGGTCTCGTGCCACGGCAAATTCATCAATCCGATCACCGATGTCTGCTGGTCATGCCTGTTCCCGCTGTCGATCGGCGGTCTCTCGATCTGGAAAGGCTCGCGCCCCGATCCCAAGAATCCCTCGTTTCCCTTGTGCGCCTGCGGCTCGCCGATCCCGCGCATCGGCATTTCGGTGGGCTTCTGGGAACCCGTACGGCTCGTCGACGTCACCAACAAGGCCTGGTGCTTTCCCAATCTCGGCGGGATCCGCCTCAATCCCGGTTTCGCCATCGGCAACGGGCACGTGCAAGGGCGCAGCCAGATCGGCGGCAAGGCGCAGAACAGCTCGCAGTGGCAGTCGCACTATTACGTCTACCCGCTGCTCTACTGGATGGAGATCCTGACCGATTTCCTCTGCTTCGAGCAGACCACGTTCGATGTCGCCTATGTCACCGAGATCGACCCGCTGTGGCAGGATTCAGCGCTCACCTCGATCATCAATCCGGAAGTCGCGCTGTTCTCGAACCCGATCGCGACCGCGGCCTGCGCGGCCGACTGCGTCGCGGCGACCGCCAAGCTGCCGATCGACCAGATGTTCTGGTGCGCGGGCTGCAACGGCGGAATGTACCCGCTGAACGGCCACGTCGCCGCGCACGTCACCCCGATCCAGGCTTCGCGGCTCGTCGCCGAACGCATGCTCTACAAGATGCACCGCGAGGCGCTCGCCTGGGGGACGATGGGATCGAAGGCGCTGTGCCACAAGTACCTGATGCCGGTGATGCGCAAGCAGCAATACCGGCTGCAGATGACCAACCCGATCTCGACGGTAAAGGGCCGCTACGCCTGCGCGCCGATCGGCGCGACCACCATCATTCCCCAGACCGGCAAGGGCTACCCCGTCAAGGGCGAGGACTTTGGCTACCTCGTCTGGCGCAAGCGCAACTGCTGCATGCTGTGAGGACGCCCATGACCTTCGCACGCGCCATATCAAAGGCACGGATGGCTCCGATCGCGGGCTTCCTCGCGCTCACCGCGGTTTCGGCAGCGCTCGCGCAAACAATGGACGGCATCGATCTCAAGGCCATCAAGGACCGGGCCACCGAGGCGACGGCCGATGCCCAGACCCTCGTCGATGCCGTCGCCGGCAAGGGCGATGCGCACCGCGCCGAAGCCGAGACCTTGCGCGAACAAGGCTTGGCCTCCGTCGCCGCGATCGATCCCGCGAGCCTCCCCAGGGGCCCGGACGGCGTGGTCGACTTCGACGAGCTCCTCGCCGGGGCCGCGGCCAATACCCGCGCGCCGATGGGCGAGGGGCCGATGTTCATGGTCTTTGCCAGCCTGTCGATGCCGCAAGCCTCGCTTACCCGCCTGATCGCCGACACGACCAAGGCGGGCGGCGTGGTGGTGTTCCGCGGATTTCCGGGCGGTAGCACCAAGGCCTTTGCGGAAGGGCTGAAGCGGGTGGTGACCGACGAAGGCCAGGAAGCCCATCTCGCGATCGACCCGCGCCTGTTCCGCGCCTTCAAGGTCGAAGCCGCGCCGACCTTTGTTGCGGCGGGCCGCGAGTACGAGCTCTGCGACGGGCTCGACTGCACCAGCGCCACCCCTGACCACGACCGGCTCACCGGTAATGTCACGGTGGAATATGCGCTCGAGAGCTTTGCCGGTGGCCGCGGACCCGGTGCCGGCGTTGCGCGCATCGCGCTCGCCCAGCTAGCGAAGGCTCCTTGAGATGGCCGGGCGGCGTTTTGCAGCTCTGGCGTTTGCCGCCCTGGGGCTGATCGCCGCGACCGGCGCGGCGGCGCAGGTCTACATCCCCCCGCCCGATGATCTCGTCGAGCCGCAGCCGCCGCTCCCGCCCGCGATCGATCCCGGCGTGCCTGCACCAGCCCCGCCGCCACCTTCCGCGCCTGCCACAATGACTGTGGATGAAGCCAAGGCCGAGGCGCGGGCAACCGGATCGAGCGTGCGCGGTGCCTACCAAGGGATCACCGATGCCCCGGGGGCCGCAGGGCAGATACCCGGCTACCAGGCCAACTATCCCGGCCTCACCCAGTATTACGACAATCCCGGCAACATGTACGCTGATGGGGCGGCAGCCGGCGTGAATAGCGATGCATACCGCACCGCCAATTCAACCACGCGGCCGACCGTCGATGTCACCCGCGCGGACCTCTCGCGCGCGAACACTGTCACCGACGATCCCAATGCCTACCTCCAGGGCATGAGCGCGGACGGCTCGAGCGGCAACTGCGTGCCGCTGCCGCCGAGCCCGGGGACGACCAACACTGCCGAGTGGACCTGCAATGTCGGTTCGAGTGTGGTTGAACAACCCAAGACTTGCACCCGCAGCCTTACCGTCGCGGCCTGGAACGAGACGCTCTATCAGTACCTCTGCGTTACCGCCCCGGGCTTTCCGGGCTGCGCGGCGCTTGAGGGCAATTCCCTGTGCCGCAAGACCGGGACCTTCCCCGTTCCCGAATACAACCTCACGGTCGACTACTACGACTGCGACGCGGCGGTCACCGATCCCAACGTCTACCTCATGGGCACAGTGGCGAAGCCGCCGCCGGCTGACGCCTTCCAGGTCGTCAGCAACGTCTATCGCTGTAACACCGAAGGCATCACCGACGCGCTGACCTTCGATCCGGTTACCGGCTTTCCGGTGCAGTATGTAAGCGGCCTCCAGCAGTGCGGCACCCTTGCTTTGGAATCGACCTGCACGCGCACCACTGCCGCCGCAGCCGGCCTCACCGATCGTCAGCTCTGCAAGACCTGGGATTTCATCGGCGATCCGTTCGGGGGAGGGGGCTACCTCACTTGCCTCGAGCCTGCGGCGCCCGAAGAGGTCTATTCGTGCAGCGCCAATGTTGCCGGGATCGTACCCGAAAGCTCGGTATCGAAGTGGTTCACGCAGGTCTGGACCGACAATGCCTGCTCGGTCGATCTTGGCACCTGCACCCTCACTTCCGAAACCTGCACTGCCCCCAATGAAACCCGCCTGATCGATGGTGTGCCCGTCACGCGGGCCTGCTGGGAGACCACAAAGACATACCAGTGCCAGACCGTGGTTGGCGGCGGCAACGACTGCGGCAAGCTCGATGCGACCCCGGGCTGCACCTTCGACCACGAGACCTGTCTTGACGATCCGCCAAGCAGCGATGGCTCGTGCAAGGTTGCCGAGCGCGTCTACAAGTGCCCGATCCCGGGCTCGACGAGCCAGCCCGCCCAGTACATCTGCGGCGGCGACGTCTACTGCGTCAATGGCGACTGCGAACCAATTGTTCGCGAAGCCTCCGACGAGTTCAAGGACGCGGTCGTGGCATTGAACGCGCTCGGGCAGGCCAATTCCGAGTTCGACGAAAGCACGCTGACCCTGTTCAAGGGCACCGCCGAGAGCTGCGCGCACAAGGTCTTCGGCCTTGCCAACTGCTGCTCGGGCAAGGGCGTCCCGCTGCTCGTTCCGCTGCTGTGCAGCCCGGCCGAGGTACTGCTCGACCAGAAGGACGATGCCGGGCTGTGCCACAAGATCGGCACCTACTGCTCCTCGAGCTTCCTTGGCATCTGTCTCTCCAAGCGCGACGTCTATTGCTGCTTCCAATCGAAGATCAGCCGGATCCTTCAGGAGCAGGGCCGCCCGCAGATCGGCAAGACCTGGGGGACGCCCAAGAAGCCCGTCTGCGACGGCTTCACCATCTTCGAATTCCAGCAGCTCGACCTCTCGGTGATGGATTTCACGGAAATCTACTCCGAGTTCGTCGATGCGGCGAAGCTCCCCGATGAAGCCGCCGCGCTCATCGAAATCCAGGCAAAGATCGAGGCCTACTATGCCGCGCACACGCCCTGAGCCCGACAGAAATCCTGTGCCCGGAAGCGGCGCACGCGTGGTCGCGTTCGGTGCCTACGACGCCGCGCCCGATCTTACCGTGCTCGAATTCTGCATCGGCATGGCGCTTGCCCGCAAGGGTCCGTTGACCGCGCGCGGCATCGCCGCCGAGATCTCGGCCTGGTTCGACCGTCCGGTCCGCGCGCGCAGCCTCAGAGCGCAGCTCAATGCCATCGTCAGGCGCGGATGGGCGCGGCTCGAGGCCGGAACCTACACAATTGCCGAAGCCGGGAGCGAAGCACTGTCCGGCTTCTACTGTGCACTGGTGCGCCTGCTCGATGGCGGCCGCCGGCTGCTCGACCTCGGCGTCTTCATGTCATTGATCAAGGAATTCGAGAGGAGCGGATCATGAACCACCGCCAATGTATTGCCCTGCTTGCCGCCTCCAGCTTCATGCTTACCGGAACCGCTCCGCTGCTCGCCGCCGACGGCGATGGGGTCGAAGTCCGCCAAAGCGAGGACGCGCTCTACTGCAAGGAGAGGAAGCTCGGCACCTGGTTCTATTGCGAGAAGCCCAAAGAGGAGCCGCGCAAGGCTGCTGCTGCGCAGCCCCCGGCCCGCGAGCGCCTCGCGGCGATCGGCACCCAGCTCGAAGAACTGAAAGCACGCGCAATCCTCGAGCCGAGCCCGGAGAACGTCACCGCCTATGTCCGCTTCCAGCGCGAACAGCTCGACCGCTCCTCGATGTTTGCCGACGTCTGGCAGCGCGCGCTGTGGCAGGATCCGGGGCTCGATTACACGCTGCAGCGCCCGGTCTCGACGCTGGGCAAGCGCGCCTGGATCGACGAGCGCAAAACCGACCGCGACCGGGTCATGGCCAATCTCTCGCAGCGCTACGGGGTGTTCTACTTCTTCGCCTCGAGCTGCGGGGCCTGCGACATCTTCTCGCCGATCCTCAAAGCCGTTTCCGACAAGTACGGCCTCGCAGTGCTTGCGGTCTCGACCGACGGCGGGCCTTCCTCGACCTTCCCCGGCTACATGGTCGACAGCGGACAATACGAGAAGCTCGGGCTTGGCACCGACCGCCAGGTGCCCGCGCTGGTCTTGTTCGATTCCGTCACCAAGCAGCCGATGCCGATCGGCTACGGGATTCTCAGCCAGGACGAGATCATGGACCGCGTGTTCCAGCTGACGCAGGTCAAGGTGGGGAGCGACTACTGATGCGCGCCCGCAAACTCGCCGCTCGCGTCCATGGGGCCTCGCGCCGCGCGCTTGGGACAGTCCTCGGTGCCGCGGTCCTGCTCGCTTCGCCCAGTCCCGCATTGGCAGGGGTCGAGGGCGAGATGCAGAGCTTCATGTCGGACATGGGGGTTCAGGCCAACGTCACTGGTCCCAGTGCCTATCAGGGGCAGTCGGCGGGCTACTATTCGATGGGCTCGGTCTGGTCGCGCTTCCCGCAGAAGAACATCCAGCCCTTCAACTTGCAGTTGCCCCATGCGCGCGCCGGGTGCGGGGGCATCGACCTCTTCGCGGGGTCCTTCTCGTTCATCAACACCGCCGAGCTCGTCGCGATGCTGAAAGCGACCGCAAACAATGCGCTCGGCTTTGCCTTCAAGCTCGCGATCGACACGATCTCGCCCGAGATCGGCAAGGTCATGGATGAGCTCGCGCAGAAGGTTCAGCAGATGAACCAGATGAACATCTCGTCCTGCGAGACCGCGCAGGCGCTGGTCGGCGGCCTGTGGCCCAAGAGCGATACGGCCAGTTCGGTCATCTGCGAGGCGATCGCCAACAGCCAGGGCGCGGTCTCGGACTGGGCCCGCGCGCGCCAGCAGTGCAACAACGGCGGCCAGCGTGAGGCGCTGAAGAGCGCCAATTCCGACCCGGACATGAAAGAGCAGGCCGGAATGCCCAACAACTACACCTGGGAGGCATTGGGCAAGAAGTACGGCGGGTTCGACACCCAGTTCCGCGAGTTCCTGATGACCCTGGTCGGCACCGTGATCTACGATCCGGCCGGCAACGGCGGCAAGCCGCGGGTGCAGTTCATCGGCCCGGCCGACCCGGCGCTGATCAGCGCCATGCTCGATGGCACGTCTTCCACTCCGCACAAGTATTGGAGCTGCGGCGGCGATGCGACCAAGTGCATGGCGCCGAGCGAGATCGACATGGTGATCGGGCCCAATGCGGCGATCAAGGCGAGGGTGCGCACGCTGATCGAGAGCATGGCCTTGAAGGTCCGCGATCCCGGCGCCTCGCTGACCCCGGCCGAGATCCAGCTCCTCGGCATGGCAAGCGTGCCAGTCTACAAGATCATCACGGTCAGCGCGGCGGCCGAGTTCGGCATCTCGGCTCAGGAGATCAACGACCTTTCCGAAATCGTCGCGGTCGACCTCGTCACCACCATGACCATGCGCTTCATCGACATGGCAGTGAATGCGCGCTCGGACTTCAACGGGGCCGATGCGGATAGCTTGCGCGAATGGCGCGAGGGGCTTTACGAGACCCGGCACAACTTCCTCGGGATCGCGGCGCGCACCTCGCAGCGTTTCGACCAGACCTTTGCGCTCATCCAGCGCACGCAGATGCTCGAAAAGACCCTGCGCACCCAGCTTAGCCCTCAGATGTCGGCCGCGCTGCGCTTCTCGCGCACGCTCGGCAGCCAGGTCCAGTAGGGGGCACCGTCCATGCTCGAGGTCTTCACGGTCGGGGGCGGCGACTACCTCGTCAACACCTTCAACGCGATCGCCGCCTGGACCGGCTCGGGTGGGTTCAAGTCGCTGATCCGCGTCGTCATGGTGATGGGGCTGATCTACGCACTCCTCATCACCGCGATGGATCTCGATTGGCGCGCATGGTTCCGCTGGTTCATCCAGTCGACGTTGATCTACACCGTGCTGATGGTTCCGACCGTGACGGTGAAGGTCACCGACCGCGTCAATCCCGGGCTCGCGCCCGCCACAGTGGCCAACGTGCCGATCGGGCTCGCCGCGATGGCCTCGTTCACCAGCCAGATCAGCGACTACCTGACCCGCACGGCAGAGACGGTCTTCGTCATGCCGGCCGCGCTGAGCTACTCGAACGGCGGCTTCGTTTACGGCGCGCGGATGTGGGACAAGGCGCGCGGGTTCGAGATCCGCGATCCGGTGTTCAAGGCCAATGTCGATGGCTACCTCAAGCAGTGCGCCTACTATGACATCCTGCTTGGCACCAAGAGCCTCAAGTTGCTGAGCGAAGCGCCCGACCTCTGGGCCGAGCTCGGGGTCAATGCCGCGACCAACCGCGGCATGAAGTACCTGACCGATACCGGCACCGGCACCGTCGATATCGAGGGCAAGACCTGCGCGCAGGCCTGGACGCTCCTCAACAACCAGTGGGATGCGCAGATCAACGCCTATGCGCTTCCGTTTGCCCATTCGATGTATCCCAAGCTCACTGAGGCTGCCGCCGGCGCCAAGCTTGCTGCCGACGTCCCGGTGGTCTCGCAGCTGCTGACCGGCACGGCGATGACCCGCAATCAGTTCTTCAAGCAGAAGAGCATGGTCGACGCCTTCGAGGCGGCCCAACTCGATTTTGGCAATGCCGACGCCGATTCGTTCGCGCTCCAGCGAGCCGACACCCAGACACGCAACGCGATGACGACTGCGGCCGAGCAGGGGCTGATCTGGATTCCTGTGCTCGGCGTGGTCCTGACCGTGGTCTTCTATGCACTGTTTCCGATCGTCTTCCCGCTGCTGCTGTTCCCGCGCACCGGCATCGCGACCCTGAAGGGCTATTTCTCGGGCTTCTTTTACCTCTCGGCCTGGGGGCCGATCTACGTCCTCATCCATTCGTTCATCATGGACCGCCTGGCTTCTCAGACGGCGGCAGTCTCGGGAGGCAGCGTGAACCTCGCAAACTGGGCGGGGATCGATGCGGTGAACCAGGACATCGCCACGATGGCGGGCTTCCTGATGATGTCGGTGCCGATGCTGGCGCTGATGGTCATGCGCGGGACCATGTCGGTCGCCAACAACCTGGGCTCGATGCTCGCCCCGGTCCAGGCGGGTTCGGACGCCGCGGCGCTTGAGCGAACCACTGGCAACTACGCCTATGGTGACGTCAGCTACGGCAACCTAAACGCCGAGAACCGGCAGGTGTCGCAGTGGAATCAGGCGCCAAACCTTTTGGCGGGCGCAGGGCATTCGGGCTTCCGCGAAGCGGACGGGCGCATGTTCAACGAATATGGCTCGGGCCATTCGGTGATCGATACCAACGCGGCGATTTCCCAGTTGCCGTTCAAGCCCACAATGACGCGGGGCTATGCGACCGACCTCAGATCCCAGGGCCAATGGTATTTGAGTGAGGCCGACAAGATCGAGAACGGCACCTCGAGCAGCTGGACCAGCTCAAAGGGCCAGTTCGGTAGCGCTGTCAGCGCGACCAGCGATGTGACAGGAGCCCGGCGCGAAAGCGGATCGCGCGCATCCGACACTCACAATGTCGGCGGCAACGTCGTCGTCGAACAGGCCAAGGGTAGCTCGACGCGCGAGGTCACCAACAACGATCTTATCCTTCGCGAGGGCAATAGCCGCTCATCGAGTGATTTCAGCAGTCGGACATTTGGGTCAGGCCTTTCGCTGACTGGTACCGGAACGGTAGGCACACCTCTGGAATCGGAAGTAGGAAGCGGCGTGTCTGCCTCTCTTTCTGGCTCGCTGTCCGGACGCCGTGAAAGCGGCGATAGCGCCAATGCTGGAAGCGAGCGCTCAGCAACCAACCAGACCACGCGCGGCACCGACAAGTCAGACGAGACGAGCGACCGCATGGTGGTCAGCGGGTCGAGCGGCGATATTCAGTCTTCGGGCACATATAGCCAGAGCTCGGATTACACCGACCATAGCCGTTCGCACACCAGCACCGATGGCAGCGATTGGCGGATTGGCGAGGCCGAGGAACGGCGCGCCGCTGCGGCTCGATACCGCGAGATCGGCAGCCGGATGATGTCAGAGGCGAGCTACGCCGAAAGCCACGGCTTCCAGATCTCGAGCGACATGTCGAACCTGATCCAGGATCGCTATGAGGCCCTGCAGCGCGAGCACCCGGAGTGGCACTTGCCTGACCTCTCCAATCCGCGGCTCGACTATCGGGATCTGACGCGCCGCGACCAGGCCATCACTTATATCATGGACGACCTGATGGGCGACTTGCGCGCTCACCGGATCGACGAACTCAGCGATGTTGCCGGGATCTCAGGTGTGGGATCGCTAGGGACCAATGCCGATCTCGGTATGCCGCAAACGCCTGCGCTTCCATCCGCCCCCCGCGCAGAGGGGCTGGTGCCTTCGCCGCTCGAAGGCGGCACGCTGCTCGCGGTGCCCGATGGTCCAGTCGATGGCGCCGCATTGGCGCGCGATCTTGGCATCAAGGTCAAGCCCGGCGCCAGGCTCGGCCATATGGATGGAGACCTTGTTCCCGCAATGGGAGCGGTGGCTGAAGAGGCCCGTTCGCTTGGCCTGCCAACCCCGGTGGTGACGTCGGGCAATGACAGCAGCCAGCACATGGCCGGGTCAGCGCATTATGACGATCGCGCCCTGGACTTCAGGGGCAACAACATTTCAGACGAGCAGGGCGAGCGCTGGGCTTCGCAGGTTCGGTCACGGCTTGGTGACGGATATGCTGTTCAGTTCGAGCGCTTCCCTGACAAGCCCGAGCGTGATCACCTGCATGTTGCCAAGAGACGAACCTGACTTTCAACCGAACAGGTGAGAGGCCGAAGCCAATGCAATCGCAGCGATCACCATCAGGGCTATGAGCAAAAGCGTTGGCCAGCGGCCCATGGTCCTGGATTTACCGCGAAACGTCGGGAGCCTGACACCCGTGACATGGTCAAAATGACCCGGTCGCGGATAAATCGGCATTCCATCAAGTCCGTAACGATCATGGTCCATCGAGGGTCTCCTCGCCCTGGCCATGATTACCCCAAACGGACTGGATTTTCAATCATGTGCCAGGAACTGGTCGAGCCCTCCGCACAAGCCTAGAACCCCCTCTCCTCGCAGCGCCGCGGCGCTGGAGGTCAGGTGCCTTTGCCCGGATAGCTCTCGATCCTTGCCGCGCCAGCGCGGCGGATTTGAGCGGCTGCTTCCTCGACATGGAACGAGACCGCATCACGCGCGCGCAGGGTATCGCCCGCCTTCATGTAGGCGACCAATCGGTCGTGCTCGACCAAGGAACTGCGCGCTTCGTCGAGCTGGAAGTAGTTGGCGCCTGCAATCCACACCGCCGGCGGAACCGACTTGCCATAAGCGGCAAGCGCCGCCCGATTACCGCTCAGACGGACGAGCTCGAGGTGCCACTGATAATCGATGTAGGCCCCCTGAAGCAGGTTTGCCGCATCCATGTCGTCATAGGCCTTTAGCGCCGAATTCAGCGCCTCGAGATGGCTGAAATCCGTCTTTCCGTGGCAAGCCGCGACCTCGGCTGCCGCCATGGCCTGGATCGCACCGGCCAGCGCCAGGTGTTCGGTGATCCGGTCAACGCTCCAGTCGATGATGGTGTAGCGGCCATGGTCGCGCGCAATGAGGCTAAGATCGATGAGTTCGAGCGCCAGGCGCTCTGCCTCGGCGGGATCGAGACCCTGTAGGCCGGGAATATCGGCCGCGCTGTCATAGCGCCGCCGCTTGCTGGGCTCGCGCAGCACGGCAAAGATCATCTGCGCCGGGCAGGCAATCGTTGTCATTACTGGCAATTTTGCTTTGGCCACTGCTGCCCCAAAAAACCGAACGACGACCAAATGGGGATAATGCGAAGCTCCCGGATTCGGAAATCAAAACGATATTGTGCTAGGAAGTACGAAACAATGCGGTGAGCCAGAACTCACCCATGAGGGAGGTCGATTGACCAGAGCACAGTCTCTTTCTGAACTCATGTTCCTCGAAATCAG
>CAZKAX010000002.1:37687-89606 GCA_964550775.1 uncultured Novosphingobium sp. | reverse complement strand
TCGACTTCGCTCGACACGAACGGGGTTAGGGGCTGCATTCCGGGAGATTTGCCATGTCCGCCGATTACTTCGCCCAGTTCCAGACCGTCCGCTACGAAGGGCCGGACTCCGCCAATGACCTGGCCTATCGCTGGTACGACAAGGACCGCGTGGTCATGGGCAAGCGGATGGAAGACCACCTGCGCTTTGCCGTGTGCATGTGGCACACCTTCTGCTGGCCGGGCAGCGACGTGTTCGGCGCGGGCACCTTTAACCGCCCCTGGCTGCAAGGGCCGATGGACGCGAACAACGCCGCGATGAAGCGCGCGGCGGCGTTGAGCTTTGTCGAAAAGCTGGATGTGCCGTTCTATTGCTTCCACGATGTCGACGTGATGGCCGATGCCGAAACGATCGGTGAATTCCGCAAGAGCTTTGCCGCAGCCGTCGATCATCTGGAAGAACTGCAGGCCGCGCATGGCCGCAAGCTGCTGTGGGGCACGGCCAACCTGTTCGGCCACCCGCGCTATATGGCAGGCGCCGCCACCAATCCCGATCCCGAAGTCTATGCCTGGGCCGCCAGCCAGGTGCGCGATGCGCTGGAATCGACGCATCGGCTGGGCGGGGCAAACTATGTGCTGTGGGGCGGGCGCGAAGGCTATGACAGCATTCTCAACACCGAGATCGGGATCGAGCAGGAGAACTTCGGGCGGTTCCTCTCCCTTGTGGTCGATCACAAGCACCGCATCGGTTTTACCGGCACGATCCTGATCGAACCCAAGCCGCATGAGCCGACCAAGCACCAGTACGATTTCGATACGCAGACCGTCTACGCCTTCCTCAAGCGCTTCGGGCTGGAGGGTGAGGTCAAGGTCAATATCGAGGCGAACCACGCCACGCTGTCAGGCCACACTTTCGAACACGAACTGGCCATGGCCCGCGCGCTGGGCATCCTGGGGTCAATCGACGCCAACCGCGGTGATCCGCAGAACGGCTGGGATACCGACCAGTTCCCCAATTCGGTCGAAGAGATCACCCTGGCCCAGCTTGAAGTGCTGCGCGCTGGCGGGCTGGGCAATGGCGGCTGGAATTTCGACGCCAAGGTCCGCCGCCAGTCGATCGACGCGGTGGACCTGCTGCACGGCCACATCGGCGGGATCGACGTAATCGCCAGGGGCCTGCTGCGCGCCGCCGCGCTGATCGAGGACGGGCAGCTCGAACGCTTCCGCGCGGACCGTTATGCCGGGTGGCAAGGCGATCTCGGCCGCATGATCCATGCTGAGGGCACCACGCTGGCCCAGGTGGCCGACCGCGCGGTGCAGTCCAACAGCGCCCCGCAGCCGCGCTCTGGCCGGCAGGAATGGTGCGAAAATCTGATCAACCGGGCCTGATCATCCCGCCGCGCCGATAGGTGCGCTTCCACCCTTTGGCATGGTCAGTCCGGCCTGCGCGCCCTAGCCTGCGCCGCACAAGTGGGAAAGGGAGAGGGAATGGGCCGCCATCACATTGCGGGCAGGATGACCGGCATCGCGCTGTTGCTGCCGATCACGCTGTCAACCATGGCGATCGTGCTGCTTGCGCCGATCCTGCCGCAATTGCTGGCCGAGTATCGCAGCGTCCCCAATTTCGATTACTGGGTGCCGATGGTGCTGACCATCCCGGCGCTGTGCGTCGCGCTGTTCAGCCCGGTCGCGGGGATGCTGGGGGACTGGTTCGGGCGACGGCGGCTGCTGTTGTGGTCGTTCGTGGCCTATGCTGTGGTCGGGATCGCCCCGGTGTTTCTGACCGATCTGACCGCGATCATCGTCAGCCGGATCGGCGTGGGGCTGGCCGAAGCGCTGATCATGGTGCTGACCACGACCATGATTGGCGACTATTTCGAAGGGGCCGCGCGCGACAAATGGCTGGCGGGGCAGACCGCCTTTGCCTCGCTGTCGGCACTGGTGTTTTTCAACCTGGGCGGGCAGCTGGGCCAGTTCGGCTGGCGCGCGCCGTTCTGGGTGTATTTGTCGGCACTGCTGATGCTGGCGCTGGTGCTGCGCTTTACCTGGGAACCGGCCGAAGGGCATGAACTGGACGAGGCAGAAACGGCCCCGCACCATGCCAGCTGGGCTCATTTCCCATGGGCACGGATGCTGGGGATCATCGCGATCACGATCTATGGGTCGGTGCTGTTCTACACCGTCCAGATCCAGGCCCCGGTCGGGCTGACCGAGCTGGGGATCACCGACCCGGCGCGCACCGGCTTCCTGACCTCGCTTGCCAGCACCGGGGTGGTGATCGGCACGCTGATCTTTTCACGCGTGGGGCAGACCCCGGTGTTCCGCCTGCTGCTGGTGGAATTCACGCTGCTGACCTGCGGCTTCCTGTTGATGAGCTGCGCGGGCGCGCCGACCGGTTTTCTGATCGGGTGCTTCATCAACCAGCTGGGGGCGGGGATGCTGCTCCCCACCCTGCTGGTCTGGGCGATGAGCGGGCTGCCGTTCGAAATTCGCGGGCGCGGTGCGGGGTTGTGGACCGGGGCCTTCTCGGTCGGGCAATTCCTGTGTCCACTGGTGGTGACCACCTTCACCCGCCAGCTTGGCGGCTTGCTCCCGGCGTTCGGCGCGCTTTCGGCGGCCGCGCTGCTGGGGGCGCTGCTGGCGCTGATCGGGATACTGCGCGGCAAGGCAACAAATGGCTGAGCGGCTGGCGGGCAAAATCGCGGTCGTCACCGGCGCGGCGAACGGCATCGGCCAGGGCTGTGCGCAGCTGTTCGCGGTCGAGGGCGCGACCGTGATCGCTGTTGACCGCGACCAGTGTGATCTGACTGACGAGGCCGCCGTGCAGGCCCTGTTCGCCCGGATCGGCGCGGAGCACGGCCGGATCGACGTGCTGGTCAACGCCGCCGCCTATGCGGTGTTCGACTGGATCGAAGACCTGTCCTATCAGGACTGGAAAACCACCCTGACCGGCGAGCTTGACATCGTGTTTCTGGCGAGCCGCGCGGCCTGGCCGTGGCTGAAGGCCAGCGGTGCCGCTTCGATCATCAACTTCGCCAGCGCCAATGCCCGTCACGCCCTCGAAGGTTCGCCAGCGCTGGCGCACTGCGCGGGCAAGGGCGGCGTACTGGCGATGACCCGGCAGCTGGCAATGGAAGGCGCGCCTCACCACATCCGCGCCAACACCATCGCGCCGGGCTTCATCAAGACCCAAGCTACCACCGCACACCTCGCCGCCGATCCGAGGTTCGAAGCGCAGGTACTGGCCAAGAACATGCTCAAGCGGCTGGGCGAACCCGCAGACATCGCCTGGTGCGCGGTCTGGCTGGCGAGCGACGAGGCCCGCTATGTCACCGGCGCGGACATTGCCGTGGATGCCGGGGCGACGGCGTGGTGAGCCACCAAAGATCCTCTCCATTTGTCGCTGCGGGAAAAATGGAGAGGATCTGTTTCGGCCTCAACTCCCGTCGGTAATCAGCGTCCCGCCATCGACCACCAGATTGTGCCCGGTGACGAAAGCCCCTGCGTCCGAAGCCAGAAACACCGCCGCCCCGGCCACTTCCTGCACCGTGCCCGGCCGGCGCAGCGGGGTCATCGCCATGCGCCGCGCCATGAAAGCCTCGTCGGCGAGCAAGGGCGCGGACAGTTCGGTGGCGATGAAGCCCGGCGAAATCGCGTTGACCCGCACGCCGCGCGGTCCCCATTCCACCGCAAGATTGCGCGCCAGCTGCGCCACTCCGGCCTTGGCCAGCGCATAGGCGTTGATCCGGCCATTGCCGCGCAGGGCTGAAAGGCTGGCGATCAGCACCGCCGCGCCGCCGCCGCGCGCCGCGATATGCGGCAGCGCCAGTCCGGTCAGCACCACCTGGCTGCGCAGGTTAATCCCCATGACGCGGTCGTAATCGGCCATGTCGATCCCGGCGAACGGTCCGGCTTGTCCGGTGATCCCGGCGTTGCAGACCAGAATGTCGAGCCCGCCGAGTTCGGCCAGTGTGAAGTCCACCAGCCGCGCCAGCATGGCATCGTCCGCCACGTCGCAGGGGCAGCCCGGCATGCCGAGTTCCCCCGCGACCCGCGCGGTGTCCGCAGCATCCTCGCTCGAAATCACCACCCGCGCACCCTGCGCAATCAGCGCCTCGGCAATCGCGCGGCCGATCCCCCGGGTCGATCCGGTCACCAGCGCGGTCTTGCCGGAAAGGCCAAACATCAGTGCGGCTTGTCCTCGGGCAGCGGCACGCCGCCATGGAGATAGGCCGGGGCCTCGATCAGCACGAAGGCGATGCGGCAGACCTTGTCACTGGTGTTGCGCCACAGATGGTTGGTGCCACGCTGGACGATGATCCCGCCCTGGCGCACGGTGCGCTTGGCCCCGTCATCCAGCTCCAGCTCGATCTCGCCTTCCAGCACGATGCCGTAGTCGATCGAATTGGTGCGGTGCATCGGGCTGGCCTTGCCCGGCAGCATGTCCACCACTCGGATCACCGACCCGCCTTCCAGCGTCAGCCCCGCCTCGCGGTGGCGGCCATCGGTCTCGTCGTTGTTGTCGGCGGGGACCGTCTCGGTGGTCCAGATCAGCAGAAAGCTGGCATCGCCGCTGGGGATCATGCGGGTTGGCGTCACATCCTCGCTCTTGAACACGGCGCGGCCATTGGCGTCGTGCCCGGTGACGACGCGCTGGACCGGCGGCAGGCCGCTGTCGCTAAGCTCGCTCACGCCTTGACCACCCGCGCTTCGATCGCGCCGAACGGGGCGCGGCCATCGGGCATGGTCCCTTGCATCCGCACCGTATCGCCGAACTTCATGAATTCGGTCCGCGGCGCGCCCTCGTCGACGATCTCGATCCCGCGGCGTTCGGCGATGCAGGAGCTGCCGCATTCGCGGAAGTTCTCGTTCGAAACGGTGCCCGAACCGATCACCGTGCCCGCCACCAGATCGCGGGTGCGGCAGGCGTGCGCGACCAGTTCATGAAAGCCATAGCCCATCGGCGCCCCGTTGGCTGCGCCAAAGCGCTGACCGTTCCAGTCCACCAGCAGGTCAAGGTGGGGGCGACCATCCTGCCACAGCTCGCCCAGTTCATCCGGCGTCACGGCGAAGGGCGCCATGGTGCATGGCGGTTTGGCCTGGACCCAGCCGAACCCGCTCTTCATTTCGGGGCCGGCAAGTGCCCGCAACGACCAGTCGTTGATCTGCACCACCAGCTTGATGTGAGCCATGCATTCCGCCGCCGGGGTGCCCATCGGCAGGGCATCGACGATGATCCCGAACTCGCCCTCGAAATCGATTTGCAGCGCTTCGTCGGCCATCCGCACATCGTCGGTCGGGCCATAGAACTTGTCGGACACGCCCTGGTACATCAGCGGCCAGCTCACCGGCGGCTTGTCCACCCCGATCACCTTGTCCATCAGCGCGCCGTGACTGGCATAGACCGAGCCGTCGAGCCACTGCCACGCGCGCGGCAGCGGCGCCATGACCTGCGCAGGATCAAGGGAATCGGGGAAATTGCTGGCAGAGGCGAGCTGCAGCGCAACCGCATCCCAGTCCTCCAGCGCCTGTTGCAAGGTCTGCACCGGGGCCGGCGCGCAGTGGCTGCCGTCGGGCGATACGACCACCAGCCGGCCATCCTTGGTTCCATCGCGCAGGGTTGCAAGGCGCATGCAATAGTCTCCCAATCTGAAATTCCCTGCCCGGTTAGCCATGGCACCCCGCCGCGACAAAGGCATTCGGTCGATAGCGCACTATCGATACAATGCGATGGTTCGCCCCGAAACCCTTGTGCATTGGGACGCTGATCCGAAACCAATCGCATGGGGAGTAACATGGCCCAGTGGCTCAAGCGCGGCGCGACTGCAGAGGCAAAGGCGGACGCCGACCGCAAGGTGCGTGACATTGTCGAAGCGGCGCTGGCCGACATCGAAGCACGCGGCGATGCGGCGGTGCGCGACATGTCGAACAAGTTCGACGGCTGGGACCGCGAGGATTACCGCCTCACCCAGGCCGAAATCGACCGCTGCGTTGAAAGCCTGTCCCCGCAGGAGCGCAAGGACATCGAGTTCGCGCAGGCGCAGGTGCGCAATTTCGCGCAAATCCAGCGCAATTCGATGCAGGACGTCGAGGTCGAGACCCTGCCCGGCGTGGTGCTGGGGCACAAGCACGTGCCGATCCAGGCTGCGGGCTGCTACGTCCCGGGCGGCAAGTACCCGCTGCTCGCCTCTGCCCACATGAGCGTGATTACCGCCAAGGTGGCGGGCGTGCCGCGCGTCATCACTTGCGCACCGCCATTTCAGGGCACCCCGGCGCGCGCAATCGTTGCGGCGCAGGCGATGGCCGGGGCCGATGCGATCTATGCGCTCGGCGGGATTCAGGCGATCGGGGCGATGGCGATCGGGACGCAGACGATCGATCCGGTCGACATTCTGGTCGGCCCGGGCAATGCCTTCGTCGCGGAGGCCAAGCGCCAGCTGTTCGGCCGCGTCGGGATCGACCTGTTCGCCGGCCCGACCGAGACGCTGATCATCGCCGACGAGGTCGGCTGCGACCCCGAAATGGCCGCGACCGACATCCTCGGCCAGGTCGAGCATGGCCCGGACAGCCCCGGCGTGCTGCTGACCAACAGCGAAAAGTTCGCCCGCGCGACCATGGCCGAGATCGAGCGCCTGCTGCAGATCCTCCCCACCGCCGACCATGCCCGCAAGGCGTGGGAGAACTTCGGCGAAGTGATCGTGGCGGACAGCTATGACGAAATGGTGCAGATCGCCGACGCAATCGCCAGCGAACACGTGCAGGTGATGACGCAGGATCCCGATTACTTCCTGAACCAGATGACCAACTACGGCGCGCTGTTCCTGGGGGCGCGGACCAATGTGTCCTATGGCGACAAGGTGATCGGCACCAACCACACCCTGCCGACCAGAAAGGCCGCGCGCTATACCGGCGGGCTATGGGTCGGCAAATTCCTCAAGACCTGCACCTATCAGCGCGTGCTGACCGACGAGGCTTCGACGCTGGTCGGCGAATACTGCAGCCGCCTCTGCGCGCTGGAGGGTTTTGCCGGCCACGGTGAACAGGCCAACCTGCGCGTGCGCCGCTATGGCGGGCGCAATGTGCCCTATGCCGGGCAGGCCGAACCGAACGCGGCGACGCGGGCGTGACACCCCTCCCCCAGACCCCTAGCTTCCGCCTTGATGGCAAGCGCGCGCTGGTGACCGGCGCGGGGCGCGGGATCGGGCTGGCGGCGGCCAAGGCGCTGGCCGATGCCGGGGCCGAGGTGACGCTGGCCGCGCGCACGGCAAGCGAGATCGAAGCCGCCGCCGCAGCGATCGGCCAGAGCGCAAAGGCGGCGGTGCTCGACGTCTCGGACCTCACCGCCGTTACCGCCTTCTTCGCGGGCCAGGAGCCGTTCCACGTGCTGGTCAACAACGCCGGCACCAACCGCCCCAAGCCGATGTGGGAGGTCACCGAAGCTGATTACGATGCGGTACTGGACCTCAATCTCAAGGCCGCGTTCTTTGTCGCGCAGGCCTGCGCGCGGCGGATGATCGAGACCGGCACACCCGGCAGCCTGATCCACATGGGGTCCCAGATGGGCCATGTCGGCGGCCCCAACCGCAGCCTCTATTGCGCCAGCAAGTGGGCGCTGGAGGGGATGAACAAGGCTTTCGCACTCGATCTGGCCGCGCACCAGATCCGCTCCAACACCATCGCCCCGACCTTCATCGAAACCCCGCTGACCCGGCCGATGTTCGAGGACGCCGCGTTCAAGGCCAGCGTGCTTGCCAAGATCAAGCTGGGCCGGATAGGCTTGCCCGAAGACCTGATGGGCGCGGTGCTGTTCCTCGCCTGTGATGCCTCCGCCATGATGACCGGCACCAGCCTGATCGTCGATGGCGGCTGGACTGCTGACTGAACCAGAAAAGGGAGAGACCCAGATGCCCCGCCGTTATGTTGACCTGTCGATGACGCTCGAAAACGATATCGTCAGCGATCCGCCGTTCCTGAAGCCGCATATCGAATACGAAGTCCATGCCGATACCAAGCACGAGCTTGGCCATTGGTTCGATCCGGAACAGGCCGAAGGCATGCACGGCGGCCAGCCGTTCTGCGCTGCCGAAAAGGTGCAGCTGACCACGCATAGCGGCACCCATGTCGACGCCCCATGGCATTATCACCCGACCCAGGATGCCGCGCTGCCCGGTGGTTCGCGCCCGGCCCAGACGATCGATCAGATGCCGCTGGAATGGTTCTTCAATCCCGGCGTCAAGCTGGACTTCCGCGATCGTCCGGACGGACACGTGGTGACTGCGCAGGAAGTGGAAGATGAGCTGAAGCGGATCGGCCATGTCCTGCAGCCGCTCGACATCGTGGTGATCAACACCGCTGCCGGAATGGCGCTGGCCAACCGCGATCCCGAATATGTCGGCCGCGGCGCGGGGATGGGTTATGAGGCGACCATGTACCTGCTGGAGCGCGGCGTGCGGGTGACCGGGACCGACGCCTGGTCGTGGGACGCGCCGTTCAGCCACACCGCCGAAAAGGTCAAGGCAACCGGCAATCCCAAGCTGATCTGGGAAGGCCACCGCGCCGGGGTCGACATCGGCTATTGCCACATCGAAAAGATGCACAACCTGGAAGCGATCCCCAGCACCGGCTTCATGATTTCGTGCTTCCCGCACAAGATCAAGGGTGCCAGCGCAGGCTGGACCCGGGCCGTGGCGATCTTCGAGGATTGAGCGCGATGGAAGCACCGGACCTCGATTTCGATCCGTTCGACGAGGCGGTGCTGACCGATCCCTATGCGCACCACGCCATGCTGCGCGATGCAGCGCCAGTGGTGCGGTTTCCGGCGCGAGGCTGCTATGGCTTGGCGCGATACGGCGATGTCGCCGCGGCGCTCAAGGACTGGCAGACGTTCGTATCCGGGCGCGGGGTCGGCCTGACCGACTTCGCTCTGGAGGAACCGTGGCGACCGCCTTCGCTGCTGCTCGAATCCGACCCGCCCTTGCATGACCGCACGCGCGGATTGATGAACAAGGTGGCGAGCCTTGCCAGCCTGCGGGCGGTAATGCCCGAATGGCGCGAAACGGCGCGCGGGCTGATTGCGCAGCTGGTTGGGACAGGCTCGTTCGATGCTGTCCCGGCACTTGCCCAGGCATTTCCGCTGGCGGTCTTTCCCCGCCTGATCGGACTTGCCCCTGGCGGCGAAGAGCACATGCTGACCTATGCAGCGACGGCTTTCAACGCCTTTGGCCCGCGCAACCGATTGCTCGAAGAATCGCTCACGCATGCGGTCGCAGCAACCGTCTGGGTGGGTGACGCCTGCCGCCGCGAAAACCTGCTGCCCGGCGGCTGGGGAATGCAGGTGCATGAAGCAGCGGATCGCGGTGAATGCACCCCTGACGAGGCTGACCGGCTGGTCCGTTCGTTCCTGACCGCCGGACTGGACACGACCGTCAACGGAATCGCCAACGTGGTCCACGCGCTGGCGCTGCATCCCCGGCAATGGCAACGCCTGCGCGCCGATCCGGCACTGGCGCGGCGGGCCTTTGAGGAGAGCCTGCGCTGGCACGGCGTGGTGCAGACCTTCTTTCGCACCACGTCCCGCGCGACCCAGGTGGACGGAGTGACCGTGCCCGAAGGCGCCAAGGTGCTGTTGTTCTACGCCGCCGCCAACCGCGATCCGCGCCACTGGGATCGGCCCGACATGTTCGACATCACCCGCAGCGCCAGCGGCCACCTGGGCTTCGGGTTCGGCATTCACCAGTGCCTCGGCCAGATGGTTGCGCGGTTCGAGGCCGAGGCGGTGCTTGACGCGCTGATCGAAACGGTGGGCGAGCTGCGCCTGACCGGGCTGGTCGAACGCCCACTCAACAACACGCTCCACCCGATCGGCCGCCTGCCAATCGAACTGGTGGCGCATTGAAAGAGGATCAGCCGATGGAACGCTATCTGCGCAACGTCTGGTACATGGCCGCCTGGGGCGAGGAAGTGGGCGAACAGGGGCTGGCCCGCGAACTGCTGGGCCAGCGTCTGTTCCTCTATCGCCTGGCGGATGGCCGCCCGGCGGCACTGCTCGATCGCTGCCCGCACCGCTTCGCCCCGCTGTCACGCGGCACCCGGGACGGCGATCTGGTGGTCTGCGGCTATCACGGGCTGAAGTATGGCCCGGATGGCACCTGCGTGCACAATCCGTTCGGACCGAAGATCCCTGCCGGGACCACCGTTCCCGCCTTTGCCGTGGCCGAAGCGCATGACGCGGTCTGGCTGTGGGGCGGCGATCCGGCAGCGGCCGATCCGGCGCTGATCCCGAACTTTTCCTTCATCCCCGACACGCCGCAGCAGCGCTCGGTGCGTGGCTACACGCTGATGCAGGCCAATTACGAGTACGGCACCGACAACCTGATGGACCTGTCCCACATCGAATGGGTCCACAAGGGCACCTTTGCCGGTGACGGGGTGATCTTTGCCGGAGAGCATTCGGTGCGGCAGGAAGGCGACACGCTGCATTCGGACTGGTGGATGTCGAACATCAAGCCGCCGATGGTCGCGCAGGGGCTGGTGGGCGAAGGCGAAACTGTCGATCACTGGTTGCGGATGCGCTGGAACGCTCCGGCCTCGATGCGGCTCGATGTCGGGGCCTGCCCCCATGGCGCGCCCGAAGCGCATGGGTTCGACATTCCCCAGGCCCACATCCTGACTCCAGCGAATGAGCACACGACCCACTATTTCTGGACCGCCAGCCGCAACCACGACCTCGATAGCGCCGAAGCCGACGGCTATATGCTGAACCTGTTCCGCGAAGCCTTCGATGTCGAGGACAAGCCGATGATCGAAGCGGCCTATGCCAATGTGCGGGGGAAGGATTTCTGGGCCGAAAAGCCCGTCTCGCTCGGCATCGACCAGGGCGGCACCCGCGCCCGGCGCTTGCTGGAAAGCATGATCGCGCGCGAGGCGGCGGCACGTGGCTGAATTCACCTTCCACCATGGCGGCGTCTCGATCCCAAGCCTTGATGCCGCGATTGACTGGTATGGACGGGTGCTGGGCTTCACGGTGGAGAAGCGCTTCTGGATCGAGGCAGCGCGAAGCCACACCGCGATGCTGCGCAAGGGCCCCTTGCGGTTCGAACTGTTCGAAGTGGAAGGGGCCGCGCCGCTGCCCGAGGAGCGCCGCCATCCGCCCAGCGACCTCAGAACCCACGGCAACAAGCACCTCGCCTTCCGCGTCGAGGATCTGGAGGCATTCCTGACCGAGATGGAAAGCAAGGCCGTGGACGTCGCCTTCGTGGTGCGCGAAGCGTTCGGCAAGGGCTGCTTCATCCGCGACTGCGCGGGCAATCTGATCGAATTCGTCGAGGAGGCAGACGCATGAATTTCACCGATCCCAAAGTCGCCACCGTCTTCGCCCGCTATGACGCGCGCGAACAGGCCGACACCGCACGAATGCAGGACTTGGGCCGCGCCGCGTTTGAAATCCGCGACGAATTCCTGCTGCCGGTCGGCCCCGAAGTCGGCGCTTTCCTTCACGCGCTGATCCTTGCGCGGCGGCCGCGGCGGATCCTCGAACTCGGCACCAGCTATGGCTATTCCACCCTGTTCCTGGCCGATGCGGCCCGTGCGGTGGGGGCCCAGGTGGTGACGATGGAACTGGCCGACTACAAACAGGCCCATGCGCGCGAGCAGCTGGCCGAAGCAGGGCTGGCCGATGTGGTCGATTTCCGGCTGGGCGACGCGGTGGCGATGACCGCCGAGGACGCGGGCCCGTTCGATTTCGCCCTGCTCGACATCTGGAAGGAGCTCTACCTCCCCTGCTTCGAGGCGCTCTACCCCAAACTCTCCGACGAAGGCGTGATCTGCGCCGACAACATGATCACACCCGAAGTGGCCCGCCCCGAAGTGCGCCAGTACCGCGCTGCGGTGCAGGCCAAGCCCGACCTGCAGACCGCGTTGTTGCCGATCGGCCAGGGGATCGAACTGACCGTGCGATGGAGCGCCGGGAACGCGAAGCTTTAGGGACAGCCCCCGACGATCACAAAGCGTGCTCGTCCGCCTCGGTAATCTCGGCCAGCTTGCCGGCTACCGGCAATTTCCCCGGCTTTGCCTTGCGATAGGGTTCGAAGCTTTTCCGCTCGGCATCGAACGCCATGTCCCACGGGATGTCATCGCCCCGGAAGATCGGCGGGGCGTTGTTGCTCCACAGCAAGGAGCCGAACCGGAAGTCCCAGGCGCGCGGGACCCAGTTGTCGTCGAGGTAGTCGGTATCGGCGTGGTATTCCGCCTCGCCCGATTTGCCGGGAATGTCGCAATAATAATAGATCGCGCTGGAAATGCGGTGGCGGCTGATCCCGCCCGAGCTGTTCATGCTCTCGTTCTTCCAGCCCTTCGCTTCCATGATGTTGGCCCCCAGCATCACTTCGTCGATGTCATCCATGCCGAACGCAATGTGCATGAATTTGAAGTGGTCGGGCGCGATTGGCAGGTCGCAGTTGACCCAGAAGATGCTGTGATGCTCGTAGGTGCCCGGCGCGCGGGCGAAGATGCCGGTGCCCTTCGAATGGTCGGTATAGCGGAACCCCAGGTGGCGTTCGTAGAATTCGAAGCTGCCGACGTAATCCGGGCTGAAAAACACCACGTGGTTGATCGTCTTGGGGATGGCACGCTGGCGCCAGATCCGGTGCTGGTTGAAGCGCGGCTGATGGCCAGGGGTGTTGACCGGCGAAGCCTCGCTCACCACCGCGCGCTTGTCCCACATGCGCAGCGCGATCGGCTGGCCATCGGGGCAAACCGCGTGGACCGTGCCATCGGCGCTGCGGGTAACGGCAACCTCGCTGGCCAGACTGGCGGCGATCCGCTCCAGATTTTCGGCGGTATCGACTCCCCAGACCGTTTCCTTGACCCCGTCTCCGGCAAAGGGATCGGGACCGGGCAGGTCGGTGTGGCCGTGGGGGCGCAGCACCACGCGGCTTCCCGAAGCGAGCCGAAAGGTACTACCCGCCGCGTCGCTGCTTTCCAGCGGCAGGCCGAAGTCGGTCCAGAACCGGGTGTGCTCGGCCAGGTCGGACACGCCGAAGACGACGCTTTCAACGCCCAGGATAGTCATGAATTCTCCCCACTTTGCTTGCCTGTCTTATGGGCAAACGGGCATGCGGGGAGAAATTCAAAGTTCGGGATGGATAGTAGCTATCGCTTGGATGGCCGGGCCTACAGAGCCCTCTCCCCTTGAGGGGGGCGACGGGTCGTCCAGTCCCCCGGACTGGACTTGGACTGCCGGGGGCAGTCCAACCCTGAGCCGGTTGGGAGAGGGGAGTGCACGAGCTCCCCCACTCAACTTCGGCTAGCGGGACAAGCCCGCAAGCCTGCGTATCTCTCCCCTGAGCCGAAAGGCGGGCGAAGCCCAACGGGAGAGAGTACCCACACATCGTGTCACACCGGCTCGGCCAGCTTGCGGCGGATGCGGTCGGTCAGCTCCACCGGGTCGCCCGCGGTTTCGGGGTGCATTTCCCATTCGCCCAGCTGGATCGAGCTGGTGCCGACCAGCTTGGCCCGTTCGAACCGGCGGTCCATGAAGGCACGCAGCGCAGGCTCGACGTCCTTGTCGGCCAGCTCCTCGGCCAGCACCACCGCATCTTCCACCGCCATGGCCGCGCCTTGCCCCAGATGCGGGGTTGCCGAATGCGCGGCATCGCCGATCAGCACGACCCGCCCCTGGTACCACGGATCGGGCATGATGCAGGCCTCCAGCGGGCGATAGACCACGAGTGCCGGATCGGTAACGTGGCTGGCCGCTTCGGCCATGGTCCCGCCGTAACCGGCCAGACGCTTGCGCATTTCGTCCGCCAGCGTTTCGGGGGCGAAGCGCGGCTTGCCCGGCTCCTCGATCACGGCGAAGATGTACATTTCATCCGGGTTCAGCGGGCAGTACCCTGCCTTGCCCTTGAATCCGTTGTCGATCCCGACATAGATATCCGACCATTCCAGATCCGCCGGGCGCGGCACGTTATAGCGCCACACAGCCTGGCCGGTGTATTTCGGCGCGGCATCGGGCCACAGCACCTTGCGCACCGCCGAATAGTTGCCGTCGCAGCCGATCAGCAGGTCATAGGTGCCGCTGGTGCCATCGGTGAACGTCACATCGACTTGCTCGCCGTTGTCGGAGAAGCTTTCGAAGCTGACGCCAAGGCGGACCTTGATGCCCAGCCGCCTGACTTCGTTGGTCAGCACTTCGTGCAGCGCGGGCCGGGTCAGGCCAAGATCACCGGGCAGGCCATCGACCTGAGAATCCCCCGGCAGCTCGGCCAGCACATTGCCCGCAACGTCCTTGAACCGCGCGCCCTTGTAGGGATAGCCCGCCGCCACTGCTGCCTGGCCGACGCCCAGCTGATCGAGCGCGCGGATGAAGTTGGACTGGACGATGATCCCGACGTGATAGACCGACCAGCTGGCGTCCTTCTCGACAACTTCGACGCCCAGGCCCTTGTTGTGCAGCCCGATCGCCACTGCGAGGCCCGCGACGCCGCCGCCGACCACCAGGATATTCTGTGCCTTGGACATGGTTCTGTTCCTTCCATCTTGATCCTCTCCATTTTGCGAAGCCAAATGGGGAGGGGGACTGCTCGCGAAGCGAGTGGTGGAGGGGTTTCTGCCTTGCCGCTTTACCCCACCGTCAGCCCTGCGGGCTGCCACCTCCCCATTTGTGCTTCGCAAAAATGGAGAGGATCGTGTTCATTCCGCCGCTTCGGCCATCGGCGCCGCTTCGGCCGGGTGATAATGCAGCTGATCCGGCCGCGCGTAGGCCACGTCCCAATTGGGTTCGCCGCGCATGAAATCCGGCAGGTTGGTCATGTAGATCGCCGTACCGAATGCGCCGTCCCAGATCCGCGGTTTCCAGCTGTCATCGACGCAGTCGCAGTCCGCGCCGTATTCCGCATCGCCGCCCGCCGGACAGGGGACATAGAAGAACGCCGCGCTGGTCAGGCGGTGGCGGCCGAAGCCCCAGTTCCAGTCGCCGTACTGATAGCCGCGCCGGTCAAGATAGTTCTTGGCGACCATCAGTTCGTCGATGTCCTCCACCTCCCAGTTGGCATGGTGGAATTTGAGCGTGCCATTGAAACCCGGCATCGGCGCGTGGGCATTGGCGAGGAACACATTGTGGTGCTCATAGCAGCCATCGGCGCGCATATAGACGCCGAAGCCCTTCTGCATGTCGGTGATCCGGAAGCCCAGCTTGTCGCGGTAGAATTCCAGCGCCTGTTGGACGTCCGGAAAGGTCCAAACGCAGTGGTGCGTACGCTTGGGCAACGCGCGGTCGATCCACTTGCGCGGCTGGTTGAGCCGTTCGATCCGCCCCACCGTGTTCTGCGGGGTCGGCGCGCCGAACACCGCGCGCGGTTGCCACACCTGCAGGCCGATCGCCTGACCGAACGGGGTGAGGAAATGGACCACGCCCTCTGCGTCGGTGGTGAGCTGGCATTCGGGTTCGAGCCGCGCCTTCAGCCGGGCCATGCCTTCGGCGCTGTCCACCGCCCAGACGCATTCGAACACGCCCTTGCCGGTCTGCGCCGTGCCCGTGGGCAGGCGCGGGTGGCCGTGCTGCAGGATCAGCGTCTGCGACCCGTCCGCCACTTCGAACAGCGCCTCATCCGCCTTGTACTCGATCAGCGTCAGCCCGAAATCGGTGAAGAAGCGGACACATTCCGCCACGTCCTCCACCGCCCAGGTCAGTCGCCGGATACCGATAATCGCCATTGCCAAAACTCCCAGCAGAACGCGCCGGGAATGCGGGCAAAGTGACGGGGCGTTCTTGATCCAGCGCAAATCCGGGGCATGGATTGATCAGGATGCGCGGTATCGGAAATATGGAAGGGTTGGCGGTTCACCGGTCTCGTTCGTCATGGCGTTGAACACTCCGAACTTTCCTACATCGCGCGAATGTGAAACAAGCGGGGTGCTCTTTCTCATTGTTGGTCAGCCACGCAGCACGGGATTCGCAGCGTTACGCTACGCCCCGGTGCCGGGATTCGCGAAAATTCATGAATCCTTATTTATCAGATGGTTAAACCGCGAAACCCTCCCCCGGAGTTTTCCCCCAGGACAGTGTCAACCGTGTCAACCAGTTCAGCTCCGCCGGAACAGCAGGGTGCAGAGGAACAGGAAGGTCCTAAAGTCGATCAGCCCCAGCGCCGCGCGAGCCTCAGCAGGGGTCAGCTTGGCGACCATCGGCATCGCCCCGAAGATCTTGCCGCGGATCACCAGATTGCCCTCCTCGCCGGAGATCTTGCGGATCGCCATCAGTTCCTTGTCGTTGGCGTCAAGGATGACCGCAGTTGGAACCTTTGCCTTCCTGGTCATTGAACCGCCCTCCCGCAGACCTTGTCGTAATCGATGCCTTCATCGTCCATCATCTGGATCGCGGTGGCCCGCCCGGCCCCGAACACCCCGCCGCCGGGGTGCATGAACGGCCCGACGAGGTAGAGCCCCTCGATCTCCGGCACCCGCAGGCTGCCCAGGTCCGGGGTTGGGCGGTGGCCGGCCGACTGATAGAAGAACGGCGCGCAGCCGTGGATGTCACCGCGCACGAAGCTGGCCGGACTGTCGCGTTCGTGGTCCACGGGCGAGCGGATCAGGCGGCCGGTGATGTTGTCGTCGGTCAGGTTCGCATAGAACTTGCGGTACTGCGCCAGGGCCTTGTCCGCGACCTCCTGCTTGCGGGCATCCCACGAAGCGGGGCCATCTGGGTGAAGGTTGTAGGGCGCGAAGTTGACGCCATAGAACACCCCGGCCCCTTCGGGCGCGCGACTCGGATCGAAAATCGTGTTGTCACCCCCGGCGATCAGCCGCTCGCTCACCTCGCCGCGGCGCAGCTTGTCATATTCGAGGCACATGTCGCGGACCGAATAGAAGTCCATCAGCTCGGTCATCATCGCGTTGCAATCATTGCCGACCTTGAGCTTGAGCCGCTCCTTCAGCGTCATGTGGGTGAGATTGATCGAGAAGGTCGATTGCGTGACGCGTTCGGCACGTTCGAGCACAGGCTCGGGCGTTTCACTCACGAATTTGCGCAGCACATGCGGGTGGATCGCCGCGATCACCCCGTCGCGGGCCATGAAGGTCTCGCCGTCCGCCAGTTCCAGCCCGACCGCCTTGCCGGAAGAGACCAGCACCCGGCTCACCTCGGCATTGCAGCGCACTTCGCCGCAGAAATGCTCGATTGCGCGGACCAGCGCGTGGCTCAGTTGGCCAGAGCCGCCCCTGGGCATCGAACAGCCGAAGGTGTGGACGATCCCCGGCATCACGAAAGCGCCCATCCCGGTGCCCAGCTCATCGGGCATCTGCAGGTTTTCGGTCACCATCCTGACGATGTGCAGCTTGAGCATTTCCGAATCGAAATAGGCATCGACGATGTCGAGCGCGGTGCGCTGCATCAGGTCGAGCAGGAAGCGGCCCTCGTCCGACTGGTCCATCATCGCCACAAAGGCACCGAGCGGGAACGGCGGGGCGTACATCCCGCTCATCAGCATCGGCAAGGCGGTCTGGCTCATGCCCACAAACCGGCGATAGGCCTCGGCGTCCTTCTCGCCGCAGGTCCGCGCCAGTTCCTCGCAGGTCCGGTCGAGGTCCTTGTAGCTGCGGATGACGGTGCCGTCCTCCCAGATCGATACATGGACCAGATCGGGGTAGATGTATTCGAGCCCGAATTTGGAGAACAGCCCCAGCTCGTCCTCGCGCAGCATCGGGTTGCCCTGGATCATGATGTGCACGTTCGAATGTTCGTCGTGCCAGAACCCGGGATGCAGTAGCTCGCGGGTCGAAACCCCGCCGCCGTAGTGCGGTTTGCGCTCGAGCACGAGCACCTTCTTGCCCGCCTTGGCCATATAGGCGGCGGCGGTAAGGCCGTTGTGCCCCGCCCCCATCACGACCACATCGTACTGGCTCATGCATGGTCTCCGGAAAAGAAGGCGCGGAACCGGGCAATGCCGGGGACGTGGCTGGCACTGCCGCCATCGCAGACCAGCACCTCGCCGGTAATGTTGCGCGCCGCGTCAGAGGCTAGGAAGGCGACCGCTTCGGCAATGTCCTCGGGCCCACCCAGCCGGTCGCGCAGGGTTTCGGCTTCCACTGCCTGGCGCAGCGCCGGGGGGAAGGCTTCGAGCAGGGCGGGGGTCACGGTCATGCCCGGGGCGACCGCGTTGCAGCGCACCCCGTGCACTCCGTGACTCGCCGCGATGGCGCGGGTCAGTTGGACGATCGCGGCCTTGCTGCTGGCATAGGCGGACTGGATCATGTGGCCCTGCAAGGCGAGGTTGCTGACCGTGTTGACAATATTGCCCTTGCTCGCCCGCAGATGCGGCAGCGCGGCGCGGCAGGCGATCATCGTCCCGCGCACGTTGACGCGGTAAGTGCGGTCCCAGAGCTCGGTCGCCATATGCTCGACATCGCCATCGTTCTGCGCGATCTCGGGGCCCAGCAGGGCGGCATTGTTGTGCAGCACGTCGACCCGGCCAAAGTGAGCCATCGTGCTGTCGATCAGTTGCTCGACCGACGCCTCGTCACCCAGATCGAGCGGCAGGGCCACGGCTTCGGGCAGCCTCGCGGCCAGTTCCCGCGCGCGCTCCACGGCAATATCGGCCAGCACCACGCGCGCGCCGCGCGCCGCCATCAGCCGGGCCGTGGCAAAGCCGATCCCGCCCGCCCCGCCCGTGATCACCGCAACCTTGCCGTCCATGCGAATTGCATCGCCTGCCATGCTGACTCTCCCGGCTCTTGCTTGTCCTGCTGCTGGTCTTAGACTGCGCGGCGATGGTGGGAAGACGGCACTTTTTTGTGCCCTGCGAGGGGCCAAGGGCATGACCGCGCAGCGTGACGGGATCGCCGCACTGGCCGCGCAGATGGCCGCGCACGGGACCGAGCGCGATGCGCCGGTGCGCGCGGTCATGGGCTTGCTGGGGGACCGCTGGACCACGCTGATCCTGCTGGTGCTGGGCACGGGCGAATGGCGCCACGCCGAACTGAAGCGGGTGCTGGCGCAGCTATCGGCGGAACAGGCGATTTCGCAGCGGGTGCTGACGCTGAAGCTGCGCACGCTGGAGCGGGATGGGTTTGTGGTGCGATCGATCAGCGGCGATGTTCCGCCCAGGGTCAGCTATGCGTTGACCGTGCCCGGTGTGGAACTGCTGGGGCAGGCGCAAGGCCTGATCGGGTGGATCCAGGGGCAATCGGCGGCGATCCGTGCGGCCCGGGCCAGGTTTGACGCCGACGCCTGATCAGCGCTGGCCAGTATCGTTCTGCCAGCGCACCGCGATCTCATCGCGCAGCATCTCGTCGACCGGCTCCAGCGGCACAACATTGCTGGCCCCCTGCACGCGGTGCTGGGCCACGGCTTCCAGCCGTTCAACTACCCAGCGCAGCGCCTTGTCGTTGCTGTTGGTCAGGTGCCATTGCACCACTTCGCGGATCGGCGGGATGGCAAAGGGCAGTTCACGCATCACCAGCGGGAAAGTCTGCACCACCTGCTGGGCCAGGCGCCGATGCATCGTAACGATCCGGTTGGTGCCCAGCACCAGTCCGGGCAGGGACAGGAAGCTTGGCGCGACCACTTCGATCCGGCGCTGCTGCTTTTGGCGCCGGGTGAACCATTCGTCGAAGGCCGGCATCTGCGCACGGCCGAACCGGGCGGTGACGTGGCCCAGTTCGAAATAGCGCTCGCGGGTCATTTCGCCTTGCAAGGCCGGGTTCTGGGCATCGCCGACCACCACGTAATCGTCTTCAAACAGCACGTGGCTGGGATGATCGGCGGAGACAGCAAAGTCGATCGTCATCAGCAGGTCGATATAACCGCGCTCGATCGCCTCGATCGGGTTGGTATTCATCGGCTGGATTTCGAAGCGCATGTTGGGCGCATCCTGCTCCAGCTGGGCCAGAGCCTCGGCCAGCAGAACCTGCGTGGTGTAATCGCTCGCCATGATCCGCACCTGCCGGTCGGCGGTGGCGGGATCGAACGCCGGAGCGATAGCGATGGTGCTGCGGATCTGCTCCAGCACCGCGCGCACCGGTTCGATCAGTTCTTCGGCCCGCGCGGTCAGGATCATGTGGCGGCCTTTGACCACCAGCAGCTCGTCCCCGAAATAGTCGCGCAGCCGCCCCAGCGCGCTGGAAGTGGCCGATTGCGACAGACACAGCCGGTCCGCCGCGAGCGAAACGCTCTTTTCGGTCAGCAGCGCATCGAGCGCGACCAGCAGGTTGAGGTCAAGCCGTCCGAACCGCATCGCCATCCTCCCGGCCCTTTTCTATTCGAGTGTCGAAAGGGCGCTGGCGGCGAGTGTAGCAAGATCACCGTCATGCGCAAACCCGGCGCGCTCGGCTGCGGGAGTGGCGAGCGGCGGGTTGGCCGCGAACTGCGCTTCCAGCGCGGCATCGGGCTGGTAGCTGACCAGATCGAGCGAAACCCCGCACTGCCGCGCGATCTCTGCCGCGAGATCGCCCATTGCGATCCGCTGCGCCGGCAGGGTGACCGCGCGGGTCACGGGCAGCAGGTCGGTGTCCAGGGTGAGCGCATGGAGGAAATTGTCCGCGCAGCGCGCTACCGACTGGGCCCAGATCATGCCCCCGGCGCTGACCGGACAGGTGAACGCCTCTCCGGCCTTCAAGGCGTGGAACAGGTTGGACATGAAGGCGCTTTTCATGCCGCTTGGTCCCTTGGGCCGGGCGAGTATCCCCGGCAGGCGCACAGTCACCCCGTCGATCATGCCGCGGTTGGAAAACATCGCCACCGCGTGTTCCATCATCGCCTTGTGTCCGCCATAGATCATCTTCGGGCTGAGCGGCGTATCATCATCGACCGTGGCGGGCAGCGGATCGCCATAGACTGCGATCGAGCTGGCATAGACCACCCGCAGGCCCGGCCGCAGCGCGGCGGCTTCGAGCAGCAGGTCGTACATCGCATCGATATTGATCCGGCGGCTGGCGAGTGGATCGGCCTCTGCCGCACCGCCCGGCACCGTGGCGAGGTGGATCAGGGCATCGAGCCCGCCCGCGAGAGCAGCCGCGCGCACCGCGCCGTCGCCCAGATCGCCAGCCACCACTTCGGCCCCCGCAGGGATGCCTGCCGCGATGGTATCGATCCCGACCACCTGGTCCCCGCGCGCCAGCAGGCGGGCAACGATCTGGCGACCGACGAACCCGCCCGCTCCGGTGATGACGATCCGCATGGTTTATCCCTCAATATCGGTCCGGATAGGCAGTCTTGAGGTTCTCTGAAAAACCATCGACCCGGTAGGGCAGCATCTCGGCGTTCCAGCGATCCCACAGCGCCCGCATGTCCGCCAGTCGCTGCGGTTCGGCCTGCCCGCGTTCGGCACGTTCGCGTTCATCCTGGGCAAGATTGAACAGGTGTTCCTTGCCGCCCAGCTTGACGTATTTCCAATCGCCCTGGCGCACCGCGGCCTGCCCGCCCGCGTTGAATCGCCAGAACAGCGTCCGCTCGACCACTGCCGCCGTGCCCTGAAGCTGGGCGGACAGATCAATCCCGTCAAAGCGGCCCGCTGCTGCAACATTGCCGCCCGCGATCGACAGGAACGTCGGCAGGAAATCCATCGACGCCATCACTTGTTCGCTGGTGCTGCCCGGCTTGATCCGGGCAGGCCAGCGGGCCAACAAGGGCACGCGAATCCCGCCTTCCAGCACTTCGCCCTTCTGGCCGGTGAACGGCCAGGTTTCGGAAAAGCGTTCGCCGCCATTGTCGCTGGTAAAAACCACCAGCGTATTGTCCGCCTTGCCGGTCCGTTTGAGCGCCGCCAGCACCTTGGCGACGTTCTGGTCCATGATCTCGACCATTTCCCGGTACTTGGCGAGATTGCCCCCGTCATAGTGCTGGGACGATCCGATGGTCTTGGCCGCCGCCTCGTCCTCGCGCCCTTCCCACGGCCAGTGCGGTGCATTGAAATGCAGGCTGAGGAACAGCGGTTTGTCACCCGCAGCTTCGATGGTCCGGACGGCCTCATCACCGAACATGTCGGTCAGGTATCCACCCGCCGCGATTGCTGTGTCATCGCGGGCGAGACCGATGCCAAGCTCCTTGTTGCCGACAACCATCTTGTGGCGGAAATAATCTGCCGCGCCTTCGACGATGCCCAGGAATTCGTCATAGCCATGCTGCAGCGGGCCGTGCTTGCCGGGTTCGCCAAGATGCCACTTGCCGATCAGCTTGGTGTGATACCCCTGGCCGCGCAGCACCGAGGCGATCGTTGGCTGATCGAGTGGCGGCCCCAGGTTGGCTGGGGCGTTTGCGGCCACCGGTTCCTCGATCCCCACCGCCAGTCGCTGGGCATAGCGCCCCGTGAGCAAGGCGGTGCGGGTAGGTGAGCAGATCGGGGTCGAGGAATAGCCCTGGCGCAGCACCACCCCTGCGCGCCCGATCGAATCGATCGCCGGGGTCTTGATATGATGCGATCCGGTGATCGACAGATCGGCATAGCCGAGGTCATCGGCCATGATGAAAATGATGTTCGGCGCCGCCGCCTGCCCCTTGCCGACTTTGGCGAGGGGCTTTGCGGCTGACAGCGACGTTCCCGCAAGCAAAGTTGCCGTCGACAGCCCGGCCACAAATTGCCGACGATTGGCGCTGCTCATCTCATCCCTCTCCCGATCTGATCAAGACGAAGCCCCGGCACCGCCCAGCGGCACCGGGGCTGCATCACGTGGCAGGCGTCCTCAGAAATCCGCGCTGAGACGAAGCCCGTAGGTGCGCGGCGCCGAATAGTGCGCCACGGCCACGCCGATCGGCGAGGACTGCGGGGCCAGATTTCTGCGCTTGTTTTCAAGGTTCTGGACATAGCCGGTGATCGCCCAGCCGCCTTCGGCATTGCGCAGGGTCAGCGTGGCATCGGTGGTCCAATAGGACGGGATCAGTTCGAACGGCAGCCGCTCGAACGCGCCCCACTGGCTGTCGCGCCAGGCGGTGTTGACGGAGGCCACCACTTCCAGGTTGTCGGTCACCGGCACAACCTGTTCCGCACCGAGGTTGAGCGTCCACTTGGGCGCGAACAGCCCGGTGGTGCCAGAGCAGTTGAAATCCTTCACCGGCGCGCCGCCAGCGAATTTACCGGTCAGCGTGAACGGGCAGGCAATGTTGTCACGCGGGGCGGCGGTGTAGAGATGCAGGTCATCGTACTTCGAATCGAGGTACTGGACCTTGGCGCTGATCGTGGTGTTCGCGGCCGGCTTGACCACCAGATCGACATCAAAACCCTTGATCGTCGAGCGTCCGGCGTTCTCGTTCGAATTGATCAGCGTGCCGCTGGTATCGACCGTGAAATAGGTGATCTGCTGGTTGCGGTACTTCCACAGGAAGCCTTCCAGGTTGAGCTGCACCTTGTTGTCAAGGAAGCGGTTTTTCGATCCGACGGTATAGGCGGTGATGTATTCCGGCTTGTAGCGCGGACGCCCCTCGGCCATCTGGAACCCGCCCGAGTGATAGCCGGTTTCGACCGTGGCATAGAGCAGGTTGCTGGACCCGACATCGTATTCAGCCGAGGCCTTCCAGGTCGCGCGGGTGAAAGTGCCGCTGTCGACATTGGGGCTGTAGGTCTTGAGGATCAGCCCGGCACCCGACAGGATCGGGAACACCTGGGTGTTGGGCTGATCGGTCGATCCGGCGGGAATCCAGCCGTTGGTCTTGAGCCAGTTGATCGTATCACCGGTGTTGAGGAAGTTCGGGAAGCGCGGTAGCGCCGCCGGGTTGGCGCAGCCGCCCGGGCGCCCGCCAACGCCAAACGAGGCGGGCGGGGTGACCGGCGGGATGCCGCCGCAGAAAGCGATGAAATTGTTGATGATCCCGTTGATCGACTTCTTGTCGTGGGTATAGCGCAGCCCGCCGATCAGGCGGAACTTGTCGCTGACATGGCCGGTCAACTGTCCGAACAATGCCCAGCTGTCCGCCTTGTGGTCATAGACCTGGATCGGCAGGACGAATTCCTGGTTGTACTGGTTGTTGGCGTGGATCTTTTCGTGGAAGAAGTATCCACCCAGCACGTAGTCCAGCATGCCGCTCTGGCCCGACAGGCGGGTTTCCAGGCTGAATTGCTTGATGTCCTCGTTGGTGTTCGAGACATTGAAGCCCGGGCCGTAGAGGAAGGTGCGATCCTTGCTTTCGCGATAGGCCGGGATCACCGTCAGTTTGCCGATGCCGGTCTGCCAGTTGAGCTCGGCATTGACCCCCCAATAGGTCGCGTCGAGCTTTTCATCGCGGTTCATGGCGCTCAGGAAACCAAACCCCGGCGCGCCCAGCACGGTCTTGCGATAGGCATTGGCCGCCGCGGTGTTGAAGCCTTCATTGGTATCGAAGGTGGTTGGCGTGAAAGTGTAGCCGGTCGGCCCCGGGGTATAGGCCCCGAGATAGGTCCCGCCAAACCCCAGCCCGCCGACATGGGTGTAATCGCCCGCCAGCCGCAGCGACAGGTCGCTTGACGGCTGATAGAGGAACTGTGCGCGGACGCTGCCGCGCTTGGCATCGTCGGTTCTATCGCGGTTGTAGCCATCGTGTTCCAGATAGCTGCCCGCAACGCGCAGCGCCGAAGTCTCACCCACCGCCAGATTGGCGTGGCCGCTCACGTCCACCGCATTGAAGTTGCCATAGCTGAAGTTCCCGCCAAGGCCGTTCTTGCCCAGTTCGGGGCGCATCGGGATAATGTTGATCGCCCCGCCAGTGGCATTGCGGCCATAGAGAATGCCCTGCGGCCCCTTGAGCACTTCGACCCGCTGCAGGTCATAGAACGCAGCGCCAAACACGCCGCCGCCGCGGCCCAGCACCACGCCGTCATAGTTGGGGGTGACCGCCGGATCGTTGTAGCTGCTCGTGGTGATGTTGCCGACGCCGCGCAGGAACACCGAGGCGATCGAACCGCCCGAAGCGGGGATGCTGAGCGCCGGGATCGACTTGGTCAGATCGGTTGCCGAGGCAATCCCGCGGCTGGTCAGGCTGGCCGCGCTGACCGCATCGATCGCCACTGCCGCCTTCTGCAGCGTCTCTTCCTTGCGCTGCGCCGTGACAACAATGTCATTGATGCCGGTCTCGTCGCCGGCTTCCTGCGCCATGGCTGGCGCTACAAGGCCGAACGCGGCCAGTGCGGTGGTGGTATAGAGTGCGAAGCGCATGCGTTATCCTCCCCGATACGCGGATTGTTGAGCAGGTGCTTAGTGAACCAGCCCGCCAAGGTCGCTTTGATTGTTTGGATGGCTATCTATCGATGGTTCGGAATTCCCTTCTGGCGGCCCCCGGCCTAAAGAGGCGGCATGACCGGGGAGAACATCAGCAGCATTGCCAGCGCACTTATCGTGGGCGGCGGAATTGGCGGCATGGCCGCAGCCATCAGCCTGGCGCGCGCCGGGGTTAAGGTCGACCTGATCGACCTTGATCCCGAATGGCGCGTCTATGGCGCGGGGATCACGATCACCGGGCCAACGCTGCGCGCCTACAGCCAGCTTGGCCTGCTTGACCGGATCAAGCAGGAAGGTGCGGTTACCGATCATTCGCGGATCCGGTTGTTCAACGGCCAGATCCTGCGCGTGCTGGACGAACCCGTGATCGAGGAAGGCCTGCCGGCCACCGGCGGGATCATGCGCCCGGTGCTGCACCGGATCATGCAGGACGCGGTCCGCGCGCTGAACATCCCGGTCCGGCTGGGTCTGACGGTAAGCGCGCTTGAAACCCATGGCGAAGCGGTCGACGCGACCTTCTCGGACGGCACCACCGGCCGTTACGATCTGGTGATCGGCGCGGACAGTGTGTCGTCGGGCGTGCGCGAGCTGAGCTTTCCGCACATGGGTCCGGCCCAGCCGACCGGCCAGGGTTGTTGGCGCATCTCGATCCGCAAACCGCCCGAGCAGGACAACATGGGCGAATTCTATTTCGGCGGCGAAGTGCCTTGCGGCATCACCATCTGCGGCGAGGACGCGGTCTATCTGTTCCTGCTGACCCCGCATGTCGAACGCGAAGCCTTCATGGATGACGAGGAACTGTTCGTCACCATGCAGCAGCATCTGGCCCCGTTCGGCGGCAATGCCGGGTGGATCCGCGACAACATGACCCGCAGCGACTGGATCAATTACCGTCCGCTCGCCGCGGTGCTGCAGCCGCGCCCGTGGTCGAACGGGCGGGTCGTGCTGCTGGGCGACGCCGTCCACGCCACCACCCCGCACCTTGCCAGCGGCGCGGGCATGGCGGTGGAAAGCGCGATCGTGCTGGCGCAGGAACTGGCCCGCAATGCCAGTGTGGATGCCGCGCTGCAGGCCTATGAGGACCGCCGGTTCGACCGCTGCCGCGACGTGATCGAAAGCAGCGTGGCGATCGGCCAGTTGCAGCTGGACCATGGCCGCCCCGATCAGATCGCCGGACTGATCGAAGGCGCACTGGCGCGGCTCAACGAACCGTTCTGACCCACGCAAATGGACAGGCGGGCGGCAATTTGCCACACCGCCTGGCCATGACCAGCGACGTCCACCAGCCTCGTACCCCCGCCTGGCCGCCCAAGAGCGCCCCGCGCCTGTTCGTCTCGCGTCCGCTGGGTGTGGCCGATCAGGTCACGATCGAGGGGCCGCAGGCGCACTATCTCGCCCGGGTGATGCGCGTGGGCGAAGGCGACGCGGTTGTGTTGTGCGACAACGTGACCGGCGAATGGGCCGCGCGGGTGCTGAGCGCGGGCAAGCGCGAGGTGCTGCTGCACGCCGAAACCCTGCTGCGCCCGCGCGAGGAAGTGCCCGATTTCACGCTCTGCGCCGCGCTGCTCAAGAAAGACCGGTTCGATCTGGTGCTGGAGAAAGCCTGCGAACTGGGAGTACGGCGGATCCAGCCGGTGCTGACCCGGCGCTGCGTGGCCGACAAGCTCAACCTTGAACGCGCGCAGGCGGTGCTGACCGAAGCGGCAGAGCAATGCGCCCGCACCGCTTTGCCGCAGCTCGAAGCGCCGGTCCGGCTTGACCAGCTGCTGCGCCATTGGGAACCGGCGCGCGCGCTGTTCTTTGCCGATGAGGCAGGCGGCGAACCCGCCGCCGCCAGCTTTGCCGCGCACCCCAGCCCCGCCGCGCTGCTGACCGGCCCCGAAGGCGGCTTTGATGCGGCAGAACGCGAGGCTGTTCGCGTTCTGCCCCAGGCGCGGGCGATTACGCTGGGGCCGCGGATTTTGCGCGGCGAAACCGCCGCCATCGCGGCCACTGCCTTGTGGATGGGCACCTGCGGCGATTGGGGCCACACTACGGATTGATCCCTAGACGCATCGCAGAGGAGCGTTAGCCACACTCGCGGCAAAAGCGCGGGTATGAATCGCGCCGCATCATCCGGTTACTTTGCCCATGTACTGCGCCGGGCCTGCGTATGGCTTGCCGGCCTGGCGCTGGCCTTTAGCGGCACTGCGGCCCATGCCGTGACCAACCAATATACCAATTCGACCAGCGCAGCGATCAACGATCTGACCTGCGGGACCAGCGGTGTGGTCACGCGCAGTTTCACGGTGGGCTCCAATCTCTCGATCACCGACGTGAATATCGGCGTTGCCTTGCTTCACACCTATCGGGCTGACCTGCTGATCACACTCACCTCTCCGACGGGCACAGTGGTTACCTTGATGAGTGCCGAGGGTGGTGATGGTGACAACCTGTCCGATCTGTTCGACGATTCGGCCGCTTCGGCGATTGCCAGTCACGCGGTCAGCACCACCGATTCAAACGCTGTGGTTCCGCCCTATTTCCACACGTTCAAGCCGAACTCTCCGCTCAGCGCCTTTAACGGCCAGCAATCGGCCGGCACCTGGACACTGACGATCTGCGACGGCGCCGGGGTTGATGTCGGCACTTTCACCCGGTCTGACCTCTACATCACCGGTACGACCCTGGCCGATCTGTCGCTGACGATGTCGCGCTCGACTGCGACGCCGACCTATGGCACCAACTTCACCTACACCCTCACTGCCAGCAGCGCCGCGACGTCAAGCGCAACGGCCACCGGCGTCACGGTCAGCGATCTGCTGCCGAGCGGGGTCACCTTCGTCAGTGCGACCGGCACCGGAACCTACACCAGCGGCACTGGCGTGTGGAGCGTGGGCAGCCTGGCGGCGGGCGGATCGGCCAGTCTGACGATCACCGCCACGGCTACCGGAACGGTGGGAACAGCGATCACCAATCCGGCGCAGATCACCGCAAGTTCACAGCCCGACCCCGATTCCACCGTCAACAACGGCATCACCACCGAAGATGACTATGCCAGCGCCGCGATCACCGTGGGGGCCAACACCATCACTTGCCCGACCGGTTCCACCGCGACCGGATCGGGCTATGCCGCCAGCGGGACCAGCAGCTATATCGGCCAGATCTTCTGGCTCGACTGGTCTTGTACCGGCACGAGCCAGTTCAACGCCGGTGCGATCGTCAACAAGACCTGGACCGCAGGCGACGGTCTGAGCATCACCGGCCAGATCACCGGGCTGACCAAGGCCCTGCGGCCCTACACCCCGGGCGAGTGGGGCGGCGATACGCTGCAATTGCGGCATGCCGGGCTGGGACAGATCGGACTGGTCAATTATGCGGGGGCGGAAGATCCGGGTTACACCGTGGCCCTGTCTGCTACGCTGAATGGCAGTCCGGTCAGCCTGCGTTACGTGGTTGGCGATGCCGAGGATTCGGGCGGAACAATCACCGACGAATCAATCACTGTCAGCACCAACGGGACGGCGTGGCAGCCGGTTGAAAGCTCTGGTTCGGTCACGGTCACGAACACCGGATCGGCCATGACGATCTACGATCCCGCCAATGCCGGCGGCGGCACCGCTGTGCTGGAAACCTCCGGCAGCAGCGTGACGCTGGGGCTGACGACTTATTCCAACGGCGGCACGGCGGCGGCCTTTGGCTTTTATGCGCCTTACGATTTCAGCGATGCCCCGCTGACCGGGACCAGCTATGGCGCGGCCAACCATCGCACCCTGCCGGGGCTGCGCATGGGCGCGGCGGTAACCAGCGAGGCCAGCGCCTATGACAGCGCCAATGCATCCGCCGATGCCGATGACGGCGCGACCATCCCCACCCTGATCCGCAGCCAGGCCAGCACGATCAGCGTGGCGGTAAGCGGCCCCGGCAAGCTGAGCCTGTGGTTCGACCGCAACGGCGACGGAGACTTTGCCGATACCAACGAGGCAGCGATTAGCGATGCCGTCGATGGCGGCAGCGGCGATAGCGACGGCGCGGTCAATGGCGTGATCGCGCTGGCGCTGACCCCGCCGGCCAACAACACGCTGAACCCCACCATCGCCCGGCTGCGCTTTTCATCGAACAGCGGCGCGGCCAGCAGCGGCCTGTCCGGTTACGGCGAGGTTGAGGATTACCAGGTCACCGTGATCTATCCCAATCTGGGCGTGACCAAGACCAATGCGCTGGTCAGCGATCCGGTGAATGGCACCACCAATCCCAAGGCCGTACCCGGCGCGGTGCTGCGGTACTGCGTGACGATCAGCAATGGCGGCAACACCGCCGCCAGTTCGATCGACCTGTCCGATAGCCTGCCCGCCACCCTGTCCTATGTCGCAGGAACCCTGCGTTCGGGCGTCAGTTGCCCAGCCGCGACCACAGTAGAGGATGACAACAACACCGGGGCTGACGATACCGATGGTTTTGCCGCAGCGGTGTCTGGCGCAACCATCAGCGCGCAAGTGACCTCGCTCGCCGCAGCGGCCAGTGCCGCGCTGACTTATGACGTGACGGTGCACTGATCGCAGGCGCAAATGGTCGCGCGCCGCCAAGAAATTATTGCTGGCGCTTCGCTGCCTGCGCACTTATCCCCGCGCCATGAGCACCAGACAGGTTTCAGATAGCAACGATCCTGTGATCGAGAGCCGCGACCAGCTGATCGCGCCGATGATCAAGGGAGAGAAGCCGCGTGAGCGGTGGAGGATTGGCACCGAGCACGAAAAGCTGGTGTTCAAGCGCAGCGATCATCACGCACCCAGCTATGACGAGCCGGGCGGGATCCGCGATCTGCTGCTGGCGCTGAAGGACTTTGGCTGGACCGAGGTGTTCGAAGGCGGCAACGTTATCGCCTTGTCCGGCAGCGACGGCGCAATCAGCCTGGAACCGGCTGGTCAGCTTGAACTATCTGGCGCGCCGCTGGATAACCTGCACCAGACCTGCGACGAAACCGGCCGCCACCTCGATCAGGTCAAGGCGATCGGCGAACGGACCGGCACCGCCTTCCTTGGCCTTGGCATGTGGCCCGACAAGGCGCGTTCCGATCTGCCGATCATGCCCAAGGGACGGTACGAAATCATGCTGCGGCACATGCCGCGGGTGGGCAACCTTGGCCTCGACATGATGCTGCGGACCTGCACGATCCAGGTCAATCTGGACTATTCGAGCGAGGCGGACATGGTGCAGAAATTCCGCACCAGCCTGGCCCTGCAACCGCTGGCGACTGCACTTTTCGCCAATTCACCGTTTACCGATGGCAAGCCCAATGGCTTCCTGTCCTATCGCAGCCATATCTGGACCGACACCGATCCGCACCGCACCGGCATGCTGGGCTTCGTGTTCGAGGACGGCTTCGGCTATGATCGCTATGTCGAATACATGCTCGACGTGCCGATGTATTTCGTGTTCCGCGACGGCAAATACATCGACGCCGCCGGGCAGAGCTTTCGCGATTTCCTGAAGGGCGAGCTGCCCGCGCTGCCGGGCGAACTGCCGACCGAAAGCGACTGGATCGACCACCTGTCCACCGCTTTCCCGGAAGTGCGCCTGAAAAGCTTCCTCGAAATGCGCGGCGCCGATGGCGGTCCGTGGAACCGGATCTGCGCGCTGCCTGCGCTGTGGGTCGGGCTGCTGTACGATCAAGGCGCGCTCGATGCGGCGTGGGATCTGGTCAAGGATTGGGACATGGCCGGGCGCGAAGCGCTGCGCGCGGCGGTGCCCAGGCTGGGGCTCGACGCACCGGTGCCGGGCGGCGGAACCTTGCGCGATATTGCCCCGCGCGCGCTGGAAATCGCACGTTCGGGCCTGTCCGCCCGGGCCCGGATCAACGCGATTGGCGACAATGAAACCGGGTTCCTGAACCCGCTCGACGAGATCGTCGCCAGCGGCAAGGTTCCGGCCCAGCGCCTGCTCGACAAATACAACGGAGAGTGGGGCGGCGATCTGTCGCGGATTTACGAGGAGACCTTCTGATGCCCGTCGCCGTGATCGGCCAGTTCCGCATGCCGCCCGAAAACATGGCGGCCGCCCGCCCCTTGATGGCCAAAGTGATGCTGGCCACCCGCGCCGAGGACGGGTGCATCGAATACAACTATGCCGAAGACGTGCTGGACCCCGGACTGATCCGGGTCAGCGAGGTGTGGGAAAGCCGGGAGCACCTGGATGTGCATTTCGCCAGTCCGCACATGGTTACCTGGGGTGAAGAACGCACCGCGCTGGGGCTTTCGGGACGCAAGATCACCGTTTTTGAAGTGACCGGGGCGCAGGCGCTTTAAGGCGCACAGCCCTTTCTTCCCAACAGCAAGCGCCCTTACCCGCGCCGCCGCAGGACTTGCCCCAGCCGCACCAGCCGGGCCGTGATCAGCCCGTGGTGCTGCATCCAGTCATGATAGGCGCGGTACTTGGGATCTTCGCCCAGCAGGTGCTTTTCCTCGGTCCGGGCGCGCCAGTAATAGACCGCGCTGACGCAGCCGAGGAAGAAGGTGTTGCGGATCGCGTCGGTCACCGAATGGCTCGTCACCAGGAACGGTAGCGTCGCCAGCCACCAGAACGCGTTCTTGGACAGGTAGGCCGGGTGGCGGGTGTAGGCATAGGGCCCGTTGCTGATTACGCCGCGATAGGTCAGGTTGGAAAAGCGGATGCCGAAAATCACCGTCGCCCAAGCATAGATCCCAGTCAGCAAGACCAGCATTGCCGCCCACGTCCACATCAGCACCGGATAGCCATCCAGCCGATAGGCCCAGTCGCGCGTGTTGGTCTGATATTCCAGCGGCCCGCCGCCCTGCATCACCTGAAACGGCGGATAGCACATCAGCGCCGCGACCCAGCCGGCCAGATGCGGGTTGGCCGAACGGATCTGCGCGTCGAGCGGCTTCATCGTCAGGATATAGCCGACCGTGCCGATCTGTTCATCGAACACGAACATCATGGTGATCAGCAGTCCCGCCAGCAGGGCCGGCTGATGCAGGAATTCGGACCAGTCGCGGCCGACCAGATCGGCGAACCCGGCCGGGACAATCGCGATCATGAAGGCCGTGAAAAAGCCCTTAACGGCCCAGGCGCGCAGATGGATCCGGACCTTTTCCGGATCATAGGATTCGCGCCCGACCAGCATTGCGCCAAAATGCCAGCTGGGATCCTTGGGTTCAACCAGATGGCGGTCCAGCCACAGCACATAGGGGATCGACAGGAAGAACACCGGCACCATCACCGCGGCCAGCACCTGCATCGCGATCGCGTAGAAATCGTTCCAGTACCAGCGGCCCAGGAAATAGAGGCAGCCGATGATCGTCCAGGTCGCCCACAGCCCGGCCAGCTTGGTGATCGAAATGTCCATCACATCGCCCAGCGGGCGCTTGATTGACCAGTCGATCCCGGTTGAGGGACGCAAGTGAACCTTTTCGACCAGCAGCGACCATAGCACCATCGGCCCGGCCGAAGCGAGCAGGCCGGTGAGCGCGGCGTTCGGCCCGGTCAGCCGCCCGCGCGCGGGATCAAGCCCCAGGTGCGGGGCGATTTCGGGGTAGAAGTGGCAGAACAGGATCCACAGGCACAGCCCCAGCGCCCCGACCAGCCCGACGGCGGACGAAACATCGCTGGACGGGCGCGGCGGCACGCTGGACTGGGGCACGGTCATGCCTGCCCGGATAGCAGCGAATGGTTAAAGCGCGGGTAATGCCGGTTGCTTGCCTGACTTTGCGTGGCTCCGCCGCAAGGCAGCACCAATCTTACCGAAACGCCGTGATCCGCCCGCCATCGTCGAGGAAGTACAGCGTACCGCCCGCCACCACTGGCGCGAGCGAGACCGATTCCTTCAGTTCGGCAAACGGCACCGGGGTCCCGTCTGCAACCGAGGCGGAATAGACTTCCCCGCGCGAATTGACGAACCAAAGGCGGTCCCCGGCCAGCACCGGGCCGGACCAGAAGATCGGGTTCTTCTTTTTCTTCGGGTTTTCAAAGCGATCGAGCTGGGTCAGCCAGCGCACCTTGCCGGTGGCGCGGGCGATGGCCAGCAGCTTGGCATCGTCGGTCAGGGTAAAGATCCAGTCGCCCGACACCGCCGGGGTCGAAATCCCCGCGAGGTTGAGTTCCCAGATCCGCTGCCCGGTGACCAGTTCATAGGCGGCCATGCGCCCGCCCTGGCCCAGGGCATAGACCCGGCCGCGATCGATGATCGGATCGGCGTCAATATCGGTCAGCACTCCGACCGAAGTCGACAGCGAGGTGCGCGACAGTGCGTCCGACCACAGCTGGCGGCCGTTTTCATAGCGGTAGGCGATCAGTTCCCCGGTCGAGAAGCCGGAAATCACCGTGCCCTGCCCGGCAGCGGGAGCAGCCACGCCGAACACCCCGGTCTGCCCGGTCGAAGCGGATTCGTTCCACAACGGCGCGCCATCGGCGGCGTTGAGCGACCACAGCTGGTTGTCCATGGTCATCACGAAGACCGAATTGAACGCGATGGTCGGCGAACCGCGCAGCGGCCCGGCGGGTTTCACTTTCCACAGCACCGCGCCGTTCTTGGCATCAAGTGCGGCCACTTCGCCCATGCCGGTGGTGACATAGACCTTGCCATTGTCATAGGCCGCGCCGCCGCCATAGACCGAGTTTGCGCCATCGCCCTTGATCTGGAACCCGGCGGTCCAGCGCGTCGCGCCGGTCTGCGCGTCAAACGCGTGGACCACGCCCTGGGTATCCATCACGTAAAGCTGCCCGCCGCCCACGACCGGCGACGCGGCGAGCCGCTGCTTCTTGTCGGACCCGGCGATCTTGGCGCTCCACGCCCGGCCAGGGGCAACGCCCAGTGCCAGGTTGCCATAGCTCTTGTTGGCAGTGCCCCCGGCCTGGGCCCAATCGGCATTGGCCGTGGCCGGCGGGACGATCACCGACAGCGCGGCCAGTCCGTCATCAACCTTGGCCCCGGTATCGACCCGCGACAGGATCGGGATGCGGTTGCCCACGGTCGGCGTGGTGGGCTTGCCCTTGCCGCCGAACACGCCGCAACCGGCTAGACTGAGCGCCAGCACCGCGAGCAGCGGGGCGGCGATCACGCGGCGGGAAATCGAACTGGTCTGCATCGCATTCATCCTGCTTACTTGGCGTCCGCCGCACCGGCCGCGACAATCGCGGGATCTTCACCCGCTTCGAAACCCAGCTGCCCGGCAATCTGGCGCATCCGCATGCGCAGCGAGCGGGGCACGTCCTTGTCATTGGCAACCGCCACGAACATCGCGCCCGCCAGATCCGGCTTGCCCAGCTTGAGCTGGGCCATGCCCGACATTTCACCCGCGCTGCCGAACCAGGGATTGCCCGGCACGGCCAGCGGCTTGAGCCGGTCCACCACCTGCTGAGCGGGCAGCTGATCGAACCGGATCGCGGTTTCGCGGATCAGCGCCATGTCACGCAGCGGCTGGGGCGCTTTGGCATCGGCGGCAACGGCCGCAAAATCGCGCGCGGCATCTTCTAACTTGCCTTGCTGGAAAACGATTCCCGCACGCAGCAGCAGGGCATTGGCCTTGGCCGCGGGAGTGCCCTCCTTGGTCAGGGGGTCAATATCTTTCAGCGCCTGATCCAGCCCGCCGCCGCGCGGATCGATCTTGTCGAGCGCCAGAACGGTCTTTTCGCTGACTTCGGAAGCGGCCTGTTTGGACGAATGATCCCACCACAGATAGCCCGCCAGCCCGGCCAGGATCACGGCGATTCCCAGCCCGACCAGCTTGCCATAGCGCTTGAAAAGGTCGAACACTTCCTGTTCGCGCAGGGCTTCATCGACTTCGCGCAGGAACCCGTCCTGCTGGGCCTGATCACGATCGTTGGCGGGATTGGTCGGATTGGCGGGACTCTTGGCCAAGGGTGTCTGCTTTCACGAAGGTAACCGGATGTGCGGGCTGTTTAGCGCAAGAGCCCGCCTTTTCAATCAGCGATTGACTGCCTGTCCCCCGCTGAAGGGCGCGTGAACGCGATCAGGGGAAGCTGCGCCGCCCCATCGCATCGCCATAGATGCGGGCATAGGCGGCGATCATCCGCGCTTCATCATAGTCGGCTTCGGCCCTCGCGCGGTTGGCCTGGCCGATGCTGCGGCGGGCATCCGGGTCCACCGCCAGCGCGGCGAGCGCGGCCCCCAGCGCCGCATCGTCCCCCACCGGTGTGATGAAACGGCGGTTTTCCGGGGCCAGCATGGCTTCAACATCGCCCACCCGCGGGCTGACCACGGCCAGCCCCGCGGCCATGGCTTCGACCACCGAGATCGGAAACTGTTCACTGTCGGATGACAGCGCGAACAGATCGAACAGCCCCAGCACCTTGGCGGGATCGCTGGCAAAGCCGGGCAAGTGGACGCGGTGGCCAAGGTTCAGCCGCACCGCTTCGGCCTGAATCGCCGCGCGTTCCGGGCCTTCGCCCAGAATCACCAGATTCCATTCCTCGGGCATCTGCGCAAAGGCGCGGACCAGCCGGGGCAGGTTCTTGACCGCGCGCAGCCCGGCCAGGGTGCCCAGCCACAGTTCATCCGGATGCTTGATCACGCGCGGCAGGGCATCGGCCCGGGCCTTGCGGCCAAAATCGGCCAGCGGGATGCCGTTGGTGATACGGATCACCTTGCGCGCGGGCTGGGCCCAGGCGGTGCGGGCGATGTGTTCCAGCCGCTGGCTGGGCACGACCAGCCCCTGTGCATGGGTCAGCGCGATCCGGCGGTACCAGTTGCGCGCTGGTTTCAGCCGCTCTGCCTCATCCTGATTGAAGCCGTCTTCGTGGTGGACCAGCGGCGGCAGGCCCAGGTGCCGGGCGAACACCGTATGCGCCATGACCGCATCCATCGCGCCCCAATTATAGGTCAGGACCAGATCGAACCCCTGCATCGCCCGCGCCAGCGCCAGCAGGCGGCGCGGAAACGGGCGGCCGGACAGCGACGGAAAGTCATCGGGATAGCTGACCCGCACATGCTTGCCCACCGCCGCCGCCGCCGCCATTTCTCCCGGCACGGCCGAAACCACGACGTGTTCGACCCCTTTGCCGAACGCATTCATCAGCTTGGCCGCGCGCAGTTCCTTGCCGCCCGCCGCGAAGCTGGAATGAAGGTGCAGCAGCCGCAGCAAGATCAGGCGATCCGCGCCAGCAGCCGCAGGATCGCGGCCTGCGCATCAGGCTCATCCAGGGTGGGCGCGTGGCCGACGCGCGGGATCACCACGGCTTCGCTTTCGGGCAAGGCCTGGGCCATCCGCGTGTGGGTGGCGGCAGAGAGCACATCGGACAGTTCGCCGCGCAGCAGCAGCGCCGGGCAATGCTTCAGCGCGTCAAGCGCGGGCCACATATCGACCCCGGCTTCTCCTCCCGGACGGGCAAAGGGTTCGGCGATCTTCATGTCGTAATCGAAATGGATCCGCCCGTTGCCGCCCACCACCATGACCTTCTTGGCCATGACCAGCCAATCGGAAATCTCATAATCGGGGAAGGCGATCTTCTGCGATTCTTCCAGCGCGCGGGCGGCGTGCATCCAGGTGGGGAAATTGCGCCCCTGGCCAACATAGCTGCGAATCCGTTCCAGCCCGGCGGGGTCGATTTCGGGGCCGACATCGTTGAGCACCACCCCGGCCAGACGCGCGGGATGGGTCAGGGCCATGATCATCGCCATCAGCCCGCCCAGCGAAGTGCCGACGAACACCGCCCGTTCCAGCCCAGCCTGTTCGAACAGTTCGCCCAGATCCTCGACATATTGCAGCGGGTTGTAAGTGGCCGAATCCTTGGCATAGGCGCTGTCCCCGCGCCCGCGCATTTCGGGGCACAGCACCCGCCATTCGCCCGCCAGCCGCGCGGCAAGTCCCTGGGCATCGCGGGCGTTGCGGGTCAGCCCGTGCAGGCACAGCACCGGCGGGCGATCATCGCGCCCCGCATAGTCGCGGTAGTGCAATTTGAGCCCGTCCCGGCTCGTCCAGAAACGGTCGGCAAATTCGCTCATCCTGGTGACCCGGAATTCCTTGGTGCTGCGGCTTGTGCCGCGGACTGTTCGCCCCCACTATTGCCCGATGCGCGCCGAACCGCAAGCTTCACCCTATCAGGCCGACACGCCGATCGCGCAGCTGGCCCCCTGGCTGGCCGATCCGGTGCGCCCTGCCGACTTCCCGCAAGCCATCGTGCGCTTTCGCAATGATCGCTGGGACCAGAGCGTGGGGCTGGGCGATCTGGACGAAGCCGGGTGGATCAGACACTTCGCCCGGTTCGATGCCCTGCCCGGCAATCTGCCCCAGCCGCTGGCGCTGCGCTATCACGGCCACCAGTTCCGCAACTACAATCCGGATCTGGGCGACGGGCGCGGCTTTACCTTTGCCCAGTTGCGCGATGGCGCGGGGCGGCTGCTGGATCTGGGCACGAAGGGATCGGGCCTGACCCCGTGGAGCCGCACCGCCGATGGCCGCCTGACGCTGAAAGGCGCAGTGCGCGAAGTGCTGGCGACCGAGATGCTGGAGGCGCTGGGGGTCAACACCAGCAAGACCTTCTCGGTGATCGAGACCGGCGAAGACCTTTGGCGGCAGGATGAACCCAGCCCGACCCGCAGCGCGGTGCTGGTGCGGCTTAGCCACGGGCACATCCGGATCGGCACGTTCCAGCGCCTGCTCTATCTGGAAGAGCGCGAACATATGGCCGCGCTGATCGATTACTGCCTGGCGCAGTTCCCGGGTGGGGAACCGCCGGACGATGCCCCGGGCCGCGATGAGCCTGCGGTGCGGCTGATGCATCAGGTAGTGGAACGGCTCGCCCGGCTGGCGGCGGAATGGATGGCCGCCGGGTTCGTCCACGGGGTGCTCAACACCGACAACATGAACGTGTCTGGAGAAAGCTTTGACTATGGCCCGTGGCGCTGGCTGCCGCAGTGGGACCCGCAGTTCACCGCCGCCTATTTCGATCATCAGGGGCTCTATGCCTTTGGCCGGCAAGCCGAAGCGCTGCACTGGAACTGTGCGCAGCTGGCCGTGTCGCTGCGGCTGCTGACCGGGGCCGAGCCGCTGATCTTTGCGCTCAACCGGTTTGGCATGCTGTACCAGCAGGCGCTGGCGCGGCAATTCGTCTGGCGGCTGGGGGTCGAGCCGCGCGGATTCGATGCCGATGCCGCGCTGATCGCCGCAGCCGAACGCCAGATGCGCGAGACCGGGATCGCGCCGGACCGGTTCTTTCACCGCCACCGCTTTGGCCGCTGTGAAGCGGCGGACGGCGATTGGGCCGCAGCGCTCGCCCCCTACCAGCCGAGCGGAGCCGACCATCCGCTGTGGGCCGAACCCGACCCGCCCAGCCTGGTGATCGGCGAGGTCGAGCGGATCTGGGCGCCGATCGCCGAAGCGGACGATTGGTCGGCATTCACCACGGCGGTTGCGGCAATCCGCCGCCTTGGCACCGCACTCGGACCCCCGCCTTAAGCAAAAAATTAGGCTTGGTGATTATCAAATAACGCAAGGCTTTGCTTATATGCGCGCAGCAGCTAAGGGCCGGTAATAACCCCGGGGTCGCTACCGGAAGGACGGGACAGGGCTTTGAGTACCGCTGAGATCATTTCGTGGGAGCCGGCCACCGGCGCCGAACTGTGGCGCGGCAAGCGCGGCAATGTGGATGAAGTTGTGGCGCGCGCACGCCGGGCCTGGCCGGCCTGGGCCGCCCAGCCGCTCGCCACCCGGATGGAACTGCTGCGCCGGTTCGCCAACGAAGTGCGCAAGGACACCGAAAAGCTCGCGACGATGATCTCGCGCGAGACCGGAAAGCCGCTGTGGGAAGCGCGGACCGAGGTGGAAAGCGTCATCAACAAGGTCGAAATTTCGATCCGCGCCTATGCTGACCGGACTGCCCAGCGCAAGCTGGACAACGCGCTGCAGGGTACTTCGGCTGTGCGGCACAAGCCGCACGGGGTGATGGCGGTGCTGGGGCCCTATAACTTCCCCGCGCACCTGCCCAACGGCCATATCGTGCCGGCCCTGATCGCGGGCAACGCGATTGTCTTCAAGCCGAGCGAAAAGACCCCGGCCACTGCCGAAATGCTGATCAGCTGCTTTCACCGCGCCGGAATCAGCGCGGCGGTGGTGCAGCTGCTGGTCGGCGGGCCGGAAGAAGGCCAGGCGCTTGTCGCGCATGATGGGATTGACGGCGTGCTGTTCACCGGCAGCGCTCACGCCGGGATCGCGATCAACCGCAAGCTGGCGGCACGGCCAGACAAGATCGTTGCGCTGGAAATGGGCGGCAACAATCCGATCGTCGCCTGGGACACGCCCAAGATCACCGATGCGGCCACGCTGGTTGTGCAATCGGCCTTTACCACCGCCGGACAGCGCTGCACCGCGGCGCGGCGGCTGATCGTCAAGGCGTCGATGTACGACGCACTGATTGCCGAAGTGAAGCGGTTGTCCGAACGGATCATCGTTGGCGCGCCGTTTGATGATCCCACGCCCTTCATGGGCCCGGTGATCGACAACCAGGCTGCCGACGGACTGACCGAAAGCTTCCTCTACTTGCTGAGCCACGGCGGCAAGGCGATCAAGCATCTGGTCCGCCCGCGCGATGACCTGCCGTTCCTGTCGCCTGCGATCATCGACGTCACCGGGGTCAAGGAACGCCCCGACGTCGAACTGTTCGGCCCTTTGCTGCAAGTGATCCGGGTCAACGATTTCGACGAAGCGATTGCCGAGGCGAATTCCACCCGGTTTGGCCTGTCTGCCTCGCTGATCGGCGGCGGACCGACCGAGTACAACCGGTTCTGGGCCAATGTCCGCGCCGGGGTGATTAACTGGAACCGCCCGACCAACGGCGCATCCAGCTCTGCCCCGTTCGGGGGGGTCGGCCTGTCGGGCAACCATCGCCCCAGCGCCTATTACGCTGCGGACTATTGCGCCTATCCGGTCGCTTCCAACGAAATGGAGCAGCCGCGCGCGATGATCGGCGTGGGGCTGCGCGAAGAGTAAGTTCAGAGGCCTGCGGTAACCAGCTGTGCTTCGCTGAGCCCGTCCGCGCGCTTGCGCACGAACAGCATCCAGCCGGCTGCGCCCTTGACCCCGCCGACCACTTCATCATCGCCCGCCTTGCGCCGCGCGGCCGGCAATTGCGCGGCTGTTGCCGAGGCGTGGTAGAAATCGACCACGTCCGCCACCGCAACCGGTGTGATGAACCGCACTACGCGCAAGTGGCACGCCGCATCATCCACCCCGGCGGCTTCGCGGACATGGGCACGCGGATAGACCGGGAGCTTCGAGGGAAGCTTTGCCGCCCAGACCGCCGAATAGGCCAGCTTGCCCGCACAGGGCGCAGCAAACGGCATGGCCCGGGCGAGCGCCGCGGCGGTGGGGGCCTGGACAGCCAGGCTGACCGCATCGCTCGCCTCGGCCATCGGCGCGGGGGGAGCCGTGCGGCCCAGCAGAGTGATGGCTTCGGCCTTGGCCCGGTCAATCTCTTCCTGACCGCGCTTGTCCGGGGGGATCTCGCCGCTGGCCGGGCCGCCGCCCGAAAGCGCCGCATTGCCGCGGTTCTGCGAGGTCAGGTCCGGATCGGCCATGACCGGATCGGCCAGAGCCCCCGCCACCGCCGGATCGCGGCCCGCCAGGGCATCGGCATCGGCCTTGCCCTTGCCGCAGGCCGCCAGCGACAGCAGCAGCACAATCGGGATCAGGGGGCGGCTGGGCATCGGGCAAGTCTCCACGGCGGCTGGACCATACCTGTCTAGCGAGAGCAACCGCGCGAGGGAAGCGCGCTTGCCCCGCCGCCCGCCAGCGGCTAGCGCGGCGCGATGCGCGGACCCACCAGTGATCGCCCCGGCGGACTGCCTTTTGCCCTGGGCGCCTATATCATCTGGGGCCTGCTGCCGCTGTATCTGCGGCTGCTCCATGCCGTGCCGCCATTCGAATTCGTGGCCTGGCGGATCATATTCACGGTCCCGCTGTGCCTGCTGTTCATCGCCGTGCTGCGGCAAGGGGCCGAGCTGCGCCGCGTGCTGACGAACCGGAACCTGATGCTGCGGCTGTTCGCCACCGCCGTGCTGATCGGCGTCAACTGGCTGATCTATATTGCCGCCGTACAGGAGGGGCATGTGCTGGCGACCAGCCTGGGGTACTATATCAACCCGCTGGTCAATGTGTTGATCGGGACCCTGTTCCTGAATGAACGGCTCAGCCAGCGGCAATGGGCCGCCGTGGCGCTGGCCACGCTGGGCGTTTCACTGCTGGCCTGGGGCGCGCGCGATACCTTGTGGATCAGCCTGTCGCTCGCGGTCAGTTTCTCGCTCTATGGTCTGGTCCGCAAGGTTACCCCGGTTGGCCCGCTGCCGGGCCTGACGGTGGAAGCGGCACTGCTGCTGCTGCCTGCCGCCGGGGCCGCGTGGTGGTATGGCCAGCAACCGCTGGGTTCGGCCCTGGCGCGTGACCTGAGCCAGAGCCTGCTGGTCGCCAGCGCCGGAGCGCTGACCGCGGTGCCGCTGCTGATGTTTGCCGTGGCGGCGCGGCGGATGGACTTTTCGGTGCTGGGGATGGTCCAGTTCCTGTCCCCCACCATCGGTTTCATGCTGGGGCTGTTCGTGTTTGGCGAGCCGCTGAAGCCAGTGCAACTTGCCTGCTTCGTGCTGATCTGGGCGGCGATCGCGCTGTTCGTGTGGGACCTGCTGGCGCTGCGGCGCGCGGTCAGCCGAGGTAGCGCCAGTTGAGCCGTTCGCCAGCGTGGAACGGCACGATTCCCGTGCCGTTCGCATCGATCAGTTCCGGCACCTGCACTCCGCTGCGTTCCAGCGTGACAGTGCCTTCGTTCAGCGGCAGGCCGTAAAAGCGCGGGCCGTTGACGCTGGCAAAGCCTTCGAACCGGTCCAGCGCGCCTTCTTCCTCGAACACCGCCAGATAGCTTTCCAGCGCGAAGGGGGCATTGAACAGCCCGGCGCAGCCGCAGGCCGCTTCCTTCAGATGCTTCGCGTGCGGCGCGGTATCGGTGCCCAGGAAGAATTTGGTGCTGCCCCCGGTTGCGGCGCTGCGCAGCGCCAGGCGGTGATGTTCGCGCTTGGCCACTGGCAAGCAATAGGCATGCGGCCGCATCCCGCCGACCAGCATGGCATTGCGGTTGATGTGGAGGTGCTGCGGGGTGATCGTGGCTGCAACATTGGCACTGCTGGCCAGCACGAAATCGACCGCTTCGCGCGTGGTGACATGTTCGAACACCACTTTCAGTTCGGGCAGATCGCGCAGCAACGGGGCCAGCACGGCATCGATGAACACCGCCTCGCGGTCAAAGATGTCCACTTCGGCATGGGTCACTTCGCCGTGAACCAGCAGCGGCATGCCGATCAGCGCCATGCGTTCCAGCACCGCGCGGATATTGGCCACATCGGTCACCCCATGGGCCGATCCGGTGGTGGCGTGGGCGGGGTAAAGCTTGGCCGCCACGAACACGCCTGCAGCAAAGCCGCGCGCGACCTCGTCCGGATCGGTCGCGTCGGTCAGGTACAGGGTCATCAGCGGAGTAAAGTCCGTATCGGGCCCCAGCGCCGCCATGATCCGGTCGCGATAGGCCGCCACCCCGGCCGCGTCGGTCATTGGGGGGGCCAGGTTGGGCATCACGATCGCCCGCGCGAACTGGCGCGCGGTATAGGGCGCCACGCCGGTCAGCAGATCCCCGTCGCGCAAGTGGACGTGCCAGTCATCGGGGCGGCGGATGGTCAGGGTCTGGGTCACGAATGCCTCTGCGCTAAGCTGCGCCGCGCCTTTGCCACAGCCACGCCGCGCTGCCCAGCCCGAGGATCGCCATAAACCGACTACACGTGTAGTTGATCGGACCAGCATGTCCGTTCGTCGATAGGGCCGCGCCATGGTCCCGGCGATGTATTACCCCCGCAATACACCAGAACACTCGCCGGGCGGGTCGCATACAAGTATCTGAGGGAGAACCCGAATGTCGATCCACCCCCGTGCCGTTCTGGCAAGCCTGCTGGCCGGTGCAGCGCTGCTGCCCGCCGCGGCCCAGGCGCAAAACACCGATGACAACGCGGTTGCCAGCGCCGAAGACGCCTTTGGCACTTCGACCAGCCACGAGAATATCGGGGTCTATGACGAAGGCAATGTGCGCGGCTTTTCGCCCGGCAGCGCGGGCAATTACCGGCTGGAAGGAATGTATTTCGACATCCAGGGTGGCATGGGCAGCCGCGTGCTGGACGGATCGACCATCCGCGTCGGCCCCGCCGCACAGGGCTATGCCTTTCCCGCCCCCACCGGGATCGTCGACCTGCAGATGAAAAAGGCAGGCGACAAGTTCGCGGTCAGTCCGTTCGTATCGATGGACAGTTTCGGTTCGGTCGGGCTGGAAATGGATGCGCAGATCCCGTTGGCGGGCAAGGAACTGGCGCTGTCCGCCGGGTTCGGGATCTATAACAACCAATATGCCAATGGCGCCGGATCCAGGGGCTACAACCTGGGGATCGTGCCGCGCTGGCGCCCGTCGAAGGGGGTCGAGGTGCTGGCGTTCTACAACCACCAGCAGTTCAACGATGAAACCGCCCAGTCGCTGTTCATCCCGACCAGCAATGCCCTGCCCCCGCGCCTGCCCTGGGGCAAGTATCTGGGGCCGGACTGGGCCACCAATGACAGCCGCAGCGACAGCTTTGGTACCGTTGGCCACGCCAATTTGGGTGATTGGACGCTGCGCGGCGGGCTGTTCCATTCGGCCTTCAACGGCGATCCGGGCCATACCAACATCGTCCTGATCAAACCCGACACCAGCACCGACCGGGTGGTCTTTGCCAACCCCGGCAACAAGGCAGCGTCGTGGAGCGGGGAGTTCCGGCTGTCCCGCCGCTTTGTTGACGGGCCGCGCCAGCACCTGATCACCGCTGCGATCCGGGGCCGCTCGATCGATGCGACCTATGGCGGCGGCGATTCGAAGACCGTTGCCAGCGGGCCGCTGGATGCGGTGCTGCAACCGCCCCGCCCGCAGTTCAACTTTGGCCCGCAGACCGGCGACGAGACCCGCCAGCTGAGCGGCGGGATCGGCTATTCGCTGGCCTGGAAGGGACTGGGCGAACTGACTCTGGGGCTGCAGCGCACCCATTACGTCAAACGTGTGGCAAACCCCGGCGTGCCACAGACCAGCGGCACCACCAATATCACCCTGCCCAGCGCCAGCGCGGCGCTGAACCTGGCCAAAGGGCTGACCCTGTACGGCAGCTTCGTGCGCGGGCTGGAAGATGCGGGCAGCGCGCCCAGCTATGCCGCCAATGCCTATCAGGTGCTGCCCGCGATCCGCACCAAGCAGTATGACGCCGGGCTGCGCTGGACGCCGGTCAAGGGCACCACCCTGATCGCGGGCTATTTCTGGATCCAGAAGCCGTTCATCGATCTGGACGTGGGCAACCGGTTCGGCCTGCTGGGGGATGAAACCCATCAGGGGGTGGAATTCTCGATCACCAGCGACATTACCAAGGAGCTGCGCGTGGTGGCCGGCGGGGTCTATCTGGACCCGACAGTCAAGGCATCGCCCAGCATTGCCCAGCCGATCGGCAAGCGCCCGGTCAACCAGATGAAGTTCCGTTCACGCTTCAACGTCAACTGGACCCTGCCGTTCGCCAAGGCGGTGACGCTGGACGCCTATGTCAATCATGACGACGGGGTCTTTGCCAATGTCGACAACAGCCTGTTCGCGCCGGGTTCGACCCGGATCGGCATGGGCGCGCGGTACAAATTCAAGCTGGGCGGCAAGGCGGTGACCGCACGGGTCACCCTGTTCAACATTTTCAGCGCCTATGAAGTGATCCCGATTTCCAGCGGGGTCTATGTCTATAACACCAAGCGCAACGTTCAGGCCTGGCTGGCGATGGACCTGTAATCAGAACCCATAATCAGACATTGCGCACGCGGGCGGCAGGCACCACCTTGTGCGGCGATGACCGCCACCCTGCTGACCCGCCGCGCCGTGCTGCGCCTGACCCCGCTGGAACCGGACGAGGATGTCCGCAGCTTTGTGCAAGGGCTGGTGACCCATGACGTGACCGGCGCCTTGCCGGTCTGGGCCGCGCTGCTGAGCCCTCAGGGCAAAGTGCTGTTCGATTTCGTGGTCTGGCCCGACGGCGCGGACCTGCTGATCGATTGCGAAGCCGATCAGGCCGAGGCACTGTCCAAGCGGCTCTCGCTCTATCGCCTGCGCCGCAAGCTGGGGATCGCGATCGATCCGGCGCTGGGGGTGCATTGGCAGCCGGGCACAGGCGCTTCCCCCGATCCGCGCCTGCCCGCGCTGGGCCAGCGCTGGCTGGGCGCGGCCAGCGGCGATAGCGCGGATAAGCCATGGCTGGCCCACCGGCTGGCGCTGGGGGTCTGCGAAGGCCCGGCGGAACTGGCCGATCTGCTCTGGCTGGAATGCAATGCCGCCGAACTGAACGGGGTCAGCTTTACCAAGGGCTGCTATGTCGGCCAGGAAAACACCGCGCGGATGAACTGGCGGCAAAAGGTCAACCGGCGGCTGGTGGTGGTGCCACTGGCCGAAAGCGACCCGGCCCGCCAGCGCGCCGCCTATCCTGAGCTGGGCCTGGCAGTGGACCACCGGCGGGTAGAGAATATCGCCCCGCAGCAGGCCCCGGCCTGGCTGCAGCCGGCGCTGGCGGGGGATTAAGCCCCCGGCGCGTTCAGCTTCATGCTTGCGGCCATGCGTTCCAATTGCTCGGGCGTCGCCTCGACATGGAACCGCGCTTTCCATTCGGCGGCGGGCATGCCGTGGATCACCTCGCGAGCGCCGTCCTTGTCATAGGGGGCCCCGGCATCGCGGATCCAATCGGCCAGGCAATTGCGGCAAAAGCCCGAGAGGCCCATCAGATCGATATTCTGCGCATCATGGCGGTGCCGCAAATGGCGCACCAGACGACGGAAAGCGGCTGCGGCAACCGCGTCGTCCAGGCTATCGAGGGCGTCGCCGGGGGTTGCATTCGTATTTTCGGAACAGCTCATGGGGTAGTCCTTGGTCTTTCCAACCCGCTTTGCCATAGCGGAAGGAATAAGTGAAAGGTTGCTTCATTGGCTAAGTTCGATCCGCGCGGCCGCAAGGTCAAGATTCTCGCCACTCTGGGCCCGGCCAGCCGCAGCCCGGAAATGATCGAAAAGCTGCTGCGCGCCGGGGCCGATGCGTTCCGCGTCAACATGAGCCACGGCGATCACGAAACCCACGCCCAGACGATCGCCGCGATCCGCGCGGTGGAAAAGGACGTCGGCCGGCCGGTTGCGGTGCTGTGCGACTTGCAGGGGCCCAAGCTGCGCGTCGGCCAATTTGCGGGCGGCAAGGCCGTGATCCGCCACGGCGGGCATTTCACGCTCGACCGCGATCCTGCCCTGGGGGACGAAAACCGCGTCTGCCTCCCCCACCCCGAACTGTTCGGGGTGCTGGAAAAAGGCCAGCGGCTGCTGATCGACGATGGCAAGCTGCGGCTGAAAGTGATCCGGGCGGATCAGGAAGCGATCCTGTGCAGCGCCGAAGTGGGCGGGGTGATTTCCGACCGCAAGGGCGTGAACGTGCCCGATGCGGTGGTGCCGGTCCCGGCCCTCACCGAAAAGGACCGCCGCGATCTGACCTTTGCGCTGGAACAGGGGGCGGACTGGATCGCCCTGTCGTTCGTCCAGCGGCCCGAGGATGTGGCCGAGGCGCGCAAGCTGATGGGATCGAGCGGCACCGCGCTGATGGCCAAGATCGAAAAGCCCGCAGCGATTGGCCGGTTGGAAGAAATCATCGAACTGGCCGACGGGATCATGGTCGCGCGCGGCGATCTGGGGGTTGAGCTCAACCCCGAGGAAGTGCCCCCGCTGCAAAAGCGGATCGTCGAAGTGACCCGCCGCAGCGGCAAGCCGGTAGTGGTCGCCACGCAAATGCTCGAATCGATGATCGAAAGCCCTGCCCCGACCCGCGCCGAAGTGTCGGACGTAGCCAATGCGGTCTATGACGGGGCCGATGCCGTGATGCTGTCCGCCGAAACCGCCAGCGGGGCCTGGCCGGTGGAAGCCGTGACGATCATGCACCGCATCGCCGCGCAGGTTGAAAGCGACCCCGGCTATGCCGAGCGGATCCATTTCACCCAGGTCCGCCCCGATGCCACCACCGCCGATGCGCTGGCCCAGGCTTCGGCCTCGATTGCCGAAACCGTCAGCGTTTCGGCCATTGCGGTGTTCACCGGTTCGGGCAGCACCGCGCGGCGCGTCGCGCGTGAGCGGCCCGGCGTACCGATGCTGGTGCTGACCCCCAGCCCCAGGATCGCCCGCCGTCTGGCCTTGCTGTGGGGAACCCACGCGGTCCACACCAAGGACATCGGCAGCTTTGAAGAAATGATCGCCAAGGGCAAACGCATGGCGCTGCGCCACGGCTTTGCCCAGGCCGGGTCCAAGCTGATCGCGCTGGCCGGGGTGCCGTTCGGCACGCCGGGTTCAACCAACCTGCTGCATGTGGTGACGGTCAGCGGTGATGAACTGAGCCGTCATTCGGGCTGACAGCTAACCCCGCGCCCCGAACAGCGCCGAGCCCACCCGTACGTGGGTGGCACCGAGCATGATCGCCGTTTCGAAATCGTCCGACATGCCCATTGAGCGCCCCGGCAGCCCATGTTCGCGCGCCAGCTTGTCGAGCAGGGCAAAGAACGGCGCGGGCTCGATCCCCGCCGGGGGCACGCACATCAGTCCGGTGACCGGCAGATCGGCGGCGCGGGCCTGATCCAGCAGAGCGGGCAGATCGGCAATCGCGCAGCCGCCCTTCTGTTCTTCCGCGCCGATGTTGACCTGAACGAAGCAGGGCACGCGGCGGCCCGCCTTGTCCATCGCCCGCGCCAGCGCCGTGACCAGTGAGGGGCGGTCGAGCGAATGGATGCAATCGAACAGCGCTACCGCCTCATCAGCCTTGTTCGATTGCAGCTGGCCGACCAGATGCAGTTCGATTGGCCCATGCGCATCGCGCAGCGCGGGCCACTTGGCCTGCGCCTCCTGCACCCGGTTTTCGCCGAACACGCGCTGGCCGCCTTCGATCAGCGGGGCGATCGCCTCAGCCTCGTGAGTCTTGCTGACCGCGACCAGCGTGATCTCCTCCGGCTTGCGCCCGGCGATGGCGGCGGCGTGGGCGATGCGGGCGCGGACATGTTCGAGTGGCTGATTCATCGCGCGCTGCTATAGCGGGGCGATGCAATCCCGCCAGCCCCTCCCCGCGCTCTGGCTGATCAGCGATGCGCGAGGTGACGCCGCGCTGGACCATGCGCTGCGCCGCTTGCCGCGCGGCAGCGGGCTGGTGTTCCGGCATTACCACCTGAGCGAGGCCGAACGCCGCGCCCGGTTCGCCGCACTGGTCCGGATTGCGCGAGCGCGGGGGCATGTGGTGGTGCTGGCAGGCAGCGCAGCACAGGCGCGGCGCTGGGGCGCGGATGGAGCCTATGGCGCGGCCACGCGGATCGGTGCGGGGGCACGGCTACTGCGGCTGGTTACAGTCCATTCCCTGCGCGAACTGCGCGGGGCGTGGCGGGCCGATGCCGTGTTGCTCTCCCCCGTCTTCCCGACCCGCTCGCACCCCGGCGCCAGAGTGCTTGGCCCGCTGCGCTTCCGCCTGATCGCGGCCCGCTCGACCGTGCCGGTGATCGCCTTGGGCGGGATGAATCCGAACACCGCAAAGCGCCTCAAGCATGCCCGCTGGGCGGCGATTGATGGGCTTTCTGCGGCGAACCGACTCGCCTGATTCCCAAGGATTCTTGACGCGGAGTCACCCACGGGCGCATAACGCCAATCCGGATCAGGGGAGCATCATGGCAACACGTCCAATCTCGGCGGGAACGCGCGGCGCGAAAGTCGATTGGCGCACTGCGCTCAGGCGCAGTCTGCGGCGCAGTGCCGAGATCGCGGGCGCGCTGGCGCTGCTGGCGGGCATGGTGTTCCTCGCGCTGGCCATGGCGACCTATCACCAGACCGATCCCAGTGTGTCGACCGCATCGGGCGGGCCGGTGCTCAACTGGATGGGCGCGCCGGGGGCCTGGGCGGCGGAACGCGCGCTGTTCCTGTTCGGACCCGTAGCCGTGCTGCTGCTGCCCTTGCTCTATGTCTTCGCGCGCAAGCTGTGGCGGCTGGTGGAAGAAGACGATGCCGATCTGCCCCACGCCGACCACGCCTGGTGGCGCCCGATCGGGGTGCTGCTGTTCGCGATGGCGCTGCTCGGCACGGTGATGGCGTTGTCGTTCACTCGCCCCGGCGGTTCGCTGCCTGCGGGGATGGGCGGGATTTTCGGCCTGCTGGGCGCGAAAACGGTCCACCTGTTCGCCGATATGCTGCCCGAGGCCGGGCGCGGCTGGGCTACGCTGGCAGCGGCAATTGCCTGTCTGGCGGGCGGAGCGATCCTGGCCGGGCGCGTGTTTGCGGTCGATTGGGGCAGCCTGCTGACTCTGCCCAACCTGCTGCGGCGCAGCCCGTCGCGCTATGATGACAGTGACCGGGTGATCCCCGTGGCCCGCGAAAAGCGCGTGCGCGAAGAACGCGCCGCCGCGCCCGAACCGCTCAACCCCGCGCCGCGCCGCGCGCCCGAAATCACCGATCCCACCCGCCCGGCCAAGCCCGCGCAGCTGACCGCGACCAGCCGCCAGGGCGATCTGTTCGACGCCTATGAACTCCCCGCGCTGGACCTGCTGCGCGATGCCCCGCCCAGTTCGCATCAGAAGATCGACAAGCTGGCGCTGGAACGCAACGCCCGCCTGCTCGAAACCGTACTCGACGATTTCAACGTCAAGGGTGAGATTACCGCCGTGCGCACCGGCCCGGTGGTGACCATGTACGAACTGGAGCCCGCCCCCGGCATCAAGGCCAGCCGCGTGGTCGGGCTGGCGGACGACATCGCCCGCAACATGAGCGCGATTTCCGCCCGCGTCTCTTCCATCCCCGGCCGCACCGTGATGGGGATCGAACTGCCCAATGCCGACCGCCAGATGGTGGGCTTCAAGGAACTGGTCGCCTGCGAACAGTTTGCGGGCCACAAGGGCATGCTGCCGATCATTCTGGGCAAGGATATTGCCGGCGAACCGATCGTCGCCGATCTGGCCGCGATGCCGCACTTGCTGGTGGCGGGGACCACCGGTTCGGGCAAATCGGTCGGGCTCAACTGCATCCTGCTCTCGCTGCTCTACCGCCTGACCCCGCAGCAATGCCGCCTGATCCTGGTCGATCCCAAGGTGCTCGAACTCAAGAGCTATGACGACATTCCGCACCTGCTTTCGCCGGTGGTGACCGAACCCAGCAAGGCGGTCCGCGCTCTGAAATGGGCGGTGGAGGAAATGGAACGCCGCTACCGCATGATGAGCGAGATTTCGGTCCGCAATCTGGCCGGTTTCAACGAAAAGGTCCGCGCCGCGCAGGCCAAGGGCAAGCCGCTGGGCCGCCGCATCCAGGTGGGCTTCGATCCCGAAACCGGCGAGGAACTGTGCGAGGAACAGCAGCTCGATTACCAGCCGCTGCCGCAGATCGTGGTGATCGTTGACGAACTCGCGGACCTGATGGTCACTGTTGGCAAAGAAGTCGAAGTGCTGATCCAGCGGCTTAGCCAAAAGAGCCGCGCGGCGGGCATCCACCTGATCATGGCGACCCAGCGTCCCTCGGTCGATGTCATCACCGGCGTGATCAAGGCCAACCTGCCGACCCGGATCAGCTTTGCCGTGACCAGCCGGATCGACAGCCGCACGATCCTGGGCGAGCAGGGCGCGGAACAGCTGCTGGGCAAGGGCGACATGCTCTACAAGCCCAACACCGACCCGATCCGCCGCGTCCACGGCCCGTTCGTTTCGGACGAGGAAGTGGAAGCCGTGGCCGATTACTGGCGCAGCCAGGGCAGCCCGGAATATGTCGATTCGGTCACCGAGGAACCCGAAGACGGCATGTTCGGCTTTGACGACCTTGACGCCACCGCCAGCGACAACCCGGACGAGCGCAAGTACCGTCAAGCCTGCCAGATCGTGTTCGAAAGCCAGAAGGCCAGCGCCTCATGGCTCCAGCGCCAGCTCGGCGTAGGTTACAACACGGCAGCGAAATGGGTCGAGCGGATGGAAGCGGACGGCTTTGTCGGCCCCGCCAACCACGTCGGCCGCCGCGAAATCTACCGCGACAAGGACGGCCAGCCGCTTTAGCTTTCCAGCCCCTGCAATGCCGCAATGATTCTATTGACTTGGCGGCACATATACCGAAGCTCGCGGATTGCTGCTGTTGCAAACGGACTGGCCATGGCCCGCACAATTCTGAACTGGCTGGCAATTCTGGCCGTGCTGTTGAGCGCTGGCGCAGCCGATGCCCAGATCCGCGCCCGCAGCGCGCAGGACCGCAACCAGGTGGCAACCTTGGTCTATTCCTCATCCGAAGCTGCTGCATCGTTCGGGCGGCAAGCCAGCGCCGAACTGTTCCGGCTGCGCGGCGTGATCGATGAACGCGACCGAAAGATCATCGAACTTAACGCGCGCCTTTCGTCAAAGACGGCCAGCGCCGCCAGCCAGAAGGCGACGATTGCCGAACTGGAACGCCTGCTGGACGAAGCCGCGCGTGAAAAGGACGAGTTCGTCGCCCTGCTGGCCAAACAGGATCAGGATTTCGAACGCGAACGGCAGGTGCTGCTCGAAGTCGGCAACAGCATGCTGGAAACGCCTGACGGTGCCGAAGCGCTGCGCCTGTTCAACCTGGGCGGCAAGGAAAACTGGGCGGCGACCAAGGCGATCCTGGCCCGCAAGACCGCGATTGCGCGGCGCAATGAAGAGCAAATCGAAACCAATCCCTGCTAGATCTTGG
>CAZKAX010000002.1:12851-37677 GCA_964550775.1 uncultured Novosphingobium sp. | reverse complement strand
CGGCGCAATGAAGCGGTGATGTATTCGCAGGCCGCCGAACGCGGGCTGGAAACCACCGCCAGCGCCATCTCCAAGTGGGAACAGGTGGTCCTGCAAACCCCGACCATGGCCGATCTGATGCAGCTGGCCGGGCTGTATCAGGACGCAGGGCAAAGCAACAAGATTTCCGCGCTGGTCACCCGGATGGAACAGATCGCCGCAAACGATTTCGAACGCATCGAAGTGATGCAGACCAAGGCCCGCTTCGCCAAGCTGCGCGGCGATCTGCAGGATTCTTTCGCCGCGAACAAGGAAGTCGTGCGGCTTGCCGAACTGTTCAGGAACGCCAATCCGGTACCGGCGGCCGGAAACCTCCTCGCGGTAACCCGGTATGAACTGGCGATCGCGGCGATTCAGGTTCAGGACGCCAAGACGGCCAAGGCGCAGATAGACCTGGGGCTGGCGGCAATCAGAGCCGGGCTTGGACAAGATCCGGCCAACGTCATGCTGCAACAGGAAGCGATCCGCGGCGAAGTGCTGAGCGCGGCAGCGCAGCTATTTCTGGATATTCAAACGATCGAAGGCGCGCGCAAACTGTCAGGCCGGACCGGGCAGGCGAATTCTTTTGTCGAACCAATCGGGCGCGCCAGGGCGATGGCGCTGGCCAACAGCGAAAATCCCTACCTCCTGGGCTTTCTGGAAGGGCTCATTTGCGGAACGTCCGGCTTTCTGCTCGATCTGGCACCTGACGCGGCCGGGCCGATGGTGGATGAATGCGTGGCGAACAATCGCACGCGGGTAGAGAAGGATCCAACTTCGCTCGAACGGCTCCAGAACTATGTCGATGCGCTCGACAAATCCGTGCAGCTTTCGGCAAAGCGTGGCCTGTGGCTCGACGCCGACCGGACCGTTACCACCGCCGTACGCACCGCGCGGGATGCCCTAGCGCTCAACCCCGCGCTGCCCGGACCGCGCATGATCCTGGCAAAGATGCTGCATTACCAGGCGCAGGTCGATGCCCACCTGCTGCGCCGTGACCGGGTGATGCCGGCGCTGGACGAAGCGATTGCCATGCTGGATGATCTGGTCCGCGCCGATCCCGGCGACATCCAGCTTTCCCGCACCCTGAGCGATGCCTTGTGGACGGCGGCGGATTTCAACCAGTTAGTGGGCGGCGTTCCTGCGTCCACGCCCTATCTTCAGCGCGGACTGGCCTTGTCGCGCAAGCGCGCTGCGTTACCCGGCGCGATCTGGACCGATCAGCTGGTTCTGATCAACCACGTGACGGCGATGGCGACAATGGGGATCGCTGGGACCAGCCCGGCCGAGGCACTGGCCGAACTGGACCGGATGGAGCGCAGCGGCCTGGTCGCACCAGAGGGTCAGGCGCAATTCGCGCAAATCCGGGCGAGCATGATCGCCTTGCGCGATGCACGGGCTGCGGGGGGGCGGCCATGATCGATACTCTGGTTTTCGTCCGCCCGGCCTTCCGCTCGCGCGCGGCAGAGCTGACCGATGCGCTGTCTGCTGCCGGGATCGATGTGGCCCTGAGCACGATCGATGGCCAGGGGGCGGTCGATGCAAAAGCCATCGCCAAGGCCCGCTGCGTGGTGCTGTGCTGGTCAAGCGAGGCGGGTTCGGATGACGGCGATGAACTGACCCGGTTTGACCGGATTGCCGATCTGGCGGCAAGGGCCGACAATTTCATCCATGTCCGGCTGGACCCGGCGGTTGCCGCCAAGCCGCTGAGCTATGATTATCTGGTTCCCGCCGGATCGGCTTTTGGCCGCTGGTGGCGTGGGTTGTTTGACAGCCTCTATACCCGCGACATCATCGGCGCGGTCCGCAACCGCCGGGCAAAGATCTATCCGCCCGAACCGCTGGCGCGGCGGCGCATGATCCAGCGCCAGGCGGTAGTGGCAGTGATGGCAACGGGCGGCGCGCTGGCCACGCTGTCCGGAGTGCTGGGCATGGGGCAATTCATCCCCTGGCCGCGCTGGAACGAGGAACGCGCCTGGGCCGCGATCAAGGATGGCGACTGCGCGGCAATCAAGGCCTTCACCGCGGACTATCAGGGCGGACGCTATGCCGCGCGGGCCAGCGCCGCCTTGTTGCATCCGGAACAGCGCACCACCTGGATCAAGCGCGACCGGCCAGTGGCCGTGATGGGGCCCCTGCCAGTCGGACCGGGCCATGCCGATCAGGCTGCGGCGCAAGGCGCGGCGCTGGAATGGGTCACGGCAGAGCTGCAGCAGCAGTGCCGCAACCATGCCGCCAATCTTGATGCCCGGCTGCAAGGCGTCAGCCTGCCGCCAGCTGCACCGCAGTGCCAGTCGATCGGTGCAGGCTGGTTCTGCCAGTATGATGTGAAGGCCCAGTGCCAGCTGAGCGAGCCGGAGCCGCAGCCGTTCTGCGCCAAGGCAGGATCGGATCGCAAGTAGCGTCTGCGCAGCGGCGCCGGCCGCCGCAGCGTGACGATATAGTCCGCCAGATCGCGGACCCGCTCACGCTCAACCGTAAACTGCATCGATCCCGGGAAATTGTGCGAATCGCGCAGAAACTGGCGCAGGGTCTGCGATGTCAGCCCCGGACGGTTGGCGATGTCCTCGAATGTCGGGCTTTCAGGATTGGGCGAGGAACCGTTGCGCGTCACCCCGTGGCAGGCGGCGCAGCGCGCAGATCAGCGTGGACTTGCCCGAACCCTGCGCGCCGCACAGCCCCAGCACGGCGAGGCCCGGCGCATCGGCCATGGCCTGCCGCGCCAGCGCATTGAGCGCGGCGAGCAGGCGCGGATCGGGGATCACCGGCGCGGAGTGACTACCACCGGCGGCGGAGCCTCATCCTCCGCGCCCGCGGGCCGGGGCGGGCGGGGCCGGAAGGTCATCCGCAGCGGGGTGATGTGGCCATCGGGACGCAGGCGAATGCGGATCATGCCTTGCAGTTTCGGATTGGCCAGCTTGTCCTGCAGGTCCAGCGCGGTATCCTTTGGCGCATAGAGCCGCCCGCCGAACGTGGCCGCCGACCGGCCCAGACGCGGATCGGGATTGCCCGCGACCTGCGCGCAGGCGGGATTTCCCGCAGCGGTTCCATCAGGCATGATCGGCACCGCCCGGACCAGATTGGGCGGCGATCCCACCAGGCACAGGGCGGACCAGGTGCGGCCCGCTTCGGGATCGGGGCCGGGCCAGTCATACTGGAATTCCACATAGTGCCCGCGCAGCAGATCGCGCGGGTCATAGCCGCGCACCGGCACGTCCCATTCGGTGCCTTCGCGGCTTTGCAGTTCGGTCTGCACCCAGACCGCGCCGAGGCCGATCAGCGGCAGGGCCAGCGCGGCAAGATGGATCAGCTTGCGGTTCATGCCTCTGTCTCCCTGGGCGGGGCAAAGGTCCGGGCGATGCGCATCGCGCCCCAGGCGATCCCCAGGATCAGCAGCCCGCTGAAGATCAGCCCGGCGCCGCTGGTCAGCAGATCATCGTCGAGTTCGAAGCTGAGCACGATCAGCCGCATGGCGATCACTCCCACCGCCAGCTGAAACACCCCGCGCCAGCCAGCATGCAGGCTTGCCGCCGCGATCCCGGCCCACAGCAGCATGAACACCAGGGCCGCCACCACCTGATTGCCCGACAGCGGGTAGGCCAGTAGCAGCACCGCGGCGCACAGCGCGAGGATTCCTCCGGTCGCCTGCCCCGATTTTCCGGGCCGGGCCGCCGCAATCGCTCCCCCCGCCGCCAGCGCGATCACCGCGCGCAGGGCGAGCATGCCGAATGACAGGAATTCGTTGCTGTCCGAATTGAACGACTTTTCGACACTCGCAATCGCGATCAGGCTGGTCGCGCCGACCGCATAGGCAAAGCCCACTTGTTCCAGCCGCAGCCAGAACGCGGGCCGCGATGAACGACCCCGCCACCATGCCGCCAGCGGGGCATAGAGCAGCGGCAGCGCGGTCACCATAGTCACCGCCAGGGCGCCGGGGCGGTCACTCCGCCCCCAGAACGCCCCCGCCGGTTCGGCATAGTCCCACGCCGCATAGACCGTAACCGTGAACAGCAGCAGCGCCGCCAGCCAGCTTTGCCCGCGCAGCAGCAGCAAGGGTGCGAACAGTGCCAGCCACAGCGTCAGCGGCTGCCACAGCGGCGACGCGGTCTGATAGACCTGCCCGACATGGGCGAGGAACGTCATCCCCAGCATGGCGGTAACGAACAGCAGCGCCTCCAGCCCCCAGGGCTGCTCCGCCGCGAGGGCATTGCCGCGCGCCGCCAGCCAGCCGAGCGCCCCGGCCAGCAGGGCCAGATGCAGCGACAGGCGGACCATGGCGGGAATGTCATCCCAGTTGGCCGCGACAACCAGCACCACCCCCAGCCCGATCGCCAGCGCGGCAATCCCGATCACCGCCCACAGCGCCAGCGGACGGCTGTGCTCAGCCTCCCACAAGCGGATCCGCGCGGCGGTGGCCGCATCGATCAGTCCGGCATCAAGCCAGGCTTTGAGTTTGCGTTCGTACATCCCGGGGCAGGCTAGCAAGTCCTTCGCCCGGATGGAAGCTTGCGCGAAATTCGTTTCAATTGTAACGAGATCGGCAAAGGAGAACCCCGATGCGTGTCGGCACCGTCAAGGAAGTGAAGAACCACGAATACCGCGTCGGGCTGACCCCGGAAAGCGTGCGTGAACTGGTCAGCCATGGCCACGAAGTGTGGGTGGAAACCGGCGCGGGTGACGGGATCGGGGCGAACGACGCCGCCTATGCCGCCGCCGGGGCCGTGCTCAAGGACAGCGCGGCGGAGGTGTTCGGGCACTGCGAAATGGTGGTCAAGGTCAAGGAACCGCAGGCCGCCGAACGCGCGATGCTGCGTGAAGGGCAGGTGCTCTACACCTACCTCCACCTCGCCCCGGATCCGGAGCAGACCGAGGATCTGATCAAGAGCGGCGTCACCGCGATCGCCTATGAAACGGTCACCGGGCCGGGCGGCCAGCTGCCGCTGCTGAAACCGATGAGCCAGGTCGCCGGGCGGATGAGCATCCAGGCCGGGGCGACCGCGCTGGAAAAGGCGCACGGCGGGCGCGGAGTGCTGCTGGGCGGGGTGCCGGGGGTGCTGCCCGGCCGCGTGCTGGTGATCGGCGGCGGCGTGGTCGGTTTCAACGCCGCGCAGATGGCGGTCGGGCTGGGCGCGGACGTGACCATCCTGGACCGCGATCCCGAAGTGCTCGAACGGCTCGGCACCCATTTCGAAAGCCGCGCCAAGACCCGCTTTTCCAACCGCGCCAACATCGAACAGATGATTGCTGAGGCCGAACTGGTGATCGGCGCGGTGCTGATCCCGGGCGCCGCCGCGCCCAAGCTGGTGACCCGCGACATGCTGAAATGCATGAAGCCGGGCGCGGTGCTGGTTGACGTGGCGATCGATCAGGGCGGCTGCTTTGAAACCAGCCACGCCACCACCCATGCCGATCCGACCTATATTGTGGACGGCATCGTCCATTACTGCGTTGCCAACATGCCCGGCGCGGTGGCGCGGACCAGCACCTATGCGCTCAACAACGTGACCCTGCCCCACGCGCTGCGGATCGCCGAGCTTGGCTGGAAAGGTGCCCTCGCCGCCAACCCGCACCTCGCGGCAGGGCTCAACGTCTCGGGCGGCAAAGTGACCTATGAAGCGGTCGCGCGCGAACTGGGCTATGGTTACGTGCCGGTAGCGGAGTTGCTGGGCTAGGGTTCCTGCGCCGTCTGTGACCTGCATCACAGCATTCCGCGCGGACTGGCCTGATGATGGCGGGGCCGCTGCCGGACCAATCGGGGCCGATGCGGCAACAACGGGGGACCCAGCAATGACAAAGCAATCAACTGGCCTTCTGGCTATCGCCATCGCCGCCGCAGGCCTGCTCAACGCCGCACCCACCATGGCGCAGAGCGAGAACTGCGAGGCCGCGCTGCAATTCGATACCGTCTCGCTCCAGCAGAACTATCTGGCCAAGCTGGCCCTGCTCAACGTGGTGACGCAATCGAACTATGAAGAAGCCAAAAAGAACTACAGCGCTTCAGTTCCGGGCTATTTCGGCGGTTCGTTCGACGATTTCGCCAAAAAGCGCAGCGAACTGACCCAAAGCCTGAGCATCGACCAGACCACGCAGTTCGATTCGACCTATGTCCAGCGGGTGCTGTCCCCCACCGGGGCAGAGGCTTTTGCCAAATGCATCGCAACCAAAAATGGCTATCCGCTGGTCGCGTGGATTGCCAGTGGTCAGCGCAGTCCATCGGTAGCGATCACGATCCGCCGCAATGCTCCGGGCAACAGCAAGATCCGGATCAGCGTTTCGGCACCGGACTATATCAAGGTGATGAATCCCGAATTCGATCTGACCGCGGCTTCGGCCAAGACGATCTTTGTGCAGGCCCCGCTGGACAAGCCGTTCCTGTTGGCGATCAATGGCTCGGACGCCATGACCGGAGCCGACTATACCGTCCCGCCGATCGAAATGCCCCCGTTCGTCCAGCTGGTATCAAGGCGTGAATACGCCGCCGTTACCGGCAGGGCCGTCTGCGGCGCAGGCGGGCATGGCAGCACGACGGCCAACTATTCGCCCACCGATGTCTATCTCAGCGCGCAAACGGGATACCGGCTGCTGCCCGCCACATTGCGGATCACCGGTCGCGCCGTGATTGGCGGCCCTGGGCTGGTGCGCGATCCGGAGTTCGAGTGGCGGAGCCAGCCGAACGGATCGAGCGAACCAAACGTATTGATCGGCCATCCCAAGCAATGCGAGGGCAACAGCGGCCATACCCAAGGCCACACGGCCTATGATTTCAGTGTCGATTCCTACCGCGAAGTGATCAGCAAGGTAAAATGACCGGCGCAGCGCTGGCGGCGGGCTCAGCTTGCTGCCAGCGCCCGTTCCCAGGCGGCGCGGCGGGCCTGATCAGGGGCCGGGCCGGGGGTGAATTGCTGCACCCCGCCGCGCATTGCGCCTGCCGCTTGGTCAAGCGAGCCGAACAGCCCTGCCCCCACGCCGGCCAGCATAGCCGCCCCCAGCGCCGTGGTTTCCACAAAGTGCGGGCGTTCCACCGGCACCTGCAGCACATCGGCCAGATCCTGCGCCATCCAGTCGTTGGCACTCATCCCGCCATCAATCTTCAAGCTGGTCCATTTCGCCCCGTCCGCGGCAAAAGCGCGGGCGAGGTCTGCGGTCTGCATCGCCATGGCTTCCAGCGCGGCGCGGGCCAGATGAGCGCGGGTGGTGGCAAACGTCAGCCCGGTGATCACTCCGCGCGCTTCGGGGCGCCAGTGCGGCGCGCCGAGACCCGAAAGTGCCGGGACAATCACCACCCCGCCGCTGTCACTTACCGAACGCGCCAGCGCCTCGCTTTCCCCGGCACTGGCGATCAGCCCCAGGCTGTCACGCAGCCACTTGATCAGGCTGCCCGCAACAAACACCGATCCTTCCAGCGCATAGCTGCGCTGCCCGCCCAGCTGGCACAGCACCGTGCCGAGCAGCCGGTTGCCCGAACGCGGCAACATGCGGCCCATATTGGCCAGCACGAAAGCACCGGTGCCATAGGTCGCCTTGGTTTCGCCCGGAGACAGGCAGCCCTGCCCCACGGTGGCGCTTTGCTGATCCCCGGCGAGGCCCGTGATCGGCACGGCGCGGCCCAGCAGATCGGGCCGGGTCGTCCCGAATTGTCCGGCATTGTCGACCACTTCGCCCAAGGCAGTGCGCGGCACGCCCAGCAGATCGCACAGCCCCTGATCCCAGCTTGCCCCGTCGAGCGCGAGCAGCAAGGTGCGGCTGGCATTGCTGGCATCGGTCAGATGCGCCCCGCCGGTCAGGTTATAGACCAGCCAGTCCTCCACCGTGCCCAGCGCCAGCTGCCCGCGCTGCGCGGCAGCGGCCACTTCGGGCACAGAATCGACCAGCCAGCGCATCTTGGTGCCGGAAAAGTACGGATCGAGCAGCAGCCCGGTCGCCGCCTGAACCACCGGTTCCTGCCCCGCGTTCTTGAGCCCCGCACAGAAATCGGCGGTGCGGCGATCCTGCCAGACCAGCGCATGGTGCAGCGCCTCGCCGCTCGCCCGATCCCAGGCGACCACGGTTTCGCGCTGGTTGGTAATGCCGATGCAGGCGATCCGCGCCGCGCCGCCCAGCTGTTCCACCACCGCGCGCATGCAGGCCAGCGTCCGTTCCCAGATTTCGCCCGCGTCATGTTCAACCCAGCCGGGTTGCGGATAATATTGGGTCAGTTCCTGCTGCGCCACGGCCAGCATCGCCCCATCCAGCCCCAGCGCCATCGCGCGGGTAGAGGTGGTACCCGCATCCAGCACCAGAATCAGATCGCCCGTGGTAGTCATGCTCTGTCTCTCCGCTTTGGCGTGATGATTAGCGAGCGGATCGGGACTTGGCGAGGGGGGCAGTAGGGGCCATATGCCAGTGCATGGACGCCCCGCCCAAACCCTGGCCGACCGGCCTTTCCGAACTCTGCGAACCCTTGGTGCGGCGCGTGCTTGCGCCCAATCCGTCGCACTATACCTTTACCGGCACCCAGACCTATCTGGTCGGTGCGGGGGATGAAGTGGCGGCGATCGATCCGGGCCCGGCCGATACGGGCGAGCCCGGCCATGCCGATACCAATGGCGCGGGCCATGTCGAGGCGATCCTCGCGGCGCTGGGCGATGCGCGATTGACCGCGATCCTGTGCACCCACACCCACCGTGATCACAGCCCGGCCAGCCGCGCGCTGAAAGCCGCGACGGGCGCGCCGATCATCGGCTGCGCGCCGCTGAACCTGATCGATGACGGCCCGCGCGCCGATACCGCGTTCGATCCGGACTATGCGCCCGACCGCGTGCTGGCCGATGGCGAGCGGATCAGCGGACAGGGTTGGACCATCGAGGCCGTCGCCACCCCGGGGCACACCAGCAACCATTTGTGCTACAGCCTGGTGGAAAGCGGCGCGCTGTTCACCGGGGATCATGTGATGGCCTGGTCGACCAGCGTGGTCAGCCCGCCCGATGGCGATATGAGCGCCTATATGGCCAGCCTGCAGAAGCTCTATGAGCGCGAGGACCGGGTCTATTACCCGGCGCACGGCCCGGCCGTGGAAAAGCCGCGCCAGCTGGTGCGCGGCATGCTGGGCCACCGCCGCAGCCGCGAGGCGCAGATCGTGCGGCTGCTGGAAACCGGGCCGCATTCCATCGCGCAAATGGTCCCGGTCATGTACAAAGGGCTTGATCCCCGGCTGAACGGCGCGGCCGGGCGTTCGGTGCTGGCGCACCTGATTGATCTGGAGCGGCAGGGGCGCGCCGTGGTTGAAGGTGAAACATGGAGCATGACCCGATGATCCGCACAAGCTTTACCCGGCGGCACGGGGCCGTTCTGGCCATGGCCGCCAGCCTGGCCTTGCCGGGCGCAGCGCAGGCCCAGAGCCCGGGGCAGGCCTATGTTGATATTGCCACCCATCTGGCGATCGATGGCAAATGCAAATATCTGGACCCGGCACGGCAGCAAGCTCTGGCCCTGACGCTTGAAGAACTGGAACCGGCCCTCAATCCGGCGGATCGGCCGCTGATTAACCAGCGGCTCGATCAGGTGCGCGGGGTTGTAGCCACCAAGCCATGCGGCGATCCGGTGTTTGCGGGCGCGAAGACGGCGATTGGCGAGGCCGGGACTTATTATCAGGCCGTCTGGTCCGGGCGGGTGGTGGCCCTGGGCAACCTGCGCAGCGGCGAGCTCTGGGCCACCTGGACTCCGGTCTCGGGGATCAAGGCTTCGGCGGCGAGCCGTTTTCTCAAAGCCTGGGGTGCCTCAAGCCCGGGCGCTGAGGCACAATTGCTGAACGCGGTCCGTCCCGAGGCGCGGCGCGCGATGATCCTGAACTGCGCGGCGCAGAGCAGCGAGGCGGCAAAGTGTCCTGCCGTTACCCCGGCCCCCGCCGTGGGCGAGGCCGCACGCGCGAAAGACTGGGTGGCGCGGGTCGAACGCTTTGCCACCAAACTGCCCGGCGCGCGGCTGGATGGCCAGCCGGTACTGCCCGAAGGCATCGCCAGCTGGGGATCGCTTTACACCCCGATCTCGCTGGAAATGGCGTTGGTTCCGGGCCTGCCCAAAATGGAATGCAAGGTGGGGATGACCGTGGTCAAGGTCGAAGGGGCCAAGGCAACGCTGTACAACCCGCGCGATGGCTTTGCGATTGGCGAAGGCACGGTCAGTCCGATGGGCGCGGCCTTGACCATCACCTCACCCCAGCTTGGCGGGCCGGGCAAGATGCTGGGCCTGATCGGGTGCAGGGGCTGACCGGGGCATGACCACTCCACCCGACCTGCGCCGCCGGACGCCCGGCTGGCTGCTGCCCGGACTGGTCGGTGTCAATCTGGCCGTGGCGGCGTGGCTGCTGTGGCGCGCCCTGTTTGCCTCACCCCATGGCGATCCGCTCGCCACCAGCCTGCTCGCGCTGGAAAAGCAGAACCGGCTGACGGTGTTTTCCGCGCAGCTTTCCCCGGTGGTCGCGGCCGATGATGCGCGGCTGTTTGGCATGCTGAAAAGCCGCCAGGTCGCGGTTATCCCGGCGCGGGTGGATTACGGCGTGGACCTGTCGGCAATGGGCAAGGACCGGCTGACCTGGGATCCGGTAACACAGCAGCTCAGTGTCCGGTTGCCGCCGGTGCAGGTTTCCGCCCCCAACCTTGATGAAGCCCGCGCGCAGTATTTGCGCGAAGGGGTGTGGATCACCGCCGATGCCCAGACCAAGCTGACCCGTGACAACAGCCTGCTCGCCCAGCAGCAGGCGGTGCAGCAGGCGCAGAACCCGGTGCTGATGGATCTGGCGCGGCAAGCTGCGCGGCAGGCGGTCAGCCAGAATCTGGCGATTCCGCTGGCTGCGGCGGGGTATGACCGGATCAGGGTGACGGTCCGCTTTGACGGGGAGCCCGCGCCGGGCCAATAGGCTTGACGCCCTGCCGCGCGCGGTGGATGATCCGGCCACAACGGGTCGCCATGACTGGGGGAGATGGCATGGCAACCATGGCCGGTGGCAGTGTGCGTCCGCGCGCTGAGGAGCGGTTCTTTTTCCAGCTGGCCTGCGCGATGGCGGCCGTGCTGGTGGCGGGATTTTCATTCCAGCTGGCAGCGGGACGATCCAGCTTTGCCGTGCCGCTGGTCTATCATCTCCATGGCCTGATCTTTTTCGGCTGGGTGGCGCTGTTCCTGCTGCAAAGCCGGCTGGCCGCCAGCGGCAATCTGGCGCAGCACCGCCGCCTCGGCTGGCTGGCGGCGGTCTGGGTGCCGGTCATGGTCGTGGTTGGCACTTTGCTGACCTTGGCGGCGATGCGGCGCAATGGCGGGCCGTTCTTTTTTGACGCGAACGAATTCCTGATCGGCAATCCCACCGGACTGCTGGCCTTTGCGGCGATGGTTGGCCTGGCCGTGCGCAGGCGCCGCCGCAGCGATTGGCACCGCCGCCTGATGATCTGCGCCATGGCCTCGATCACCGGGCCGGGCTTTGGCCGCCTGCTGCCGATGCCGCTGCTGATCCCGTGGGGCTGGGAAATCAGCAACACGATCGGGCTGGGCTTTGTCGCGGCCGGCATGCTGCGCGATCGCCGCCATTACGGTGCGGTTCACCCGGCCTGGCTGGCGGGGATCGCGATGGTGCTCGGCTGGATCGCGTTGGGTCAGGTGCTGGCCTATAGCGACTGGGGAATGGCGCTGACCCGCTCGGTCATGGCGGGCCATCCTGGCGCGGCGCGGCCGATGGAGGCATACCTGCCTTGATTAGTGCGGCAGGACGGGCCATCTGGGCGGCAGTTCTTGAACAAGGTGAACCAGATGACCGCCCAGCCCGCCACCCTCACCGGACTTGACCTGCGCGCAGAGATCCAGCGGCTGCGGAAAGAACGCAACGCGATCATCCTGGCGCACTATTACCAGAGCCCTGACATCCAGGATCTGGCCGACTATATCGGCGACAGCCTCGAACTGTCGAAAAAGGCGGCGGCGACCGATGCGGATGTGATCCTGTTCTGCGGGGTCAAGTTCATGGCCGAAACCGCCAAGATCCTCGCCCCGGAAAAGACCGTGATCCTGCCCGATCTCAACGCCGGGTGCAGTCTGGAAGACGCCTGCCCGCCGGAAAAGTTCGCCCAGTTCCGCAAGGCGCACCCCGATCACATCGCGCTGACCTACATCAACTGCTCGACCGAGGTGAAGGCGCTGAGCGATGTGATCGTCACCTCTTCCAGCGCGGAAACGATCCTGGCGCAGATCCCGGCGGACCAGAAGATCATCTTCGGCCCGGACCGGCACCTGGGCGGCTACCTCAGCCGCAAGTTCAATCGCGAAATGCTGCTCTGGCCGGGGGTCTGCATCGTCCATGAGGCGTTCAGCGAGACCGAGCTGCTCAAGCTCAAGGCCCAGCACCCCGGCGCGCCGGTCGCCGCGCACCCGGAATGCCCGCCGCATATCGTCGACCATGCCGACTATGTCGGATCGACCAGCGGGATCCTGAACTATGCCAAGGCGTTCGAGGGCGACACTCTGATCGTCGCGACCGAGCCGCACATCATCCACCAGATGCAGCTGGCGATCCCCGACAAGACCTTCATCGGCGCGCCGGGCGCGGACGGGCAGTGCAGCTGCAACATCTGCCCCTACATGGCGCTCAACACGCTCGAAAAGATGTACCTTGCGCTGCGTGACCTCTCCCCCCGGATCGAGATCGAGGAAGGGCTGCGGCTGCAGGCGAAGAAGAGCCTCGACAGGATGCTGGAAATGGCCAGCGGCAGCGTGGGCCAGGGGGATCTGGGCGCGCGCTAGAGCCTTTCCGACCTAGATCCAGGGCCGTTCGTCCACCACACCGGGCGGCATCATGTTGAAGTACTGCACGATGCGCGGGAACGCGCCGTGGTTGGGCGTTGCGCCGTGCGGCAGGGCGTGGTGCCAGATCACCATATCCCCGGCCATGCCCGGCACCGGCACGGTCCCGGCAGACAGGTCCACGCCGCGCGGGTCCTTCCCCTCCAGCGCCGCAAACCAGGCGTCGTGTTTGCGGTGGAACCCCGGCAGCACCTGCAGCGCGCCATGATCGGCGGGCGTATCGGTAAGATAGAGGATTGCCTGCGTCCCCAGCGGCATCGGCGGGGCCATGCTGGTATCGACATGCAGCGCCGATCCCAGGAACGGGCAATCGTCACGGACCGGCTGGTTGAAGCTCATCCGGTCAACATTGCCCCACAGATCGCCGGTGCCCCAGATCTGCGCGAACGCCTTGTGGACGCGGGGAGACCGGCGCGCGACGTCCAGTTCCGGCGCTTGCCACAGCGGGAACCACAGCCCGCGCGCGGGATCGGCGTACCAACTGGCGGGATCGTCCGGACTGGCCCCGATATGGTCCCACATGACCCGCGCGGCGGCTTCAGCCTCGGCAGCGGAAATTGCCTGACGCAGGACGACGAAGCCGTGCTGCTCCCAGAACGCCATGTCCGCCGCGTCCAGCACCGCAGGCGCGGCTTCAAGCGCGGCGATCCGGGCCTGCGCGGCGGGCGGCACCGGCGCGCCATCGAGCAGCGCGTGATAGCGTTCCACCCGCACCGGATCGGGCAGGCCGGCGGTGACCGCGATCCACCCGGCAAACTGTTCAAAGGTCGGGCGCTGCTGGAACAGGTGGTCGAGCACTTGCCCGATCCCCAGCCCCAGCAGGTCCACCAGCAGCCGGTCATGGCGCGTCAGCGGGGCCGGCGCCTGCCCCGGCGCGCAGCGCTGCCACAGCTGGTCAAGCCCCCGGATCGCCTGAACCGCCGCACTCTGGTCCGAACCTGCCATGACCGATCCCCCCCCGCGCGATCAGCGCTGCGCCGTGCGCGCCAGCACCAGCCCGGCGCTGACCAGCACCATGCCCAGCCCGTCAAGCGGCGACAGCACTTCGCCAAACCAGGCCCAGCCCAGCACCACCGAAACCACTGGCTGGGTGAGCAGTGCCAGCCCCACGATCAGCGGCGAAAAATGCTTGAGCGCATAGACCAGCAAGCCCTGCCCGATCACCTGGCTGGTCAGCGCCAGCGCCAGCACCGGTCCCCAATCGCGCGGCCAGACCGGTTCGCCCAGCAGCAGCGCCAGCGCCAGCAGCACCACCGCGCTGCTGGCGCTGGACCAGGTCAGCAAGGACCAGTTGCCCAGACTGGCCCGCGCGTTCTGCAGCAGCAGGATGTAGAATGTATAGAGGAACCCGGCGAGCAGACACAGCAGATCACCGATCAGCGTGGCATGATCGATTTCCAGACTGCGCCCCAGCAGGATCGCCGAACCGGCAATCGCCGCCGCAAAGGCCAGCCATTCGTTGCTGTGCGGCGCCCGCCGCAACACGATCAGCCCCCAGACCACCAGCAGGATCGATCCCGAATTGCCGAACAGCGTGGCATTGCCCAGCCGGGTCAGCCCGATCCCCAGATGCCACGATCCCAGATCCAGCGCAAAGAACACCCCGGCCCCGGCCAGCGCCAGCATCACCTTGCGCGGCAGGCCCAGCACCGGCTGGCCCGAAATCCGCGCGAACAGCACGAACACCGGCACGGCCAGCAACAGCCGCCAGAACGCTGCCGAAACCGGCCCGCAATCGGCCAGCCGCACCCACAGCGGCCCCAGCGCCAGCGCGAAATTGCCGCCCAGCAAGGCGGCAAAATGCCAGCCGTTCCAGTTCCTGCCGCTGTGCGCGGTTGCAATGCCCATGACCTTGCCTTAGCCGCACGGTTAAACCTGTAAATCGAAATTGGGGGATACCTGATGCACGAAATGCTGTTCCAGCCGATCAAACTGGGCGCAATTGACGCCGCCAACCGCATCCTGATGGCCCCGCTGACCCGCGGGCGCGCCGATGCCGGGGGCGTGCCCAATGCGCGGATGGTGGAATATTACCGCCAGCGCGCCAGCGCCGGGCTGATCATTTCCGAAGCGACCGGGATCAGCGTCGAAGGGCTGGGCTGGCACGCCGCGCCGGGGATCTGGAACGATGCGCAGACCCAGGCGTGGAAGCCGGTGACCGAGGCGGTCCATGCCGAAGGCGGCAAGATCGTGCTGCAGCTGTGGCACATGGGCCGGATCGTCCATTCCGACTATCTGGACGGCCAGCCCCCCGTTTCGGCCAGCGCCACCACCGCGCCCGACCATGCCCACACCCCGACCGGCCGCAAGCCGCATGTGCAGGCGCGCCCCGCCACGCTGGAAGACATCGACCGGATCGTGGCGGACTATGCCAATGCCGCGCGCAACGCCAAGGAAGCCGGGTTCGACGGGGTTCAGCTGCACGGTGCAAACGGCTATCTGATCGACCAGTTCCTGCGCCTTTCGTCCAACCTGCGCGACGATGACTATGGCGGCAGCCCGGTCAACCGCTGCCGCCTGATGGACCGTGTGCTGACCGAACTGGTCAAGGTGTGGGGCGCGGACCGCGTTTCGATCCGGCTTTCGCCCAACGGCGATTCGCAGGGCTGCGACGATCCCGATCCGGTGGCAATTTTCAGCGAGGCTGCGCGGGTTTGCCAGCGCCACGGCCTGGGCTTTGTCGAACTGCGCCAGCCGGGGCCCAAGGGCACTTTTGGCCGCACCGATGTGCCCAAGCAGGACGGTGTGATCCGTTCGATCTATACCGGGCCGCTGGTGCTTAACAGCGATTACACCGCGGCCGAGGCCGAGGCCGATGTGCAATCGGGCCGGTGCGAAGCGATCAGTTTTGGCCGCCCGTTCATTTCCAACCCCGATCTGCCCGCGCGCATTCGCGTCGGGGCCGAATGGGCACCCAACGTTAACGTTCCGCAAAGCTGGTATCTGCCAGTAGCGGAAGGGTATATTGACTATCCGCCAATGGAGACGGCGGGCTGACAACAAAGGGGTTGGGACATGGCAGTGCGGTCTTGGCTGTTCGTTCCGGGGGACAGCGAAAAGAAGCTGGGCAAGGTTGCTGCCGCTGGCGCGGACGTGGTGATCGTCGATCTGGAAGATTCGGTCACCTATGACAACAAGCAGCGCGCGCGCGAAATGGCCTGCGAATGGCTGAAAGCGCACCGCCAGCATGTGACCGACCGCCGGTTTGGCCGCTGGGTGCGGATCAACACGCTGGACAGCCGGATGTGGCGCGACGATCTGCTGGCCGTGCTGCCGGGCGCGCCCGACGGGATCATGCTGCCCAAATCGGCCGGGCCGGAATCGGTTCAGGCGCTGGGCGCGGAACTGTATGAACTGGAACAGCGCTGCGGGGTTCAGGCCAATTCGACCCGGATCCTGCCGCTGGTCAGCGAAACCGCCGCCGCGGCAATCACCATCCCCAGTTACCTGACCATGCCGCTGCCGCGCCTGGCCGGGCTGACCTGGGGCGCGGAAGACCTTTCGGCCGCGATCGGCGCGGCCCGCAAGCGCGATGCCAGCGGCAAGTGGACCGACGCTTTCCGCTTTGCCCGCACCCAGACCCTGCTGACCGCCCATGCGCGCGGGATTGTTGCGATCGACACGCTGCATGCCGATTTCGGGGATGAAAAGGGCCTGAAGCGCGCCGCCGAAGAAAGCCGCGCCGATGGGTTTGCCGGGATGCTGGCAATCCATCCGGCGCAGGTTCCGATCATCAATGCCGCCTTCACCCCCAGCGAGGAAGAACTGGCCGAAGCGCGCGCCATCGTTGCCGCGTTCAGCAGCAATCCAGCCGCCGGGGCATTGCAGATCGACCGCCGGATGATCGACCGCCCGCACCTCAAGCTGGCGCAGCGCCTGCTGGGGATCGAGGAATAGGGCACCCGCCCCCCCAGCTTTGCCACTTTGCGTCTGCGTGAACCATTCAGGTCCATCGTGTGCCTGCCCGGCCACGGGGATGAGCGGACCGCGTGGTTGGAGTGGTTCACGCACAGACGCAGAGAAGAAGGGGAGACGCAGAGGTGTCGCTCCGCGCCGCAGGCGCTACTTGCCTTCCCGGCCAATCGTTTGGCGCGATGCGGGGGAAGAAAAGCGGCTGCGCCGCAAGCGCTCCCTCTCTGCGCCTCTTTTCTTCCTCTGCGCCTTTGCGTGAACCATTCCGTTCCATCGTCTGATTGAACGGTCGCTGGGGTAAACCCAAATCTCAGCAACACTGACGCGGCCCCAAGGATAACCCTTTCACGAGTGCCGCAGGGCGGTTATGGAGCCTGCAATGCTCAGGCTGCCCCATCCCCTGCGGTGAAATTCCTCCCCGCCATTGACCGGTATATCCTGCGGCTTGTGCTGGGGCCGATGGTGGCGGTGTTCATCATCGCCGCATCGCTGCTCGTGCTCGACAAGATGCTCAAGCTGTTCGATTTCGTCGCGACCGAGGGCGGGCCGGTCAGCGTGGTGTTCCGGATGCTGGCCAACCTTTTGCCCGAATATGCCGGGCTGGCGATTCCGCTGGGCTTGCTGCTGGGTATCCTGCTGGCGTTCCGCAAGCTGGCGACCAGCAGCGAACTGGACGTGATGCGCGCCGTGGGGCTGGGCTATACCCGGTTGCTGCGGGTGCCCTATGCGATCACGCTGATGCTGGCGGCGCTGAATCTGGTGGTGGTCGGCTATTTGCAGCCGATGACGCGCTACTGGTACGAGCAGTTGCAGTTCGAACTGCGGTCGGGCGCGCTGGGGGCTTCGATCAAGGTGGGGGAATTCACCACCTTGCAGGACAAGATGGCGCTGCGGATCGAACAGAGCCGCGAGGAAGGCCGCCAGCTGATCGGGATTTTTGCCCGGGTCAGTTCGGCCAAGGGTCAGGTCCTGACCATTTCCGCCCGCGAAGGCCGGTTTCTGGCGCTGAAGGATGCCCCTGATACGATCGTGCTGCGCCTGACCCAGGGCCAGATCGTGCAGGACGTGCCGGGGCAGAGCCCCCGCGTGCTGAGCTTTACCCGCCACGATCTGCCGATCGATCTGCCGGCGGTGGAGAAATTCCGCCAGCGCGGCGGCAAGGAGCGCGAATATATCCTGCCCGAACTGCTGCGGATCGGCTGGAACGATTCGGTCAGCCAGAAAGTGCGCAATGAAAGCCGCGCGAGCCTGAATTTCCGGCTGGTCGAAGTGGCGATGATGCTGTTGCTGCCGCTGCTGGCGGTGGCCCTGGCGGTGCCGCCGAAACGCTCCACCTCGTTCCTCGGGGTGTTCCTTTCGGTGATCATGGTGGTCGCCTATCACAAGATCAACGAATACGGGCAGGCCGTCGCCGCGCTGGGCAAGGTTTCGGCAGAGCTGGCGCTGTGGGGGCCGTTCATCGCCTTTGCCGCGCTGATCCTGTGGATGTACTGGCGGATCGCCTATGTCCCCGGTGGCCAGCCGATCGGCGCGCTGGACCGGCTGGCGACCAATGGCGGCAAGTGGCTGCGCCAGTTTGTCGCCCGGTTCCGCCGCGATCCGGTGAAGGGGCGCTAGGCGATGCGGATCGAACTGTTCCCCTCGGCCACACTGGCGCGCTATCTGGCCCGGCAGTTCGTGATCTGGATTCTGGGGATGTTGCTGATCCTGGTGCTGCTGCTCCAGACGCTCGACCTGCTCAGCGAAAGCGGCAAGATCCTGGGCGCGGCGGGCAATGGCCAGGCCGAATTGTGGCACTATGTCAGCCTGCGGGTGCCGCAGCTGGTGCAGCGGTTCCTGCCCTATTCGGTCCTGCTGGCGACGATCATCACGCTCGCCACGCTCAACCAGAACAGCGAAGTGATCGCGATGAAGGCCGCGGGGCTTTCGGCGCATCAGGTGCTGGCGCCCTTGCTGATGGCGGCGGCGGTGGTTTCGCTGCTCTCTTTCGCCTTCAACGAACGGGTGGTGACCCGCTCGTCCGCGACGCTCAAGGTCTGGCAGGCGCGCGAGTATGGCCCGGTGCCGGCCGATTCGGGGGTGCGCGCCAATGTCTATCTGCGCGACGGGCCGAACATCCTCACCGCCGGAACCGTCAGCGGCAGCGGCGCGGGGATCCGCATGGAAAACGTCACCTGGTACCGCCGCGATGCCGCGGGCATGGTGCTCGAACAATTGCGCTCGCCGCGGGCCACTTACGCCAATCCGGGGTGGAAATTGGAATCTCCAACCCAATTTGACGTCGCCTCGACCCAATCCGGGTCACTCCCCTCCAGGGTCGTCGCCCAGGATGTGTTTCCTCAACAAGTGGCCATCAGCAAGGTCGACCCCGACGGCGAAGACATCGTCTCCCTCCACCGCTCAATCCAGGCCCTCAAGGCCTCGGGCCGCCGCACCAGCGAGCTGGAGGGCAAGTGGTGGCACAAGTTCAGCGGACCGCTGTCCGCCCTGCTGATGCCCCTGCTCGGCGCCGTCGCTGCCTTTGGTCTGGCCCGTTCCGGCGCGCTGCTGGTCCGCTCGATCATCGGCATGGCACTGGGCTTCGCCTACTTCGTGGTCGACAACGCCGCGCTCGCGATGGGCAATTTCGGCGGCTACCCGCCGCTGGTCGCAGCCTGGGGGCCGTTCGTGCTGTTCCTGCTGGTCGGCGTGACCGTGCTGGTCCGGACCGAGGAATAGCTCAGCGCCGCAGCATCGTGCTCCGCGCCAGCCGCGTCAGCAGCGGCAGCAGGCCGGGATAGTTCGCCCCGTCATAGGTTGAACCCACCCCCAGGTGCGCGGTCAGGCGGCGATGGCATTCGCCGAGCGCGTGATAGGGCATCGACGGCAGCAAGTGGTGCAGCGCGTGATAGCGCAGTCCGACCGGCGCCCACAGCGGCGAAAGCAGCGCAGGCGGTGGGACATTGACCGAATCGAGGTACTGCCCCGTCACAGTCATCGCAGCGCCGTCATTCTCCCACAAGTGGGCGACGAGGGTGCGGATCTGGTTGAACACCGCCACCGCCGAGATCACCCCCATGCCGATCGCCAGCGGCCGCCAGTCATAGGCCCAGGCGGTATAGAGCAGAAACCACGCCCACAGCGTCGCCCCCACTTCCTGCGCCAGAACCATCCGCGCAAAGGCTCCTTCGGGCGGGCGGCGGCGGAATTCGGGATTGATCGAAAGCGAGCTGGCCCGTTCCCACACCAGCCGGCGCAGCGGCGGAATGACCGCGCCCAGCGGGTTCAGCACCCCGCAGCGCACCAGCAAGGCCGCGGGCAGCAGCGCCGCGATCAGGATGAACAGCGGCAGCGACCAGGGCTTCATCAGCGCCAGCGGCAGATATTCGGGATCCTCTTGCGTGCCATACCGGGTCCGGGCGTGATGCAAGGTGTGAACCCCTTCATACATCAGGCTGGGAGTCAGCGTGGGAATGCCGACCAGCACATTCCAGACGAGCCGGAACCCCGGCAGGGCATCGCGGTGGATATGGGTCAATTCGTGGATGAACAGCAACGCGCGATAGAGGAACACCACCGACACCGCCGCGCAGGCCCAGGCCTGCCAGCCCGGCAACAGGATCGCTCCGGCCATCCCGGCATAGCCGATTCCGGCCGAAACCAGCATGTCGGGCCAATAGATCCCGGGCCGCGCCTCGGCCAGATCGCGGGTCAGTTCGACCGCGGCGCGCAACATGTCCTTGTCATCGGGGATCGTGGCCAGCGACGGCGCGGCGGCGATGCGTTCCTGTACTGTCATGCTAGCAATCCAAATCTGACCCGAATGTTCTTTCGCGCCCGTTCCTGCACGGTCCGGCTTGACTTTGCCGGGTTGCCCGCCGCAGGCAGGGCGCGCACCGCCCCTATTCGCGAACAAAGGCAAGATCGTGGCTGAACAACAGGTAACCGTCACCCCCGTCACCAGCAAGGCGGATTTCGATGCTTTTATCGATCTTGCTTATCGGCTTAATGCATCAGACCCCAACTGGGTGCCGCAGCTGCGCAGCGAGGAGGTGGAGAAGTTCTCCCCCGGCGGCAACCCGTTCTTCGAACATGCCCGCCACCAGTATTTCCTGGCCCGGAGGGGTGACCGCGTGGTCGGGCGGATTTCGGCCCATATCGACGAGCAGGCGCTGATCCAGCCGGTAGAACAGGGCATGGGCCCCGGCACCGGCATGTGGGGCGCGATCGAGGCCGAGGATGAAGCAGCCACCCACGCGCTGATCGCCGCCGCGGAAGGCTGGCTGCGCGAACAGGGCATGACCCGCGTGCTCGCACCGATGAACCTGTCGGTGTGGGAAGAGCCCGGCCTGCTGATCAAGGGTGCAGACCATCCGCCGATGGTGATGATGGGACACCAGAACCCGGCCTATCAGGCCTGGGTCGAAGCTGCGGGCTATGAGGGCGTAAAGACGCTCTACACCTATGATCTTGACATCACCCAGGAATTTCCGCCGCTGATCAAGAAGATCGTCGACATGGGCAAACGCAACGCCCGGATCCACGTGCGCGGAGTGGACAAAGGCAATTTCGATGCCGAAGCCCGGACCATCCTCGACATCCTCAACGATGCCTGGTCCGACAACTGGGGCTTCGTGCCGATCACCGATGCCGAAGTGGCCTATACCGGCAAGAAGCTGAAGCCGCTGGTGCGCGAAGACCTGATCATGATCGCCGAACTGGATGGTGAGCCGGTGGCCTTCATGATGACCCTGCCCGATCTCAACCAGATCCAGATGAAAACCAATGGCCGGGGCGGCAAGCCCAGCCTGCTGGGGTGGATCAGACTGGGGCTGTGGACGCTCAAACCCCGCAACACCGATATGCGCGTACCGCTGATGGGGGTGCGCAAGACGCTGCAGGGCAGTCGCATGGCCAGCCAGCTGGCTTTCATGATGATCGAGGCGATCCGCAGCAATTCGGTAAAGAATTACAACGGCCAGCGCGGCGAGATCGGCTGGGTGCTGGACGACAACCAGGGCATGAACGCCATCGCCGCCGCGATCGACAGCAAGATCAACAAGGAATACCGCGTCTACGCCAAGGGGCTGTAACGCTACCAATCCTCCCCCAGAGGGGGAGGATTTTCGAGGTCAGACCCTGCGTCGGTCAACCGCCGTGGTCACCGCAACGTCCATCGTCACATTACCCAGCGTGCGCATTACATCCGGCAGCATTTCGACCGCGACCAGCAGGGCAAGCGGGCCGATCGGCACGCCCATCGCATTGGCGATCGGGCCAACCGAAACCACAAAGCTGAGCGTGCCGGGCAATGAGACCGAGCTGAGCGACACCAGAAATGCCACCACGGCACCCGCCAGCAAGGCCCAGACTGACAGCGGGGTGCCAGTGAGATAGGCGGCATAGATCGCCACGCCCATGTTCATCGCCGGGCTGGTCGCCCGGAAAATAGCCACGGCCAGCGGCAGGACGAAATCGGCAGTCGCTTCGCGCACGCCCATCTGCCGGGTCGCGCCCAGCATCGCGGGCAGGCTGGCCAGCGAACTTTGCGTGGAAAAGGCCACCGCGAAGACCGGCAACATCGCCTTCAGGAACGAGCCAGGCCGCTGCCCGCCCAGCACCATGGCCAGCACGAACCCGCCCAGCAGGATCACTGCCCCGGCGCTGCTGACCACCACGATGTAATGCGCCAAGGCCCCGATCGCGTCGGATCCGCTGTCTGCCGCCAGACCGATGGCAAGGCCGAACACGCCCAGCGGGGCGAGCATCAAGACCCAGCCGACCATAACCATCATCGCGCCTGCCAGTCCTTCAAACACTTGCGCCAGCGCCCGCCGCGGGGCCGGGCCGATCCGCGCGGCAGCGACGGCCAGTGCGGACACGAACAGCACGATCGGCAGCATCGCCCCGGCATTGGCGGCGGCAAAGATGTTCTGCGGCAGCATCGCATCAACCACTTCGGCAAAGCCCGGCACCGTTCCGGTGGCAGCCACGCCGCCGCTCAGCGCCGCAGCAGCCTTCTCAGGGATGGGAGCCAGGCCAAGCAGGCCCGGCACCAGCAGGGCTGACATCAGCCCGCTGAAGATCAGCACCGCAAAGAACAGCCCCACCGCCCGCCGCGCCAGCGCGCCGCCGCCCGCTGCCGCCAGGGTCTGCGAAATGCCGGTATAGACCAGCCCCACCACCAAGGGCAGGATCGTGATCTGCAGCAGTTTCAGCCACCACGCCCCCAGCGGCTTGGCCACGGCCAGCACATCTGCCAGCAGCGGGCTGCCGCGCAGCATGATCCCCACGGCAAAGCCCAGCACCAGCCCGGCAAAGGTGGCCATGGCAGGCACCTTGATTTCGGGAAAGGTCGCGCTTTCCGCTGCTTCGTTCATTGTTTGCTCCCCGAAATCCCGTTTTACCCGCGTGACTTTAGCGCGCCGCCACGACATAGCAATTTCTGAACACTTCGCGGGCTATGGGCGGGATATGGGACGCAGATATTTCGGCACCGACGGGATCCGGGGCAAGACCAATGCGGGGGCGATGACTGCCGCCGTGGCGATGAAAGTGGGCCAGGCGGCCGGCACGCATTTCCTGCGCGGCAGCCACAAGCACCGGGTGGTGATCGGCAAGGACACGCGGCTTTCGGGCTATATGCTGGAAAACGCGCTGGTCGCGGGGTTCACCAGCGTGGGGATGGACGTGGTGCTGACCGGGCCGCTGCCCACCCCGGCCATCGCCATGCTGACGCGGGAACTGCGCGCCGATGTGGGCGTGATGATTTCCGCCAGCCACAACCCTTATGAGGACAACGGCATCAAGCTGTTCGGCCCCGACGGCTTCAAGCTGTCCGATGCGGACGAGGAAGCGATCGAAGCCCTGCTGGACGAAGATCTGGCTTTGGCCCCCAGCCCGCAGATCGGCCGCGCACGGCGGATCGATGACGTGCGCGGGCGCTATATCCATGGCGTCAAAAGCTCGCTGCCCGACGATATCCGGCTGGATGGGCTGAAGATCGTGGTCGATTGCGCCAATGGCGCGGCCTATCAGGTTGCCCCCAGCGCGGTGTGGGAACTGGGCGCGGAAGTGGTGGCGGTGGGGGTTCAACCCAACGGCACCAATATCAACGACCGCTGCGGATCGACCCATCTGGAACTGGTCAAGGAAACGGTGGTCGCCAGCGGCGCGCAGATCGGGATTGCGCTGGATGGCGATGCCGACCGGCTGATCGTGGTTGATGAACGCGGGCAGACCGTGGACGGCGATCAGATCATGGCCCTGATCGGCAGCCAGTGGGCGCAGCAAGGCCGCCTGCGCGGCAATGGCGTGGTCGCCACGGTCATGTCCAACCTTGGCCTTGAACGCTTTCTGCAAGGCCAGGGGCTGGACCTCGTCCGCACCAAGGTGGGGGACCGCCACGTGCTGGAGGCGATGAAAGCCCAGGGCTACAATGTCGGCGGGGAGCAGAGCGGGCACATGATCCTGCTCGATCACGCCACCACCGGCGATGGCACCGTCGCCGCGTTGCAGGTGCTGGCGGCGCTGGTCCGTTCGGGCAAGGCGGCGAGCGAGCTGTTGCACCTGTTCGATCCGGTTCCGCAATTGCTCAAGAACGTGCGCTTTGCCGGAGGCAAGCCGCTGGATGACGCGCGGGTCCAGGCGGTGATCGCCGCGGCCGAGGCGCAGCTGGCGGGCAAGGGCCGGCTGGTGATCCGTCCATCGGGCACCGAACCGGTGATCCGCGTGATGGCCGAAGGCGACGACGCGGGCGAGGTGGAACAAGTGGTCGATGCGATCTGCGACGCGGTGAAGGAAGCAGCGGCATGAGCCTGGAAATGCGCCCCGATTGCGAAAAGTGCGGCACCGACCTGCCGGCGGAATTGCCCGGTGCGTTCATCTGCAGCTTTGAGTGCACATTCTGCAGCCCCTGCGCCGATGCGATGGACGAACGCTGCCCCAACTGTGGCGGCGAACTGCTGGACCGCCCGACCCGCGCGAAACAGCACCACGCCAAGAGCCCGCCCAGCACGGTGCGCAAGTTCAAGGGTAATTCCTGACTCCACCTCCGTTCGTGTCGAGCGAAGTCGAGACACGCCAGCGCCAGGTG
>CAZKAX010000002.1:0-12841 GCA_964550775.1 uncultured Novosphingobium sp. | reverse complement strand
TTGGGGCCGCGCCCTGTCGCCCCCCCCCCCCCCCGGGTGCCTCCCCTGCGCTCCACACGAACGGAGGTGGGGGTTAGGTGGCAAGCATGTCCCCACCCCGCATCCTCTCGATCGCCGGATCCGACAGTTCGGGCGGGGCAGGCATTCAGGCCGACATCAAGACCATCACCATGCTGGGCGGCTATGCCATGACCGCGATCACCGCGGTAACGGCGCAGAACACGTGTGGCGTGACCATGGTCGATGCGCTCAGCCCGGCGATGGTCGGGGCGCAGATCGATGCCTGTATCAGCGATATCGGCGTGGACGCGGTCAAGATCGGGATGCTGGGTTCGCCCGAAGTGGCACATCTGGTTGCCGACCGGCTGGAGGCACTGGCGGTGCCGGTGGTATTCGATCCCGTGATGATCGCCACCAGCGGCGCGGCGCTGGCCGATGCGGCCACCATCGCGGCGTTTGAGCGGCTAATGCGGCTCGCCACGCTGACCACTCCCAATGTGCCGGAACTCGAGGCGCTCGGCGGGCATGAGGGGATGGCAGCGCGCGGGATCACTTACCTTGCCAAAGGCGGGGATGCCGAAGGGGAGCGGGTGGACGATGTGCTGATGGTCCCGGACGAGGCGCCGCATGTCATGTCGGGCAGCCGGATCCACACTCGCCACACCCACGGCACCGGCTGCACCCTGTCAAGCGCGATCGCAACCGGTCTGGGCAAAGGCCTGCCCCTGCCCGAAGCCATCGACCGCGCCCGCCTGTTCGTCCGCTCCGCGCTGCGCGCCGCACCGGGGTTTGGCGCCGGGCACGGCCCGCTGGGGCACGGCGAAGCGCGGGGGTAGTCAAAGGTCCTCCCCATTTTCACGAAGTGCAAATGGGGAGGGGGACCGCCCGCGTAGCGAGTGGTGGAGGGGTTTTGGCCTCGCCGCGTTACCCCTCCGTCAGCCGCCTTCGGCGTCTGCCACCTCCCCATTTGTGGCATTCGCCAAAAATGGAGAGGATCTGATGGGCTGCACTATGCGCTTTCACCCCAGCTCGTAAAACTCCACCACTTTGGCCCAGGCTTCTTCCGCCGTCTCGACCCAGTGGAACAGCTTGAGGTCATCGGGGTTGATCACCCCTTCCTCGGCCAGCGCCTCGAAATTCAGCACCCGGTTCCAGAAGTCCTTGCCGAACAGCAGGATCGGGATCGGCCGCATCTTGCCGGTCTGGATCAGGGTCAGCAGTTCCATGAATTCATCGAGCGTGCCGTAGCCGCCGGGGAACACCGCCACCGCCTTGGCCCGCAGCAGGAAGTGCATCTTTCTGAGCGCGAAATAGTGGAACTGGAACGCCAGCCGCGGGGTGACGTAGGGGTTGGGGGCCTGCTCGTGCGGCAGGACGATGTTGAGCCCGATCGTCTCCGCCCCTGCCTCCACCGCGCCGCGATTGGCCGCTTCCATGATCGAAGGCCCGCCGCCCGAGCAAACCACGAACTGGCGCATGCCCTGTTCGACGATGTTGCAGCTTGACGCGATATGCGCGAGCTGGCGCGCCTCTTCGTAATACTGCGCCTTGGCCGCGAGCCGCTCGGCCACGGCCTTGCGTTCGGGCGGGGCCTTGGCGACCAGTTCAGCCGCGGCTTCGGGCGAAGGGATCCGCGCCGAGCCATAGCAGACCAGGGTCGATCCGATCTGCGCCTCGTCCAGCAGCATCTCGCACTTCAGCAGTTCCAGCTGAAACCGCACCGGGCGCAGTTCCTCGCGCAGCAGGAAATCGGTGTCGCGGAAGGCCAGCTTGTAGGCCGGGCTGCGGGTCTGCGGAGTGGAAGTATCATGGGCCTCGACAAAGCCCGCTTCCTGTTCCGCCTTGTAGAAGCGCCGCCGATGCAGGCGCTTTTCCTGTTCTTCTTCTGTCATTAGCCCCTTTTCGCGCGTTACCGGGCGGGTGTCAAAGGGCGAAGGCTTCAGAGCAACGACAGTTGCGCATCCTCGCCCACCGGCGCGGGGGCATCGTCCTCGCCGTCCAGCTGCGACAGGGTCAGCCCGAGCAGGCGCACCGGCTGGGCAAGCGGCAGGACTTCGTCCAGCAGGCCGTGGGCCAGGCTGGCAAATTCCGCCCGGCTCGCCACCGGGTGCGCCAGCGAGCGGGCGCGGGTGAGGCCCGAGAAATCGGCGTGCTTGAGCTTGAGCGTCACGGTCCGGCCATGGGTCTCGCTGCGCTCGATCCGGTCCCAGGTGATCGCGATGATCCGTTCCAGCACGTCGCGCAGGGCGGAACCGCTGGAGATGTCCTTGTCAAAGGTCCGTTCGGCTCCCAGCGACTTGCGGGCGCGATGGGCCTTGACCCGGCGCAGGTCGATGCCCCGCGCGGCGCGGTAGAGATAATCGGCCTGGCTACCGAAATGGTGGCGCAGGAACTGGATGTCCTTACCCGCCAGGTCTGCCCCGCTCTCGATCCCGAGCGCGGCCATTTTCTCCGCCCCCTTGGGCCCGATCCCGAAGAACCGCCGCACCGGCAGCCCGGCCACAAATTGCGCGCCTTCCCCGGGTCGGATCACGCACAGGCCATCCGGCTTGTTCTGATCGCTCGCCAGCTTGGCGAGGAACTTGTTGTAGCTGACCCCGGCGCTGGCGGTGAGCCCCGTTTCAGCCTTGATCCGCGCCCGGATCAGCTCGGCAATCCGGGTCGCGCTGCCGATCCCCTTGAGGTCTTCGGTCACGTCGAGATAGGCCTCGTCCAGACTGAGCGGTTCGACGTGCGGCGTGTAATCCAGGAAGATACCGCGGATCTGCCGCGACACTTCGGTATAGACGGCAAAGCGCGGGCGGCGGAAAATCAGCTGCGGGCAGAGCCGTTTGGCGGTGACCGAAGGCATGGCCGAGCGGCAGCCAAAACGCCGCGCTTCATAGGAACAGGTGCTCAGCACCCCGCGCGGACCATCGCCGCCCACCGCCACGGGCTTGCCCCGCAGCTCCGGCTCGTCGCGCTGTTCGACGCTGGCATAGAAGGCGTCCATATCGACATGGATCACCTTGCGCAGGCCCTGCACCGGCTCGTCGTCTGCTCCATCCTGATCTGCGGCTTCGGCCATGGCGCACAAGCTACGCTCATGCTGCGATCTCGAAAAGAGACTCGCCAAGCTGCACGGGGGACGGCATGGAGGCCACATGCCCACCTCTGTGGAATCCACCACGCCGACCCGGATCGGCGAGCGCGAATTCATTGCCTTGATGGCGATGACAATGGCGCTGCAAGCGCTGTGCATCGATGCCATGCTGCCCGCGCTGGGGGAAATCGCGCGGGACCTGCATGTCGCCGATCCCAACAGCCGTCAGCTGGTAGTGGGGGTGTTCCTGTTCGCCGCCGGGTTCGGTTCCTTGCTGCCTGGTTTCCTGGCCGATCGATACGGCCGCCGCCCGGTGCTGTTTGTCAGCTTCGGAGCTTACGTACTGTTCGCGCTGGCCTGCGCACTGGTGCAGGATTTCAACACCTTGCTGGTGCTGCGCGCGCTCCACGCCGTGTCCAGCGCCGGACTGTCGGTGCTGCCCGGCGCGATCATCCGTGATCGCCTGTCGGGCGACCGTATGGCGCGGATGATGTCGGTGATCTCGGTCGTGTTCATGATCGTGCCGATGATCGCGCCGTCTTATGGACAGGCCGTGCTGATCGTGGCGGGTTGGCGCTGGATCTTTGGCGGCATGGCATTGATGGGGCTGCTGATCGGTCTGTGGGCCTGGTGGCGCTTACCCGAAACGCTCAACCCCGATTACCGGCAGCCGATAGCCCTGGGCACGATCGCGCGCAACATGGCCACGGCCGCGACTGATCGCAGCGCGATGGGCTATGTCGTGGGGGGCGCCATGCTGACCGGCGCGCTGTTTGGCTATATCAATTCATCCCAGCAGCTGATTGGCGAACATTTCGGCGCGGGGCCGAACTTCCCCCTGCTGTTCGCGCTGATGGCGGGCGGCATGGCCTTTGCCAATTTCTTCAATTCGCGGATCGTCGAACGCTTTGGCGCACGGCGGGTCAGCCACGCTGCCTTGCTCAGCTTTATCGTGATCAGCGCCTTGCAGGTGGTGCAGGCCCATTCGGGGCACGAACAGCTGTGGCAATTCATCCTGCTGATGGGCGCAAACATCTGCCTGATGGGTTTTATCGGCGCGAATTTCGGGTCGATCGCCTTGCAACCCTTTGCGCGGACCGCCGGGGCGGCCAGCTCGTTCCAGGCCTTCCTGCGCATGGCCACCGGGTCGCTGCTGGGCAGCATGATCGGGCTGGCCTATGACAATTCGGCGCGGCCGCTGGCGATTGCCTTGCTGGGCTGCGGGCTGATGACGCTGGCCTTGGTCCTGTTCAGCGAACGCGGCGTGCTGTTCCGCCGCCTTACCCCGCCCGGCGCGCCGCGACCGGTGCATGATCTTGATCTGATCTGATGGAGGACACGGTGTTCGATCTGGCCGTTATCGGCGGTGGCATCAACGGTGCGGGGATCGCGCGCGATGCGGCCGGGCGCGGGGCGAAAGTGCTGCTGCTGGAAGCGGGCGATCTTGCCCAGGGGACCAGTTCGGCTTCGACCAAGCTGATCCACGGCGGGTTGCGCTATCTGGAACATTACGAATTCGCTTTGGTCCGCGAAAGCCTGAGCGAGCGCGAGGCGCTGTGGGCTATCGCCCCGCACATCATCCATCCGCTGCGCTTTGTCCTGCCGCATGTCAAAGGGCTGCGCCCGCGCTGGCTGCTGCGGCTGGGACTGTTCCTGTATGACCACATCGGCGGGCGCAAGCGCCTGCCGGCGACCCGCAGCATCGATCTGAAGAGCCACCCCGCCGGTGCGCCGCTGAAGGGCACCTTCGGCCCGGCGTTTGAATATTCGGATGGCTGGGTGGACGATGCGCGGCTGGTGGTGCTGAATGCCATGGACGCCGCCGAGCATGGGGCAGAGGTCTGCACCCGCACCCCGGTTACCGCCGCACGGCGCGAAGGCGAGGTCTGGGTGATCGACACCCCTGCCGGGCAATTCCGCGCCCGCGCGCTGGTCAACGCGGGCGGGCCCAAAGTGCTTGAAGTCGAAGGCCTGATCGGCGAACGGCCCGATCACGCCATGCGGCTGGTGCGCGGATCGCATATCGTTGTGCACCAGTTGTTCGACCACCCCTACGCCTATTTCTTCCAGCTGCCTGACGGGCGGATCTTTTTCGCGATCCCCTATGAACGGGACTTCACCCTGATCGGCACCACCGATGCCGATCAGCAACCCGGCGAACCGATTGCCGCCAGCGAGGCGGAGATCGCCTATCTGTGCGAGGGGGCCAGCACCTATTTCCGCACTCCGATCACCCCCGCAGACGTGGTCTGGACCTATTCCGGGGTGCGCCCTCTGGTTGATGACGGATCGGGACGGCCCGAAGCGGCGACGCGTGGCTACCGGCTTGACCTGTCAGAGGCGAAATGCGGTGCGCCCTTGCTCAGCGTTTATGGCGGCAAGATCACCACCTATCGCCATCTCGCCGAGGAAGCGGTGGACCTGCTCGCGCCGCGCCTGCCCGCGCTGCAGGGCAAGGGCTGGACCACCACCCGGCCGCTGCCGGGCGGGGATTTCGCAATCGACGGGCTGGACAGCCTCAAGGCGCAGCTCGGCGCGCGCTATCCGTTCCTCGATCCCGGCACGCTGGACCGGATTGCCCGCGCCTATGGCACGCGGGCCGAGCAGTGGCTGGACGGGGCCGAGGGCTGGCAGGCGCTGGGCCGTCCGTTCGGCGCGGGGCTGACCCAGGCCGAACTCGATTACCTGCGGACCCGCGAATGGGCTGTGAGCGCCGAAGACGTGCTGTGGCGGCGGACCAAGCTGGGACTGCGGCTGAGTGAGGCGGAGCGGGCGGCGGTGGAAGCCTATCTGACTGCTTAGGGTCAGGACCTAGTTCGTTCCGATGTTTGTGCAGGGGATTTTTGGCTATCGCCAATACCCCTCCGTCAGCCCTGCGGGCTGCCACCTCCCCATTTGCGCTGCGCGAAAATGGGAAGGATCGGATAGCTGCAGAGATCCTTCCCATTTTTGGCGAAGGCCACAAATGGGGAGGTGGCAGACGCTGAAAGCGGCTGACGGAGGGGTAATGCCGCAGCGTCGCAGAACCCCCCCACCACTCGCTTCGCGAGCGGTCCCCCTCCCCATTTGTCGCATTCGCGAAAAATGGAGAGGGTCTGGCCTACCCTGCCGCCCCCAGCGCGCGCCAGGCCAGATCGGCGAATTCGCACAGCAGCGGCCGGGTTTCGCGCGGGTCGATGATGTCTTCGATCCCGAACTTTTCCGCCGTACGGAACGGGCTGCGGACCAGATTGAGCCGGGCGCGGATCGCTTCGAGGTGGGCTTGCGGGTCTTCCGCGACCTCGATCTCGCTCTTGTAAGCCACTTCGATCCCGCCTTCGATCGGCAAGCTGCCCCAGTCGCCGCTGGGCCAGGCAAAGCGGTATTGGAACGCTTCGGCATTGCTCATCGCAGAGCCGGCGATGCCATAGGCACGGCGGATCACCACACAGCACAGCGGCACCGTGGCTTTGTAGATCGCGTTCATCGCCTGCACGCCGTAGCGGATCGTCCCCGCCGTTTCTGCGGCCAGCCCGATCATGAAGCCGGGGTTGTCGACCAGGTGGACCACCGGCAGGCGGAACTGATCGGCCAGCTTGATGAAGCGCTCCACTTTCTCGCTGGTGCGCGCTTCCCATGATCCGCCAAGGAAGCTGGGATCGCTTGCCACCACCGCTACCGGCCAGCCATCGAGGCGGGCAAATGCGGTGATCGCGGCGCGGCCCCACATCTTGCCCATTTCGAACACTGATCCCGCATCGAACACGGCGCTCATCAGCTTGCGCATCGAATAGACCTGCTTGGGATCGCGCGGGACCAGATCGATCAGGCTCTGCTCGCGGCGGTCCGCCGGGTCGGCATTGGCGACACGCGGGGCGTGCTGGCCGACATGGCTGGGCAGATAGGACAAGAACCGCCGCGCGGTGGCAAAGGCTTCGGCCTCGCTCGCCACTTCCTCGTCCACCACCCCGTTGCGGGTGTGGATCACACTGCCACCCAGGCTCTCCTTGTCGCTCGCTTCCCCGATCGCCTCAACCACGGCGGGTCCGGCGGCGAACAGCTGCGACAGGCCCTTGACCATGATCGAGTAATGGCTCGCCACCACCCGCGCCGCGCCCAGCCCGGCTGTGGGCCCAAGCGCCAGCGCGACCACCGGCACTGTCTCCAGGTTCTTGACGATCTCGCCCCAGCCCGGCGTGGCAGGCACATAGGTTGCGCCGATTTCCTCCAGCGTCTTGACCGATCCGCCGCCGCCGGTCCCGTCGATCATCCGGATCAGCGGGAGCTTGAGCGTGTGGGCCATCTGTTCGCACTGCACGAATTTGCGATGGATCGCCGCATCGGCCGCACCGCCGCGCACGGTGAAGTCATCGGCGCTCGCCACCACCGGGCGGCTTTCGATATTGGCGCGACCAAACACCAGGTTGCTGGGCGACAGGTCGAGCAATTCGCCATCCGGGCCATAGCGGCCCTTGCCCGCGATCTTGCCGATCTCCCGAAACGACCCGGGATCGACCAGGCCTTTGATTCGCGCCCGCGCATCGAGCTTGCCCCGGCCATGCTGGCGCGCGACCTTGTCCGGGCCGCCCATCTGTTCGGCGAGTTTGCGGCGTGCGCGCAATTCCTCGACTTCGGGTTTCCAGCTCATGCCGGGTCAGCCTCAACCACGGCGAGCAGGGTTTCGACCTGCACTTGCGCGCCCGGCCGGGCCGCCAGTTCGCTGACCGTGCCGTCGAACGGGGCGGTCAGGGCGTGTTCCATCTTCATCGCTTCAAGCACGAGCAGGCGCTGGCCCTTGGCCACCCTGTCCCCCGCTGCCACATCGACCGCGATCACCTTGCCCGGCATTGGCGCAAGGATCGCGCCGTCACCGGCATGGGCGCCGGGGCGCGGGCGCGGGGCGTGGAACGTGAAGGTCCGGCCCTGCCCACGCTCGGTCACCGCCACACTGTCCGCCCCGACCATGTCGGCACGCAAGCTGCCGCCCGCCAGCGAATTGCCGATCACCCGGTGCTCGCCCGACCACAGCGCGATCCCGTCTTCCGCCGGGCGGTTGAGCCGGAAACCGAACAGCCCCTGCCGGAACGCGCGGGCCTGACCGCTGGCGTGCCAGCCCAGCCAATCACGCCGCAACCGCGCCGCAGCGGCATCGGCGGCCTGCTGGCTGGGCGCTTCGGGGGGCATCAACGCCTGATCCTTGCGCGCGATCAGCCCGGTATCGACAGTGCCTGCGGCAAAGTCCGGATCGGCCAGGCATTCATAGAGGAAGCCCTTGTTGGTGGTCAGCGGGGCGACAAAGCTGTCATCCAGCGCATCCATCAACTGCACCCGCGCCTCATCGCGGGTGGGGGCGTGGGCGATCAGCTTGGCGATCATCGGATCGTAGAACGGACTGATCACGTCGCCCTGCTCCACCCCGCTATCGGCCCGCACCGAGGCTGAAAGCCACAACTGGTCAAGCGGCCCGGTGGCAGGGAGAAATCCTTTGGCCGGATCCTCCGCATAGAGCCGCGCCTCGATCGCATGGCCGGTCAGCGTGATCTGGTCCTGGGTCAGCGGCAACGGCTCACCGGCCGCAACACGCAATTGCCATTCGACCAGATCGAGCCCCGTTACCGCTTCGGTCACCGGATGCTCCACTTGCAGGCGGGTGTTCATTTCCATGAACCACACCCGGTCGGCGCGCAGCCCCTCGCTGGCATCGGCGATGAATTCGATCGTCCCCGCGCCCTGATAGTTCACGGCCCGCGCCGCCTGCACCGCCGCCGCGCAGACTGCGGCTCGAGTCGCCGGGTCCATGCCGGGGGCGGGCGCTTCCTCGATCACTTTCTGATGGCGCCGCTGAAGCGAGCAATCGCGTTCGAACAGGTGGACCGCATGGCCGTGCGAATCACCAAACACCTGCACTTCGATATGGCGGGGCGAAAGGATGTATTTTTCGATCAGCACGACATCGTTGCCGAAACTCGCCGCAGCCTCGCGCTGGCATGATTCGAGCGCATCGGCAAAGTCCGCCGCCGCATCGACCCGGCGCATGCCCTTGCCGCCGCCGCCCGCCACCGCCTTGATCAGCACCGGATAGCCGATTCCATCGGCCTCTGACCTTAGCCGCGCGGGGGACTGGTCTTCACCCATATAGCCCGGCGTCACCGGCACTCCTGCCGCTTGCATCAGCGCCTTGGCCGCATCCTTGAGGCCCATCGCCTCGATGCTTTCCGGGTCCGGGCCGACCCAAATCAGCCCGGCAGCCCGCACCGCCCGCGCAAATGCGGCGTTTTCGGACAGGAAACCATAGCCGGGGTGAATCGCCTCTGCCCCGCTGTCCAGCGCGGCCTGGATGATCCGGTCGCCCACCAGATAGCTTTCGCGCGCCGCCGCCGGGCCGATCCGCACCGCCATATCCGCCGCGCGAACGTGGGCGGCGCGAGCATCGGCATCGGAATGGACCGCGACCGTGCGGATCCCCATGGCGCGGGCGGTTCGGATGATCCGGCAGGCAATTTCGCCGCGATTGGCGATCAAAAGTGATGAAAACATGGGGACACTGGCTAAGCGGGTTTGGCAAGCCCCGCAATGCCCCTTGCGTAAGGGCCAAGCCGACACTAGAGCGACCCGCAAATTAAGCGTGATCTACCCAACGGGGCACCATCCATGTCTGATCGCTTCAATACCATCGCCGGCTGGACGCTGTTTTCGGGCATCGTTGCCCTCGGACTTTCCAGCCTCAGCGGCCACTACTTCCGGGCCGACAAGCACAACCGGCCTGAAACGATGGGCTTTGCCATCGAAGGCGTGGCTGAAGAGGGTGAAGGCGGCGCTGCTGCCACCCCGATCGAAGCGCTGCTGGCCAGCGCCGATCTGGCCAAGGGCGAGGCTTCGTTCAAGAAGTGCATGGCTTGCCATACCGTCAATCAGGGCGGCGCGAACGGCATCGGCCCGAACCTTTACGCCGTCCTGGGTGAAGCTGTGGCCGCCGGCCGCGGCGGCTTTGCCTTTTCCGACGCGCTCAAGGCCAAGGGTGGCAAGTGGGACTGGGCCAGCATGAACGAATGGCTGACCAACCCCAAGGCCTTCGCCAATGGCACCAAGATGAGCTTCGCCGGCCTGTCTGATCCGGCTGAGCGGGCCAATGTCATGGCCTACCTGAATGCGCAGGGTTCGAACCTGCCGCTGCCCGCCGTTCCGGCCGCCGCCGCGCCTGCCGCTGGCGAGGAAGCTGCTGCCATTGTTGGCGATGCCGCCAAGGGCGAGCAGAGCGCCAAGAAGTGCGCCGCCTGCCACACCTTCAATCCGGGCGGAGCCGCCGGAATCGGTCCCAACCTGGCTGGCGTGGCCGGCAAGGGCGTCGCTGCGGGCAGCTTTGCCTATTCCGATGCGCTCAAGGGCAAGGGCGGGACCTGGGACGATGCCACGCTTGATGCCTGGCTGAAGAATCCCAAGGGTTTCGCGGCCGGCACCAAGATGACCTTCGCTGGCATCAGTGATGCCCAGGAACGCGCCAATGTGATTGCCTACCTCAAGACCGCCAAGTAAGCGCGGCCTTCAGCTGGCAGCCAAAGGGGCGGGACCGCAAGGTTCCGCCCTTTTTGTTGGCCCACCGGTGGTGACTGGACACTATGGACACAGTCCTGAAAGAAATAATTCCGCCCCCCGTTCAGGGACAATCAGGGCCGCCCTGCCGCCGTCTTGCGTAGGTTGAGAATCGGCCTGGACCGCTGGACAATGAGAAAGAGCAGGGCTGACTCTGCATCAGCCCGCCCCTTGTAGGAAAGTTGTTTTTCCTACCCTTTGAACCCCTGCGCGATCACGTACCATTCCGACGAATCCTTGCGGCTGGCGGGCGGCTTGGCGTGTTTCACGCTGGTGAAATGCTTCTTGAGCAGGGCCAGCAGATCGGCGTCGGTTCCCCCGGCCAGCACTTTGGCGACAAAGGCTCCGCCCGGCGCAAGGTGCTCGATCGCAAAGTCGGCAGCCGTTTCAACCAGGCCCATGGTCCGCAAGTGATCGGTCTGCTTGTGACCGACGGTGTTGGCCGCCATGTCCGAGATCACCAGATCGGGCGCGCCGTCGAGCGCGCCGGCCAGCGCGGCCGGAGCCTCGTCGGCCATGAAGTCCATCTGGAAGATCGTCACCCCCTCGATCGGGTCGGTCGGCAGCAGGTCGATCCCGACCACCGCCGCCTTGGGGTTCTGCTTGCGCACCACCTGGCTCCACCCCCCCGGCGCAATCCCCAGATCGACCACGCGGCTGGCCTTGCGGATCAGGGCGTATTTCTCGTCGAGTTCGATCAGTTTGAACGCGGCGCGGCTGCGCCAGCCTGCCGCTCGGGCCGCCTTGACGTAGGGATCGTTCAACTGCCGCTGCAACCAGCGGGTCGAGCTTTGCGTCCGGCCCTTGCTTTTCTTCAGCCGGGTGCTGGCGGGCGGATCCCCCCGGCTCATGCCGATGCCTCGCGCTTCATCCGGCGCAGGGCAGCGCGGGTGCGTTCGCCCGCGCCTTCGGCGCTCATCAGCCCGCGCAGGATGCCTTCGCGAATGCCGCGATCGGCCACCCCCAGCCGGTCGGCCGGCCACAGATCGAGAATCGTTTCGAGAATCGCGCAGCCCGCCACCACCAGATCGCTGCGTTCGCGCCCGATGCAGGGCTGGGCGCGGCGCTGGGCCGGGGTCATTGCCGCCAGCCCGCCGCTGATGGCACGCATCGCCTCGGTCGAAACGATCAGCCCGTCCACCGCGCGGCGATCATATTGCGGCAGTTCCAGATGGACGCTGGCCAGCGTGGTAACCGTGCCGCTGGTTCCCAGCAGCCGCAGGCTGGGGCCTTCGGCCTGTTCCAGCGTTTCGGCGATCCGATCGGCAAACCCGGCCAGGCTATCGCGCACCAGCTCGCGCATTTGATCATAGCGCGCGGCCCGCCCGGCATCATCCTCCGGTTCGGCCCGGCAGCTTTCGGTCAACGAGACCACCCCCCAGGGCACCGATTGCCAATCGCGGATCCGCGGCACCTGGCCGTTTTCCGCATCGACCAGCACCAGTTCGGTCGAGCCCCCACCAATGTCAAAGATCATCGCCGGACCATCGCCCGCTTCCAGCAGCAGATGGCAACCCAACACGGCCAGCCGTGCCTCTTCCTTGGCGGAAATGATGTCGAGCCGAATTCCGGTTTCGGCATGGACCCGGTCGATAAATTGCGGGCCGTTCTCGGCCCGGCGGCAGGCCTCGGTCGCGACGGACCGGGCCAGGTGAACATTGCGGCGCCGCAGCTTGTCAGCGCAGATCTGCAAGGCGCCCAGCGCCCGGTCCATCGCTTCCTGGCTGAGCCGTCCGGTCTGCGCCAGCCCTTCGCCCAGCCGCACCACGCGGCTGAACGCATCGATCACGACAAAGTGTTCGCCCGAAGGCCGCGCGATCAGCAGGCGGCAATTGTTGGTGCCAAGATCGATCGCGGCAAAGGCGGGTTTGTGCTGGATCGGACGCGGATTGCCGCCGCCCGCGCCGCGGGCAGGTTCACCGGGTCGGCCAGCCGGCCGGCGCGTGGGGGAATCCGGGGGAGATCGGCGGGGCTGCGCTACGTCGCGCTGCTCCTGCATACCATCCTGCCCGTCTGCCGCCTCCTCGCGCAATGCCGGCGGAAGGTCTTCCGCCATGTCACTCACACTCTTTATGTTTTCCCGCCAAGTGTGACGGGTACCTGACACCAGACTAGGCGCGATTGGCGGCGGCGGCAAGTGGCGGGAGAATCAAGGTTTGACCTGGCCGGCCCACGCCCCCTGCCCGACCA
>CAZKAX010000001.1:0-122211 GCA_964550775.1 uncultured Novosphingobium sp. | reverse complement strand
GTCTATCTGGTCGATTCGGGCGGGCAATATGCCGATGGCACCACCGACATCACCCGCACCGTGTGGATCGGACCGGGTGAGCCGACGGCGGAGCACAAGGACCGCTTCACCCGCGTGCTCAAGGGCCACATCATGCTCGACCTCGCGGTGTTTCCCAAGGGCACCAACGGCAGCCAGCTTGATACCTGCGCGCGCTATGCGCTGTGGCAGGCGGGGGTCGATTATGCCCACGGCACCGGCCACGGGGTCGGCAGTTTCCTGTCGGTGCACGAAGGGCCGCAGCGGATTGCCAAGGCTTCGGGCGGGCAGGCCGGAACCGGGCAGGAACTGCTGCCGGGCATGATCCTTTCGAACGAGCCGGGCTATTACAAGGCCGGACACTTCGGGATCCGGACCGAAAACCTGGTGCTGGTCGAACGGCGTGAGATCCCCGGTATGGAAGGCGAATTTTATGGCTTCGAAACCCTGACTTTCGCCCCGATCGACCGCACCCTGGTCGATTGCAGCCTGCTGACGCGGGACGAGGTGGAATGGTGGAACGCCTATCACGCCAAGGTTGAAGCGCTGCTTGCCCCGCAACTTGCAGGCGCGGACCTGGCCTGGCTCAAGGCGGCCTGTGCCCCCTTGTAATCGGTTTTTGTTCACGTATTGTTCTGTAAACGATTCGCAAGGAGATGAACAATGATCGGCTATGTTACCGTTGGCACCAACGACCTGCCCCGCGCCGCGAAGTTCTATGATGCGCTGGCCGCCGAAATGGGCACCGGGCGGATGATGGAATTTGACACCTTCATCGCCTGGGGGACGCCGGGCGGCGGGGCCGGGGTGGCTGCGACCAAACCGTTTGACGGGCAGGCCGCGACCGTCGGCAACGGCGTGATGGTTGCGCTGGAAGCGCGCGACAAGGAACAGGTCGACCGGCTCTATCAGATCGCGATGGACAACGGCGGCAGCGATGAAGGCGCGCCGGGGCCGCGCGGTGACGGGTTCTACGCCGGGTACTTCCGCGATCCGGACGGGAACAAGCTCAACGCCTTTGTGATGGGCTGAAATCATGGCGGGGCTGCGGCTTGATACGCATCCGCTCCACCTTGGCCTTGGCGCCAGCGCCGTGCCGCAGCCCGAATTTGGCGGCGGCATGGCCTGGTATGAGGCCTATGGCGAACGCCACGGCGAGGACGGCGCCGAAGGGCGACTGGTGACGGTGCACAGCTTCAGCGAAAGCTGGGATTCATGGGAAATGCACCCGCTGGGTGACGAGGTGGTCTGGTGTCTCGCGGGCGAGATGACGCTGCACCGGGAATTTCCCGACGGCAGCAGCGATGCGGTGACGATTGGTGCGGGCGAATATGCCATCAACCCGCCCGGCGCATGGCACACCGCCGACGTGGCGGGGCAAGCCACCGCGCTGTTCATCACCGCCGGGATGGGCACCGAGCACCGCCCCCGCTAAACCCCGGATGAACGCCTCTGCGCGCCTGCGACAATTGGCGACAATTTGACCGGCATGCGGCACAATTGGGCGACAGGTAGTGCCTAAACAGGCAGCAGGAAGTCGCGGGCCCTTTGGTTCCCCCCCTCCCCCTCACCCCGGGGTTCGCGGCTTCACCCTTTTTGTGGATGGGAGTTCACCGATGAAGAAACTGACCCTTGGCCTTTCGGCCGCCGCGCTGGCTCTGGCCGGCACCGTGGCGCTGGCGCAAAGCCACGACATGGGCAAAATGGATCCGATGGGCGACAAGACCGTGACCAAGGCCGAAGCCCAGGCCATGGCCGTGCAGATGTTCGACAAGATGGACGCCAACCGCGACGGCAAGCTCGATTCCGCTGACCGCGAAGCGCACCGCGCGCAAATGCAGGGCGAGCATTTCGCCCGGCTGGATGCCGACAAGAACGGCTCGATCTCGCGCGATGAATTCAACGCCGCGCATCAGCCGGGCGAGCGCGGTAAGCGCGGCGAACACGGGTGGCGCGGCAAAGGGCGCATGGGCCACGGCGGCGGCATGATGATGCTGCACATGGCCGATGCCAACCAGGACAAGGCCGTCAGCAAGGATGAGTTTCTGGCCGCCCACGCCAAGCATTTCGATACGGCCGATGCCAACCACGATGGCAAGCTGACCCCGGAAGAGCGCAAGGCTGCCCATGAAAAGATGCGCGGCATGATGGGCAAGATGAAGGGCAAGCACGGCGGCCATGGCATGCATGGCGGCGCGGACATGCCGCCTCCGCCGCCCCCGCCGGGCAACTGAATGCCGCTGCGCCGAACAGACCCGCAATGAACGCGGCAACTCCGGTCAGCCTGCTGCTTGTCGATGACGAACAGCAATTGCGTGAACCCCTGGCCGACTACCTGTCGCGCCAGGGGTTTGCCGTAACCCAGGCCGCCAGCGCCGCCGAAGCCCGCAGCCTGCTGCGCGATGCGCGCCCCGATCTGGTCCTGCTGGATGTGATGATGCCGGGCGAGGACGGGCTGTCGCTGTGCCGCCACTTGTCCGAAAGCCAGGCGATCCCCACCATCCTGTTGACCGCGCGGGGCGAAGCGACCGACCGGATTGTCGGGCTGGAAATCGGCGCGGACGACTATGTGGTCAAGCCGTTCGAACCGCGCGAACTGGTCGCACGGATCCGCTCGGTCCTGCGCCGCGCAGCCAAGGGCGGGCCGCCTCCGGTCGAGGACGAGGTGCTTGAATTCGACGGCTGGCAGCTTGATCCGCTGAAGCGGCGGCTGACCGATGCCGAAGGAGTGATGGTCTCGATCTCCTCGGTCGAATTCCGGTTGCTGATGGCCTTTCTGGAACACCCGCGCCAGGTGCTCGACCGGGACCGCCTGCTCGACATGGTTCAGGGCCGCGAGGCGCATCTGTTTGACCGTGCGGTCGATAACCAGATCAGCCGCCTGCGCCGCAAGATCGAAGTCGACAGCCGCAATCCCGCCCTGATCCAGACCGTCTGGGGCGGCGGCTATATGCTCGCCGCCGATGTCCGCAAGGTGCGGGCCCCGGATTGATGGCGCGCCTCGCCCCCCGCAGCCTGCAGGGGCAGCTGCTGCTGGCCGTCGCACTGGCGCTGCTGGCGGCCCAGGCGATCAGCACGGTCCTGTTGTGGCGCGCCCAGTCCGATCGGCGCGAGGCGACCCTGGTCCACACCGCCGCGATCCGGCTGGTCGGAGCGACCCGCGAAGGCGAGCGTGCGGGTCAGGACGGCGAGCAGGACCATGGCCCCCGGTTGGGCCCCGGCTCGCATCCCCCCGAATTGATCCGCGCCGCGCGGCATTTGCGGATCGAGCTGAGCCAGCAGACCCCGCTGCGCGCAGGTGAGCGCCGCTCCACCGATGCCGAAGAGGAACTGCGCGAGATCATGGTCAACCAGGGGATCGCGGTGGGCGATGTGATCGTCACCCACCGCGCGCTGGAAGCAGACCCGCGCATGGCCCGCCGCATGGCCGCCCGCGCCGCAGTGATCGGCCACCGCGGCCCGCCGCCGCCCGATCACTTGCTGATCGCCGGAATCCAGCTGCAACCGACGGGCAACTGGATGGTGGTGCGCGTGCCGGTGCCCAAGGTCGAACGCGCGCTGATCGCCACGATCCTGGGCCAGACGCTGCTGCTCTACGGCCTGCTGGTCGGGGTGATCGCCTTCATCGTCGGGCGGATCACCCGCCCGCTCAAGGCCCTGACCCGGCGGCTGGAACGCTTTGCCGAAACCCGCCAGGCCGATGGCCAGCTGGAACCCGAAGGGCCCGATGACATCCGCCACCTGATCCTGGCGCAGAACGCCATGGAAGGCCGGATCGCCACCCTGCTGGACGAGAAAGACGTGATGCTGGGCGCGATCGGGCACGATCTCAAGACCCCGCTCGCCGCGCTCAGGGTGCGGATCGAAAGCGTCGAGGACGAGGCCGAGCGGGCCAAGATGGCCTGCACGATCGAGGACATCACCCGAAGCCTTGATGACATCCTCAGCCTGGCCCGGGTCGGCCGCCCCACCGACCCGCGCGAGATTGCGGATCTTTCCGCGCTGGTCGCGCAAGTGGCCGAGGAATACGAGGACATGGGCGAACCGGTTACGCTGGAACCGGGCGAACGGCTGGTCATGCCGCTGCGCGCCACTTGGCTGCGGCGCGCGCTGCGCAACCTGATCGGCAATGCCCTGCGCTATGGCACAGTGGCGCGGGTCAGCCTGCTGCGCGAAAGCGGGCAGGCGCTGATCCGGGTCGAGGATGACGGCCCCGGCATTCCCGAGGCCGATCTGCCGCGCATGCTGGAACCCTTCACCCGCGGCGAACCTTCGCGCAACAGCCTGACCGGCGGAGCCGGCCTGGGCCTGACCCTGGCCCGCGCGATCGCCGAACAGCACGGCGGCAAGCTGGTGCTGGCCAACCGTCTCAATCCGGACGGCAGCGTCGCGGGACTGACCGCGACGATCGCGCTGCCGGTTTGAGCAAATCCTCTCCCTCTGGGAGAGGTGGCCGCAGCTCGGCAGCTTATCCCAGCTTTTTCATCGCCGCCGAAATGTCCGCGCTGCGGGCCTCCTTCAGCACGCCGCAGGAGCGGATCCGTTCGATCGTGCGTTCCAGGTCAAGCGCGCCGGTTTTGCCCTGCAGTTGCGGGCGCAGGAATGCGGCAACCTCGTCCGCCCGGGCGACCGAGCAGAACCCGCCGACCATGCCCGGCAGCCGCGCTGAAAAGAAGATTCCGCCGCCGCCCCGGCTCAGCTGGTCATAATTGGCCTTGAGCCAGTCAAACCCCATGTCGCGGGTCCCGCCCGCCATGATCACGCTGCGGATCAGCCCCAACCGCTCGCTTTTGCGCAGGCGGTCATCCTTGAATTCGTCGAGCACCCATTTGGCGATGCCGGTCGCACCGCTGCTGCCCACGGCTTCCAGCGCCTGCGGGCGAAACAGCGGGTCTTGCGAGGACAGGGCGCGTTCGGCCAGATCCCTGGCCGCAGCCAGCCCACCCTGATCGATCCAGGCCGACAGCGCCATGTCGAACCAGGCCGGATCGAGCGCCTTGGCATCGCCGCCCAGATAGGCCTTGGTCGCCGCGATCAATTGCTGGCGCACCGCGGGATCGCGCCCGACCCCCGCGAGGCGGCGAACGATCTGTTCGCGCTGCTGGCTGATTTCGGGATCCTGCCCGGCATAGGCCCCGGCCCGCGGATCAAACCCCAGTTGCTTCAGCCGGGGAGCATAAAGTTTGCCGATGAAACCGCGATAGCGGGCCTTGGCCAGATCATCCATGATGCCCGAATTGTAGAGGGTTTCGAGCGAATCGATCCCGGCTTCGCTGGCGTAACTGTCCTTGCTGTTGGACAGGCTGCGCGCCGCGGCCACCAGTTGCGATCCGCTGGCCCGTCCGGCACGGAAGCTGGCGAGCAGCGAATCGCCAAGCGCCAGCGCCTCGCCCCCGGGGAGCGATCCGGCGACCTTGATCAGCGCATCCCAATCCTTCGCGGGTAGTTCGAACCGGTAATATCCGGTGCCCCCGGCGTTCGGGATCAGCGCGCCCTTGCCCGGCAGCATGACCTCGCCGCCCGGCTCGGTCAACAGCTGGCACTGCTGCGCCGCGCCTTCGCGGCGCAGGCACAGCGGCACCCCCCAGCGCGTTTCGGGCGGCGTGGTACCCAGCCGGGCATAGCGGCTTTGCGCAATCCGATAGCGCCCGTCCTTGCCGCCGCTCAACGTAACCAGCGGCACGCCCTGCTGATCGGTAAAGCTTTGCATCGCCGGGACGATCCGGGGATCGCCCGCCGCATCGGCCATGGCGGCGAAGAAGTCCTGGCTGGTGGCGTTGCCATATTTGTGCGCGGCCATATAGCGGCGCACCCCGTCGCGGAACTTGGTATCGCCCATGTAACCCGCGATCATCGCCACCACGTGGCCGCCCTTGCCATAGGTGATCGTGTCAAAGGCTTCGTCGATCTGGGCATTGGTAGGGATCGGGGTATGGATCGCGCGGCCCGCCACCAGCGCATCGGTGTTCATCGCGTTGAAGCCTTCGGCCAGGGCCCCGGCCCGGATGTTGAGATCGGGCCGCCATTCGTCCCCGATCCGGTAGCCCATCCAGTTGGCGAAACTTTCATTGAGCCAGATGTCATCCCACCATGCCGGGGTGACCAGATCGCCGAACCACTGGTGCGCCAGTTCGTGCGCCACGATCATGCCGAAATTGCGCTTTTGCCCGGTAGTGGCCTGTTCATCCATCACCAGGATTGGATCGGCATAAAGGTCTGCCCCGGCATTCTCCATCGCGCCGGGCAGGATCGGCGTGGTGATCTGGTCCAGCTTGGGATAGGGGAACGGCTGGTCGAAATACTTCTCCAGCAGGGTAACGATCCCTTTTGACCCTTCCAGCGCGAAAGCCAGCTTGTCCTTGTTCTGGCGGGTCGAAACGATCCGCAAGGGCAGCGGCGCGGCGCGCTGCGGGCTGGGCGGAACCGCGCCTTCGGCCACGGCAAACGGCCCAACCATCATCGCTATCAGATAGCTGGGCAGCGGCAGGGTGGGGGCAAAGCGGTGAACTTCGAGCCCGTTTTCGATGGAGCTCGACACTTGCGGCGCATTGCTGACCGCCACTTGACCCGGCGGGGTGCGCAGCGTGACCGTGAAGGGCACCTTGAACCCGGGTTCGTCAAACCCCGGGAAGGCAGCGCGGGCATCGATCGACTGGAACTGGGTCCAGCTGTACCAGTCATCCCCCACTTTGACCCGGAACATGCCGGCCGGGCCATTGTTGAACGGGGCATCGTATTCAAAGGCCAGCGTGACGGGCCCGGCCGGCAGCGCTTCGGCAAAGGTCAGGCGGCCGACCCCGCTGGGGTCCAGATCCTGCCAGCTGGCGGAAACCGTCTTGACCCCGGCGGTGACCGTGATTCGGCGCATGGCCAGATCGCGCCCGTGCAGATCGAGCGATGTCGCAGCGGTCTTGAGCACGGCGTCGATTTCGACCTGACCCGAAAAACGGTCCTTGGCGGGATCGACCGTCAGGTCGAGCCGGTAGGCCGTGGGCCGGGCGGCCTGGGTCAGCTTGCCGACGGGCACGGGCAGGCTGGTGAAATTGGGGGCCACGGCAGGCGCGGCAGCCCGGGCCGCGGGAGCGGTTTGGGCATGGGCCGGGCTGACGGCAAGGGTCAGCGCGGTGGCGGCAAGCAGCAGGGATCTGATCATTGCGCGGTCATGGCCGCAGCGGGCCGGTTTTGGCAACCTCCCGGCTCGACCAAGCAGTGATGGGGTTCGATGAGGGTTGTCGCGGGGAGGCCATCCGGCCTCCCCGCAGCCAATTATCGCAGCAACCCGCCCAGCAGCCCGCGCGCAAAGCGGCCGAGCAGCTGGCCGCCCAGCGCCGTGCCGATTGCACCGGCCGCCGCGCTGGCTGCCGAAGCGACCGGGGAGCCGCCCGTCTTGCGCCCGCTCATCTTGCGGGCGATCATCGTGCCGGCCGACGCCGCTGCTGCGCCAAAGGCGGCCTTGCCGGCCTTTTCCCACATGCTGGGGGTTGCGCGCGGCTGGGCGCGCTGGGCTTCTTCACCCTGTTCGTCGACCACTTGCGCGGCCTGCACGGCGTCCTGCGTTTTCTGCGAGAGCACTTCGGCGGCGCTTTCGCGGTTCACGGCAGAATCGTACTTGCCATCATAGGGGCTGATCGACTGGACAATCGCGCGCTCCTTGGGCGTCACCGGGCCAAGCCGGCTGCGCGGCGGGGCCACCTTGGTGCGCTGGACCACGGTCGGCGCGCCTTCCTCGTCGAGGGTCGAAACCAGCGCTTCGCCCACCTTGAGTTCGGTGATCACGGTTTCGACATCGAGTTCCTTGTTGATCCGGAAGGTTTCCGCCGCGGCGCGAATCGCCTTCTGATCGCGCGGGGTAAAGGCGCGGAGCGCGTGCTGGACCCGGTTGCCGAGCTGCCCGGCGATCTTTTCCGGGATGTCGATCGGGTTCTGGGTGACAAAGAACACGCCCACGCCCTTCGACCGGATCAGGCGCACCACCTGCTCAACCTTGTCGAACAGCGCCTGCGGTGCTTCGTCAAACAGCAGGTGGGCTTCGTCAAAGAAGAACACCAGGCTGGGCTTTTCGGGATCGCCCACTTCGGGCAGCGCCTCGAACAGTTCGGACAGCAGCCACAGCAGGAACGTGGCATAGAGCTTGGGGCTCTGCATCAGCTTGTCGGCGGCGAGCACGTTGATCATGCCTTTGCCGTTTTCGTCACAGCGGATGAAATCGTTGATTTCAAACGCAGGTTCGCCAAAGAACCGGTCCGCACCCTGGCTTTCGAAAGCGAGCAGCTGGCGCTGGATCGTGCCGACGCTGGCCTTGGAAATGTTGCCATAGCTGGTGGCCAGTTCGCTCGCCTGTTCGGCGCAGGTCATCAGCACCTGTTGCAGGTCATCCATGTCGAGCAGCAGCAGGCCCTGATCGTCGGCCCATTTGAAGGCGATCTGCAGCACCCCTTCCTGGGTTTCGTTAAGCCCCATCAGGCGGCTGAGCAGCAAGGGGCCCATTTCCGAAATGGTGGTGCGGATCGGGTGGCCCTGTTCGCCGTAGAGGTCCCAGAACACCGCCGGGTTGTCATGATATTCGAACGGTTCGATCCCCAGTTCCTTCGCCCGCCCCTCGATCACGTCGGCGTGCTTGAAATCGTGGCTGCCGGACATCGAGATACCCGAAAGATCGCCCTTCACGTCGGCCAGGAACACCGGCACCCCGGCCTGCGAGAACTGTTCGGCCATGGTCTGCAGGGTCACGGTCTTGCCGGTGCCGGTTGCGCCTGCCACCAGCCCGTGGCGGTTGGCGCGGCTCAGCTTCAGCACCTGACGCTCGCCGTTGGCGGCAAGGCCGATGTAGATGTCTTCCATGTGATACTCCAAGCGACTCTGGTGGCCTGAATAGTGCGGGAAAGCCCGTCGCGCGAGCGGCTTTTTGCAAGACGCCGCCAAGGCCGCTAGAAGCCGCGGCGATGACCACGCCCTTCATCCTGCTGGACGATGCCCGCCCCCATGGCGCAAGCCCCGCGCGGCTCTATCGCGGCCCGCTTGAAGTGGTGGTCGCGCGCCGCGCCGAAGAGGTCGCCCCGGCGCTGGCCCGGCTGGACGCGCTGCGCGCCGAAGGCCGTGAGCTGGCGGGCTATATGGCCTATGAAGCGGGGCTGGCGCTGGAACCCCGGCTGGCCCCGATGGCCGATGAACGCACCGGCGCGGCCGGGCCGCTGCTGTGGTTCGGGGCCTTTGCCGGGCACGAAACGATCGACAGCGCCGATATGCCGGCCTGGCTGGCGCGCGAAGGCGGCACCGGGCCCGCGCAGATCGGCCCGGTCGAGCCGCAGGTTTCCCCCGGCCACTACGCCGCCGCCTTTGCCGCCTTGCAGGAAGCGATCGCGGCGGGAGACATCTATCAGGCCAACCTGACCTTTCCGCTGGCCGGATCCTATCGCGGCGATCCGCTGGCGCTCTATGCCGCGCTGCGCCCGGCAGCGGGGGCGGGCTATGGCGGGGTGCTGTTTGACGGATCGCACTGGCTGCTGAGCCTCTCGCCCGAGCTGTTCTTTGCCGAAAAGCACGGCGCGGCGATGGTCAAGCCGATGAAAGGCACGCGTCCCCGTGGCCGCGACGCGGCGGAGGACGCGCGGCTGAAGGATGAACTGTCCGCATCGGTCAAGGACCGCGCCGAAAACCTGATGATCGTCGACCTGATGCGCAACGACCTCAGCCGCGTGGCCGAGGCGGGCAGCGTCAAGGTTGAGCGGCCGTTCGCGGTCGAAAGCTATCCCACGGTCCACCAGATGGTCACCACGGTGCGCGCGCGGCTGCAACCGGGCAAAGGCGCGATCGACATGCTGCGGGCGCTGTTTCCCTGCGGTTCGATCACCGGCGCCCCCAAGATCCGGGCGATGGAACTGATCCAGGCGGTAGAGCGCGATGCGCGCGGGCCCTATTGCGGGGCGATCGGGCGGATCGATCCCTCTGGTGATGCAGCGTTCAATGTGGCAATCCGCACCTTGCGGCTGACGCCCGGCGAGGGCGGACGCGGCAAGGCGGTACTGGGCGTGGGCTCGGCCATCGTCGCGGACAGCGAGGCGCTGGACGAATGGCGGGAAGGCCTGGTCAAAGGGGGGTTCGTGCGGCTTAACGCGGCGGCTTGCGATCTGATCGAAACGATGCGGTTCACGCCCGAGGCGGGAATCGCGCTGCTCGAACTGCACCTCGAACGGATCAAGGCCAGCGCGGCAGAGCTGGGCTTTGCGTTTGATCGCCACGCGGTGCGCAATGCAATCCAGGCGCTGTGCTTTGAAATCGACCGGCCAAGCAAGGTCCGCCTGCTCGCCGCGCGCGGCGGGGCCTATTCGCTGGAAGTGGCTGATCTGCCCGCCGCCCTGCCCGATCCCGCCCCCTGCGCAGTGATGCGCCTGCCGATCGACAGCGGGGACTGGCGGCTGCGCCACAAGAGCACTGACCGGGGGTTCTATGACGCCGGGCTGAAAGCCGCGCAGGCCGTCGGCGCAAGCGAGGCGCTGTTCCTGCGCGACGATGGCTTGCTGACCGAAGGCTGCTTTACCAATCTGTTCGTCGAGCGTGAGGGCAAGCTGCTGACACCGCCCGCACGGCTGGGGCTGCTGCCCGGCGTGCTGCGCCGTTCGCTGCTGGACAGCGGCCGCGCGGTGGAGGCGGAGTTGACGCTGCGCGATCTGGGCGACGGGTTCCTGATCGGCAATGCCTTGCGCGGGCTGATCCCGGCCTATTTGCCGGCATGATTTCCGCCGCCCTGCACCGCATCGCGCCGTCGCGCACGACGGCGATCACCGACCGCGCGATCGAATTGCGCGCCGCCGGGCGCGACATCATTTCGCTGTCGGTGGGCGAGCCGGACTTTGCCACCCCGCCCCACGTGATCGCAGCCGCCAAGGCCGCGCTTGATGCTGGCGATACGAAGTACACCCAGGTTCCCGGCACCGCCGCGCTGCGCGAAGCCGCCGCGCTGCATTTTCGGCGCGATCTGGGGATTGCGGTTCCGCCTGGCCAGGTGATCGTCAGCGCGGGCGGCAAGCAGGCGATCTTCCATGCCCTGCTTGCCACGCTCAATCCGGGCGATCAGGTGCTGGTGCCCAGCCCCTGGTGGGTTTCCTATCCCGAGATCGTGCGGTTTGCCGGGGCCGAAGTGATCGATCTGCCGACCACGGCGGCAGGCGGGTTCCGGATCACGCCTGAACAACTTGAGGCCGCGATCACGCCTGCCACCCGCTGGCTGCTGCTCAACAGCCCGGGCAACCCGACCGGCGCGACTTATCCGGCAGAGGAGCTGCGCGCGCTGGGCGCAGTGCTGGCGCGCCACCCGCAGGTCATGGTGCTGTCCGACGATATCTACGCCCCATTGCGCTATACGCCGGGAAGCCACGCCACCCTGGCGGTCGAATGCCCCGATCTGGCCGAGCGGATTCTGACCGTGTCGGGCGTGTCCAAAAGCCACGCGATGACCGGATTCCGGATTGGCGTGGCGGCGGGGCCGTTGTGGCTGATCCAGGCAATGGGGCGGCTGCAATCGCACAGTTCGGGCAATGCCGCATCGATCAGCCAGGCCGCCGCCGTTGCCGCTTTCTCAGGCCCGCAGGACTTTCTGGAGGACTGGCGCGAACGCTTTCGCGTGCGGCGCGACAGCGTGGTCGCCGCGATCAATGCAGTACCCGGCCTGTCCTGCCCGGTGCCCGATGGCGCATTCTATTGCATGGTCGATGCCGCGCCGCTGATGGACCGGTTCGGCGATGATGAAGCGCTGTGCCTGCACTTGCTGGAACACGGCGTGGCGGTGGTCGCGGCTTCGGCGTTCGGCGGCGCGGCGGGGTTCCGGATCAGCTTTGCTGCCGACGATGCCAAGCTGGCCGAAGCGCTGCGGCGGATTGCAGCGGCGCTGGCTTGAACCCAGACCTTCGACAAGACCGGGCCGAGCGGGTATGGGGGCCGGGATTGGAAATTGCTGTGAATGACATCCCCATCCTGTTCGAAGACGGCGAAGCGCTGGTGATCGACAAGCCCGGCGGCCTGCCGATCGAGCGCCCGCGCGCCGGGGGGCGTAGCCTGGAGGACCATCTGGAGGCGCTCAAGCTGGGGTTCCAGCGCCCGCCCGTGCCAGTCCACCGGATCGATACCGATACCTCGGGCTGCCTGTTGCTGGCGCGCAATCCCAAGGCCTTGAGGCGCTTTTCCGCCGCGTTCGAGGCGCGGCAGGTAGAAAAGCGCTATCTCGGCGTGCTGGCGGGCGATCCGCCGGGCGATGAAGGGACGATCGACCTTGCGCTGACCAAGATCAGCAGCGCCGAGGCCGGGTGGCGGATGATTGCCGCAAAAAAGGGCAAACCTTCGATCACCCATTGGCGGGTGGTGCAGCGGCTGAACGGTCTGACCCTGATCGAATTCCGCCCCGAAACCGGGCGCACCCACCAGATCCGCATCCATGCCGCGCACGCGCTGGGCCATGCCCTGCTGGGCGATCCGGTCTATGGCGATGAACGCGGCGCAGCGCGAACCATGCTCCACGCCGCCGGACTGACCGTACCGCGCGAGGGCAAGGGGCCGATTGTCGCCGTGGCACCGATGCCTGCCGATTTCCTCGCGCTGGGGTTCAGCGATGGATGATGTGATCGCCCGCGCCCAGGCGCTGGTTTCGGAAAGCTTCATCACTTCGGCCGGGCCCGGCGGGCAGAACGTCAACAAGGTGGCAACCGCGGTGCAGCTGCGCGTCAACATCTATGCCCTGCGCCTGCCGGTACCGGTGTTCCAGCGGCTGAAGGCGATCGCAGGCAGCAAGCTGACCGCCAGCGGCGAGATCGTGCTGACCGCGCGGCGGTTCCGCACCCAGGAAGCCAACCGCCAGGACGCGCGCGAACGGCTGACCGAGCTGCTGACCGAAGCCCACAACCTGCCTCAGCCCCGCGCCAAGAGCCGCCTCAACCGGGTTGGCAAGCAGCAACGGCTGGCGGGCAAGAAGCTGCGCGGCGCAGTGAAAGCCGGGCGCGGGAAAGTGCAGCTGGATTGATCTGGCCAATCCTCCCCCCTTGGGGGAGGTGGCTCGCGAAGCGAGACGGAGGGGGGTCTTGCACCGCCCATGCCCTCTCCGACCCGCCTGCGGCGGGCCACCTCTCCCAAAGGGAGAGGACTTAATGCTTCTTCTCTGAAGGTGTCGCAGTCACCGCCGGGGCCGCCCCGGTCTGATCCGCCGGCAGGCGCTGGCCCTCGACCATCTCCGCCGCTTCATCGAGCGCCTTGGCTTCGCCCACGCTGACCCCGCCGGGGCCGGGGGCATTGTCCTGTTTGGAACAGGCGGCCAGCGCGATGAGGGCGAGGGGGAGGATCAGGTACCGCATCGCGCCAGCATAGCGCATCGCGGGCAAAACGGACACGGGCGGCGCGGGGGTTGCCCCCGGCGCCGCCCGCCCTCGGTGACTGGTGAAAAACTTACTGTTTGGCTTCGCCTGCCGGGGCCGCATCGCTGGGCGCGGCGGCAGCGTCAGCCCCGGCCGAGGCATCGGCCACCGGCGCGGCGTTGACATCGGTCACGGCTTCTTCCGCAGGCATTTCAACGTTCTGGGCTGCAGCTTCTTCCTTGGCGCTGTCAGACTTGCCGCAGGCGGACAGCGACAGGACGAGCGTGGCGGAAAGCGCGGCAATGGCAAGCTTGTTCATGCAAAGGCCCCTTGGCATGTGGAAACGGAGAGCGACTTGGAGGTGAATCTAGTGCTTTTCCGCGCAATTTCCAACCGCTTTGGCCCGGCTTGCCCACAGTCTGTCGCGGGATCGCTTGCATCATATAAAGATTTCTTTATATCGCACTGCAATGAAGATCGACACCACCTTGCGCGCCCTGGCCGATCCGACCCGGCTGAGGATCATGCGGCTGCTGGCGCATATGGAGCTGGCGGTGGGCGAACTGGCGCAAGTGCTGGGGCAAAGCCAGCCGCGCGTATCACGCCACGTGCGGATCCTGTGCGATGCGGGGCTGGCCGAACGCCGCAAGGAAGGCAGCTGGGTATTCCTGCGCAACGGGGTTGCGGAAAATCGCGCCCCGCCGCTGGGTGCTGCCGCCGCCACGCTGCTGTCAGTGGCCGAGCGCGACGATGCCGGCTTTGCCGCGCGCTGCGCGGAGGACCGCCGCCACCTTGCCGCGATCCGCGCCGCGCGTGAGGCGAGCGCGGCAAGCTATTTCGCCCGCCACGCCGCCGAATGGGACACGCTGCGCAGCCTGCATATTCCCGATGGACTGGTGGAAGATGCCCTGGCCCGCGCGCTGGGCGGGCGGCTGGGCGCGCTGCTGGATGTCGGCACCGGCACGGGCCGGATGGCCGAGCTGTTCGCCCCGCAGGCGCAGCACGTCACCGCGCTCGACAACAGCCCCGAAATGCTGCGCCTCGCCCGCGCCCGGTTGCAGGCGCTGCCGCCCGAGCAGGTCGCGCTGGTCCAGGGCGATTTCACCGCGCTGCCGTTTGAACCCGCGCGGTTTGACACGCTGCTGTTCCATCAGGTGCTGCACTATGCCCAGGCGCCCGAACTGGTGCTGGCCGAAGCCGCGCGGGTGACGGCCCCGGGTGGGCGGATCGCGGTGGTCGATTTTGCCGCGCATGACCGCGAGGAACTGCGCAGCCAGCACGCTCACGCGCGGCTGGGCTTTTCGGACGAACAGATGCTCGCCCTGCTGAGCGAAGCCGGGTTCGCCGCATCTCCGCCGCTCGCCCTGCCGGGCAAGCCGCTGACCGTGAAGATCTGGATCGGGGAACGCCTGCCCGCGCCGCAGCGCCGCGCCGCCGCGCAGGAGCACCGCGCATGAGCCCCGCCAGCACCCTGCGCGGAGTGGAAGATCGCCCGCTGTTCGTTACGATCCCCGGCGATTTCCGGGTCAGCTTCGAATTCTTCCCGCCCAAGACCGAGGCGATGGAGGCGCAGCTGTGGGACGCGGTGCTGGAGCTGGCGCCGCTCAGCCCCAGCTTCGTCTCGGTCACCTATGGCGCGGGCGGCTCCACCCGTGAGCGGACCCACGCCACGGTCGCGCGGATCGTCAGCGAAACCGGCCTGACCGCCGCCGCGCACCTGACCTGTGTCGCGGCGAGCAAGGACGAGATCGCCGAAGTCGCCGACCGGTACTGGGAAGCAGGCATTCGCCACGTGGTCGCGCTGCGGGGCGATCCGCCGGAAGGCATCGGGGCACGCTTTGAACCGCACCCGCAGGGCTATGCCAGCGCCGCCGATTTGGTCGCCGGGCTCAAAGCGCGCCATCCCTTCGACATCTCAGTCGCCGCCTATCCCGAGGTCCATCCCGAAGCCGCCAGCGCATCGGCCGATCTCGACAACCTCAAGCGCAAGCTTGACGCCGGGGCGAGCCGGGCGATCACCCAGTTCTTCTATTCGACCGACGCCTATTTCCGCTTCCTCGACAAGGCGCTCGCCGCCGGGATCACTGCACCGATCCTGCCGGGAATCATGCCGGTGACCAATTTCGCCGCGATCCGGCGGATGAGCGGCAATACCACCGAAATCCCCGGCTGGATGATGCGCCTGTTCGACGGGCTCGATGCCCTGCCCGGCCCGCGCGCGCACATCGCCGCCGCCGTCGCCGCCGACCAGTGCCGCCGCCTCTATCAGGGCGGGATCCGCGACTTCCACTTCTACACCCTCAACCGCGCGGACCAGACCTATGCGATCTGCCACCTGCTCGGCCTGCGACCCAAGGTGACTGCCTGATGACCCCCCGCGAACAATTGCTGGCCGAGGCGGCCACGCGCATCCTGATTTCGGACGGAGCCTGGGGCACCCAGATCCAGACCTATGGCCTGGCCGAAGCCGACTATGCCGGATCGCTGGGCCTCGCGCGCGAGCAGAAGGGCAACAACGACATCCTCGCCCTCACCCGCCCCGATGTGATCGAGGCGATTTCGCGCGCGTACCTCGATGCCGGGTCGGACATCCTTTCGACCAATACCTTCAGCTCGACCCGGATCAGCCAGGCCGATTACGCCGCCGAGCATCTGGTGCGCGAACTCAACCTCGCCAATGCGGGAATCGCGCGGCGACTGGCGGACGAATATGCGGCGAAGGACGGCCGCCCCCGGTTCGTCGCTGGCGCGATCGGGCCGACCAACAAGACCCTGTCACTCAGCCCCGATGTCAACGATCCGGGTTACCGCGAGATCGAATGGGACTTCCTGGTCGATGTCTATCACGAACAGGCGGCGGCGCTGGTCGAGGGCGGGGCGGACTTCGTGCTGATCGAAACGGTGTTCGATACGCTCAACGCCAAGGCCGGGATCATGGCGGTCAAGCGGCTGGAGCGCGAGCTGGGCCGCGAAGTGCCGCTGATGCTGTCGATGACCCTGACCGACCTGTCGGGCCGCAACCTGTCGGGCCACACGGTCGAGGCGTTCTGGTACGCGGTGCGCCATGCGCGGCCGGTCACGATCGGACTCAACTGCAGCTTCGGCGCGGCGCAGCTCCGCCCCCACGTCCGCGCGCTGAGCCAGGTCGCCGATGCGCTGATCATGGTCTATCCCAACGCCGGGCTGCCCAACGAACTGGGCGAATACGACGAGCTGCCCGAACAGACCGCCGCGTTGGTGCGCGAATGGGCCGAACACGGCCAGGTCAACGTGCTGGGCGGCTGCTGCGGCTCCTCGCCCGCGCATATCGCGGCCATGGCCAAGGCCGTGCAAGGCCTGCCCGCGCGCGTGCTGCCCGAGCTTGCGCCGGTGACGCGATTGGCCGGGCTCGAACCGTTTGTAATGGCCAACTAACCAACCGCCTCTCCGTTCGTGTCGAGCGAAGTCTAGACACGGGCGCGCGGCATCTCGACTTCGCTCGATGCGAACGGATTTGTATAATGAATGAAACTGTCTCCACCGCCCGCTTCGTCAATATCGGCGAACGCACCAACGTCACCGGCAGCGCCGCGTTCAAGAAGCTGATCCTGGCGGGCGATTACGCCAGGGCGGTCGAGGTCGCGCGGCAGCAGGTCGAAAACGGCGCGCAGATCATCGACGTCAACATGGACGAAGGCCTGCTCGACGCGGTCGAGGCGATGACCACCTTCCTCAAACTGATCGCCGCCGAACCCGATATCGCCCGCGTGCCGGTGATGATCGACAGTTCGAAGTGGGAAGTGATGGAAGCCGGGATCAAATGCGTCTCGGGCAAGCCGATCATCAATTCGATCTCGATGAAGGAAGGCGAGGAAGCCTTCCTGCACCACGCGCGGCTGTGCATGGATTATGGCGCGGCGGTGGTGGTGATGGCCTTCGACGAGAAGGGTCAGGCCGACACGAAAGAGCGCAAGGTCGAAATCTGCGAGCGCGCCTACAAGCTGCTCACCGGAATCGGGTTCCCGCCCGAGGACATCATCTTCGATCCCAACATCTTCGCGGTGGCAACGGGAATCGAGGAGCACGACCGCTATGGTCTGGACTTCATCGAAGCCGTGGCCGAGATCAAGGTACGCTGCCCGCACGTCCACACCAGCGGCGGGCTGTCCAACCTGTCGTTTTCGTTCCGCGGCAACGAGCCGGTGCGCCGGGCGATGCATTCGGTGTTCCTGTACCACGCGATCCGCGCCGGGCTGGACATGGCGATCGTCAACGCCGGGCAGATCGACATCTATGACCAGATCGACCCCGCGCTGCGCGATGCCTGCGAGGATGTGATCCTGTGCCGTCCGGTCGCAGGTGAACAGACCGCCACCGAGCGGCTGATCACCATGGCCGAAAGCTTCAAGGGCACCGACGCCAAGGCCGAAAAGGAAGCCGAGGAGTGGCGCGGCTGGGACGTTGTTCGCCGCCTCGAACACGCGCTGGTCAAGGGCATCGACGCCCATGTGGTCGAAGATACCGAGGAAGCCCGGCTGCTTCACGCGCGCCCGATCGAAGTGATCGAAGGCCCGCTGATGGCGGGGATGAACACGGTGGGCGACCTGTTCGGCGCAGGGAAAATGTTCCTGCCGCAAGTGGTCAAGAGCGCCCGCGTGATGAAAAAGGCGGTCGCCCACCTGATCCCCTTCATCGAAGCCGCCAAGGAAGAAGGCGCGCGCGCCAAGGGCAAGATCGTGATGGCGACCGTGAAGGGCGACGTCCACGATATCGGCAAGAACATCGTTGGGGTGGTGCTGCAGTGCAACGGCTATGAAGTGATCGACCTGGGGGTGATGGTCCCTTGGGCGACGATCATCGACACCGCACAAAAGGAACAGGCGGACATCATCGGCCTGTCCGGGCTGATCACTCCCAGCCTTGATGAAATGGTCACCATGGCCGAGGAAATGCAGCGCGCCGGGCTTACGATCCCGCTGTTGATCGGCGGGGCAACCACCAGCAAGGTCCACACCGCGCTGCGGATCGATCAGGCCTATGACGGCCCGGTGGTCCACGTGCTCGACGCCAGCCGCGCGGTCGGGGTGGCGAGCCAGCTGTTGTCCGATACCCAGTGCGACCCCTTCGTTGCGGCGACCGCCGAGGAATACCAGCACATCCGCGACGTCCGCTCCGGCAAGGACCCCTCGGTCCTGCTCAGCCTGACCGACGCCCGCGCCAATGGCTTCAAGGCCGACCTCAGCGAAAAGGCCCCGCCGCCCGAACAGCCCGGGCTGCACACTTTCCCCGAATGGGATCTGGCGGATCTGGTCGAATGTTTCGACTGGACCCCGTTCTTCCGCGCGTGGGAACTGGCCGGAAACTTCCCCGCGATCCTCGCCGACGAGGTGGTCGGTGAAAGCGCCAAGGCGCTCTACAAGGACGCGCGGGCGATGCTCGAGCGGATCGTCAACGAAAAGTGGCTGACCGCGCGCGGCGTGGTGGGCTTCTGGCCCTGCGCGCGGGAAGAGGATGACGTGATGCTCTATCTCGCCGAGGAAGAGCGCCACGTCCGCCTGCCATTCCTGCGCCAGCAGATCCGCAAAAGCCGTGACCGGGCGAACTATTGCCTCGCCGATTTCATCGATCCCGATGGTGACTGGATCGGCGGGTTCGCAGTGGGGATCCACGGGATCGAACCACACCTCGCCCGGTTCCAGGCGGCGCATGATGACTATTCGGACATCCTGCTCAAAGCCCTGGCCGACCGCTTTGCCGAGGCCTTTGCCGAACGCCTGCACCAGCACGTGCGCACCACGCTGTGGGGCTATGCCCCCGGCGAACAGCTGACCAACGATGCGCTGATCCGCGAACAATACCGCGGCATCCGCCCCGCCCCCGGCTATCCCGCCTGCCCCGATCACAGCCTCAAGCCGGTGCTGTTCGACTTGCTGAACGCGGGCAAGAATGCCGGGATCGTGCTGACCGAAAGCCAGGCGATGCTGCCCACCGCGGCGGTATCGGGCTTCTACTTTGCCCATCCGCAGGCCGAATATTTCGGCGTCGCGCGGATCGGCCGCGATCAGGTGGAAGACTATGCCGCGCGGCGGGGGATGGACCTTCCGGCGGTGGAACGCTGGTTGCGGCCCAATCTGGACTGAGCGCGGGCGGCCCCGGGGGAATGGTTCACGCAGAGACGCCGATCAGCGGCTAGTCCCCGCCAAAGGCCGGATGGTAGGTAACTCGTCCGGTCGGTGCTTCGCCGCTCAGCACTCGACGCATGAAGTTGGGATTGCGGTCTGGATACCGGTCGGAAAGTTCAGCAACACTTTCAAAGCCGAACCTGGGGTAATAGTCCGCATGGCCAAGCACCAGACAGACCTCTCCACCAAGCTGCCTGATCCTGTCGATACCCGCCACGATCAGCGCGGATCCGATCCCCTGCCCATGCAGTTCAGGCGTGACTGAAACGGGCGCCAGCTGATACCAGGGCCCATCGCGGCCATCGATCCGGGCGGGCGAGAAGGCAATGTGGCCAACGAGCCTGCCTTCTGATTCGGCAACGAGCGAGACCGCGAGACCGCCCATCGCGCGCAGGTTTTCAATCAGTTTCGCTTCATCGCCGTCGCTGAATGGCATGGTGGCGAAGGCCGCTGTCGTCAGTTGGCCAATAGCCGCAATGTCAGAAGGCCGTTCATCTCTGATCTGCATGGCAAATAGATCCTGTCCGAATACGGAAAATGGCTACGGTGCCCGCCGGGGCAGAACCGCAATCCATTTCGGTCCGGCCTTGGTCAGCCGGTGGTCAGCAAGATCCTTCATGCGGCAAAGTTCTGATCCGCAACGCGGGGACTGTCAAATCGATAAGTTGCCCGCTAGCCTGCAGCCATGCTCCGCCCCCTCCTCGCGCTGGTCGCCCTCGGCCTGTCTGCCCCGGTCATGGCCGAACCGGCCAGCGTCGCCGTAAAATTTGACCGCAAGGCGATCACCCCCGTCTTCGCTGAAGGGCTGGCCGACAAAGCCAGCGCCCGCGCGGTGACAGCGGACGATCCGATGCGGATTGCCAGCATTTCCAAGCTGGTCACCACGCTGGGGGTGATGCGGATGGTCGACAAGGGCCAGCTCGATCTGGACCGCGACGTGTCGGACTATCTCGGCTGGACCTTGCGCAACCCGGCCTTCCCGGACGTGCCAATCACGCTGCGCCGCCTGCTGTCGCACCAGTCGAGCCTGAGCGACGGGGGTGAGCTCTACATCATCCCGCTGGGCACCAGCCTGCGCGAACGGCTGGCCGATCCACGCGTATGGGACAGTGCCCATGCACCCGGCAGCGGCTGGTTCCATTACACCAACCTCAACTTTCCGGTGGTGGCGAGCGTGATGGAGCGGGTCAGTGGGGAGCGGTTTGACCGGCTGATGCAGCGACTGGTGCTGAAACCGCTGAAGCTGGACGCCTGTTTCAACTGGTCGGGCTGTTCGGCAAAAGCGGTCGGACGAGCGGTAGTGCTGTACCGCACGAGCGGCGAAGTGGCGAAGGATGATCTGCGCGGCGCGCTGCCGGGCTGTCTGGTTACGACCGGGCCGGACGGCGCGTGCGATCTGTCCCGCTATGTCCCGGGCCACAACGGCGCGCTGTTTTCCCCGCAAGGCGGCCTCAGGATTTCGATGCGCGATCTGGCGCGGATCGGCCAGATGCTGGGGCGGCAGGGCGCGGGGTTCCTCTCGGGCCGCGCTTACGTCGAAATGACGCAGGCGCGCTGGCGGTTCGATGGCAGCAACGGTCTGGGCGAAGACGGCGCGGCGAGCGGGTTCTTCTGCGCCTATGGCCTGGCGGTGCAGCGCATCGGCAGCCGGGGCGAGAAATGCCGCGATGACCTGTTCGGCGATGGCATAGCGCGGCTGGGCCATTCGGGCGATGCCTATGGCCTGAAAAGCGGACTGTGGTGGGATCCATTGACCGGCCGGGGGCTGGCCTTTTTCACCACTGAGGTCGCGCCCGATGCCCCCACCGGCAAAACCGCCTTCACTGCGCGTGAGGAAGCGGTGGCAGCGCGGGCTGGGCTTGCTAAACCGTAGTGTAGGTGCCCTGGGTCCAGAGCGTGGCCGGATCGTAGCACCACTCGGTCGTCTTGTCCTGCAGGGTGCAATAGACGCGGATATGGACCCCGTCCTTGGCGACCCAGCTGAAGGCGGAAACCTGGTTGCCGGGTTTGTTGAAATTGCCATCGTACCACGCGTCGTCACCGGTCTGGCAGCGTTCCTTGACCATGTAACCGTCGCTTGAATAGACCCGCAGCGAAACCTCACCGGTGCTGTCGGTCCAGCCGGTTACAGCGGTTCCAATTGGAAATGCAGGATTATCTTTGGCCATGATCGTCCCCTTTGCCCCGCGCGCGAATCGGCGGATTGCGGGGCAAGGCTCTACCCGATTGTCCGCCGTTACAAGCCGGTTGTCAGAGCCGGACGGACACAGCATCCTGCGGCAATCGGGACCGGCGATGGAGAGCGGATTGCGCACTGGTTTGAGACTTGCCGTTCTGGCCGCGCTGCTGGTTCCATCCGCGCTGGTGGCCCAGTCTGCTCCGCCCGCACTCGTACTTGCCACCGCGCAAGAAGAAGCGGCGGCGGTGGACTGGCTCAAGGCATCGGGCCATGCCTTTGATCCCGGCGCCTATGGCGCGGCAGAGCTGGCCCCGCTGGTGGCGCGGCTGGCACCGGCCCGGATCGTCGGGATTGGCGAGGCAACGCATGGCGGGCATCAGGATCAGGCGTTCAAGGCCGAACTGATCAAGGCGCTGGTCCGGGCGGGCCAGATCGACGTGCTGGTGCTGGAGGCGAACCGCGCGGCCGGGGCGGCGTTTGACGGCTATGTTCGCGGCGGCACGGGCGATCCGGCGCGGCTGCTGCGGGGCAGCGCGTTCTTCCGGATCTGGAAGGATGACGAATTCGCCGGGCTGCTGCTGTGGCTGCGCGGCTGGAACCTGCAGAGCGAGCGGCAGGTGCGGGTGATCGGGATCGACAATCAGGACGGCGGGCGCGATGCAGCCATGGCGCTGGGCTTTGTTTCGCGGTTCGATTCCACGGCAGCGCGACACTTGCGCGGCGGGCTGGGCAGCCTGATCCCCGCCGGAGGGGCTGAACCGGGCCGGTTCCTCGACTGGTATCTGCAGGCACCCAAGGCAGATGTGGGTAAGGCCGCTGCCGCCAGTGGGGAACTGCGCGCGTGGTTCGCTGCCGCTCCCGCGCGGGCGAGGAGCGATGCCGGGTTCGACGCAGCGCGCTGGGCAGCGGAAACTGCGTGGCAGGCGTTCCAGGTGTTCGAATTCGAGCGCGCCGATGCCGACAAGGCCAGGGCTGACGCCAGCTACTATGGCCGCCGCGACCGGTTCATGGCGGCGAACGCGATCGGCATGCTGGGGGCGCGCGAGCGCGCGGCGATCTGGGCCCATGACAGCCATGTGATGGAAGACCTGCCGCAAAGCGCGCGCGACATGGGCTTTGCCACGCTCGGCACGCTGCTGCGCGAGCGGCTGGGCGATAGCTATGCCACGCTGGGTTTCACCTGGTCCGGGGGCGCGTTCCATGCCAGCCGGCTGGCCAGCGCGCAGGACATGGCCCAGGCTTCGCAAGGCCGGACGCTCGACGTGCTGCGCCTGCCCAACAACCGGCCGGGCGAGCTGGGCCATCTGTTCGACCAGACCGGGGCGCAGGCGTTGTGGGTCGATCTGGCGACCCGCCCCACAGGCGCGCTGCTCGATGCCTGGGCCGCGCGGCCATACTGGCGCGGCTGGGCCGGATGGGGGGTGGTTCCGGCGGAGTGGCAAAAGTTCGATCCCGCCGCTGGCGACGTGCCGCTCCCGGCCACCATGGGGCACGACGTGATCGTCTGGTTCCGCACGATCAGCCCGTCGCGCCTGTGGCCGATCCCGGCAAAATAGGGGTTTCCACCGGGGCGGAGCCAGTTCGGATTGCGCCGGGCGGTGGTTCTGCCATAGCGCCGGGGTGACTTCCGCCCTGCTCGACCAGCTCCACGCCACTTTCGGCTTCTCCGCCTTTCGCGGGGTGCAGGACCGGGTGGTGGAGCGCGTCATGGCCGGGCAGAGCACGCTGGCCGTGATGCCGACCGGCGCGGGCAAAAGCCTGACCTATCAGCTGCCTGCGGTGATGCTGCCGGGCACCTGCGTGGTGATCAGCCCGCTGATCGCGCTGATGCATGACCAGCTGCGCAGCGCCACCGCCAACGGGATCCGCGCCGCCACGCTGACCAGCGCCGACAGCGAAGAGGCGCGCGAGGCGGCGATCGATGCGTTCCGCTCCGGCACGCTCGATCTGCTCTACGCCGCGCCCGAACGCGCCAGCCAGCCCCATTTCCGCGAGCTCTTGTCCAAGGCGCAGGTCAGCCTGTTCGCGATCGACGAGGCGCATTGCGTATCTGAATGGGGCCACGATTTCCGCCCCGATTACCGCCTGCTGCGCCCCCTGATGGACAGCTTTGCCGATGTCCCGCGGCTCGCGCTGACCGCCACGGCGGACGCCCACACCCGCGCCGACATCCTGACCCAGCTGGGGATTGCCGAGGACGGGCTGATCGTCGCCGGGTTTGACCGGCCCAACATCCGCTATGCGATCCGCCACCGCGACAACCCGGTGCGCCAGCTGACCCAGCTGATGGCCGAACAGCCGGGGCCGGGGATCGTCTATGCCCCGACCCGCAAGAAAGTGGAGGACCTGGCTGACAAGCTGGCCGCAGCCACCGGCCGCCCGGTGCTGCCCTATCACGCCGGCCTCCCGCCCGAGGTCCGCGCCGCCAATCAGGCGCGGTTCGTGGGGAGCGAGGATATGGTGATGGTCGCCACGGTCGCTTTCGGGATGGGGATCGACAAGCCCGACGTGCGCTTCGTCGCCCATGCCGGGATCCCCAAATCGATCGAGGGATACTATCAGGAAACCGGCCGCGCGGGCCGCGATGGCGATCCGGCCATGGCCTTGATGCTGTGGGCCGCCGACGATTTCGCCCGCGCCCGCCACCGCCTGGGCGAGGTTGATCCGGCCCGGCGCGAGGGCGAGCGGGCGCGGCTCGATGCGCTCGCCGCGCTGGTCGAAACCGGTGGCTGCCGCCGCGCGCTGCTGCTGCGCCATTTTGGCGAGGATCCGCCGCAGCGCTGCGGCAATTGCGACAATTGCCTCGACGCGCCGGGGATCCGTGACGCGACCGAGCTCGCCCAGAAATTTCTCTCCGCCGTGTACCGCACCGGGCAAAGCTTTGGTTATGGCCACATCGAGAAAGTCCTGCTGGGGCAAAGCGACGAACGCGTGGTGCAGCGCGGGCATGACCAGCTGAGCGTGTTCGGGATTGTCCCGGCCGAGGACGCCCCGCTGCTCCGCGCGCTCGCCCGCGCATTGCAGGCACGCGGCAGCCTGCTGCCGACCGAGCATGGCGGGCTGATGCTGGGCGGCGATGCCCGCGCGGTGCTGAAAGGGGAAGCCGCCGTGATGCTGGCGATCGCCGCCAAGCCCGAACGCACCGCCCGCCGCAGCCGGCGTGAGCGGGTCGGCGGCGCGGTCAACCCGGTTGGCGATGCCCTGTTCGATGCCCTGCGCACGTTGCGCCGCGATCTGGCGCAGGAAGCGGGCCTGCCGCCCTATGTGATCTTCCACGACGCGACCCTGCGCGAAATGGCCACGCTGCGCCCCGCGACCCTGAGCGCGCTGGGCGAGATTACCGGCGTCGGCACCCGCAAGCTCGAAGCCTATGGCGATGCGTTCCTGCGGGTGATCCGGGAGCATTAGAGTCTGTTTCAGTGAAACTGAAACAGGCAACCCCGGCCCGCTCCCCCTCGGCCCGAATCAAAAAGCGCAGCCGGAGCAGTGGTCCACCGCTGCTCCGTACTGCGCTGTTCATCGGATGTGCCGGGCCCGGGGCAGGTCCCGGTTGGGATGGGGGGTGGGTCAGGAGCCCGCCCCGTTTGGCCACGGCAGCATCCGATCCGTCCGATCCGGACGCCCGCCAGGGGAGGGACCCGGCGCGCGACTCTGTTGGTTCGGGCGGCTGGGTGTCAATTTAGACTGGATTGGTCCAATATCAACCCCGGAACCGGGAATTCTTTACCCGCCCCGATCATGCGCCAACCTTTTCCGGCATGACCGAGGAATGGAGGTGCTCGATTTTCCACTGCCCGTCCTCGAACTGGTAGAGGAAGCTGTAGCGCGCCTTCACATCGCTTTTTGCGCCCGTGGCGGCATCGGTCAGGCTGACCGTCCAGGTCCCGCTGCGCAGCGCCCAGTTGCAGCCGGACTTGATCGTTGACGTATCGATCCGGCCCACCGGGCTGCCCTTGAGGAACTTGACGAAATAGTCGCGCACGCCGCTGTGTTCGGTCCGCGGCGCATTGGCCAGGGTGGCCAGCAGCACGGCATCGTCATCGAACAGCGCGGTCACTGTATCGGGGTTCTTGGTGGCCCAGGCGGCGTTGAAGCGGGCGAAGTGATCGTCAAGCTTGGCCGCGCTGAGCATCTGGCAGCTGGCCTTGCCCTTGGCGGTTCCGGCCATGGCAGGGGCGGCGCTGGCCATCACGGCAAGAGCGGTACAGGCGGCGGCAATACGGGTCTTCATCAATTGGTCCTCTCTCCATATGCCCGGAAAGCCGCCGCGATTGCGATCGCGGCGGTCCCGGTGGTGGTCTGCCCGGCAGACGTGGTTCAGGTATGGCTGACCCGCGGGCCGCGGCGTGACAGCCGCGCCAGCCGGTCCTTGATTCCCAGCTTGAGCTTTTTCAGCCGGACGATCTCGATCGGATCGACCCAGCGCCGCTGCTGCGCCGCGCGCAGCGCGGCATCAAGCCGTTGGTGGCGTTCCAGCAAGGTGAAAACGCGGTCAGACATCGCAGGTATGCTCCCTATCGTAACAAAACAGTACGATCGGATGCTCCGAGCCTGGCCAGAAGGTCGAGGATGGGGGGAAAGACCCCGGACCATGGCATCGGATGCATCCGATGCGGTCCGACATCACGTGGCGAAGTTCCCGTAAGGGCAACTGCGCCGCGCCAGAGGGGCCCGGTCCCGCAAGGAACAATTTAGGGCCACGCCGCAGGATTTCAAGCCCCTTTGGCAAAGCCGGTTGACGGACCAGAGAATCACGATATTAATGTGATATCAAATTAAAGGGGAATCCCGATGTCCGATTCGCATCCTGCCATGCTCTCCAGCCGCGAAACCCGTGCCTGGAGCACCAGCGGCTATCTGATGCTGCTGGTCTTTCTGGCGCTTGTCGCCGTGTTCGCCTGGCGGGTGCTGGCCATCGCCAATACCGAACCCAGCGACAGCGACGTGCTGGCCTTTGTGTTCAGCAATTTCACCATCGCGATCCTGCTGGTGCTGATCGCCAAGGGTTTCTACATGTTGCAGCCCAACCAGGGCGCGGCGGTCACCCTGTTCGGATCCTATCGCGGGACTGACCGGCAGGCCGGGCTGCGCTGGGTCTGGCCGTGGATGGGCAAGACCAAGATTTCGGTCCGCGCCAACAACCTGATCTCCGACAAGATCAAGGTCAACGACCTGCGCGGCAATCCGATCGAGATGGCGGCGCAAGTGGTGTGGCGCGTGGTCGATACCGCGCAGGCACTGTATGACGTCGATGATTACAAGGCTTTCGTGATGGTCCAGATCGAAGCCGCGGTGCGGACCATCGGCTCACGCTATCCCTATGACGATTTCACCCATGCCGAAGTGACCCTGCGCGGCAACCACGATCAGGTCGGCGCAGAACTGCGCACCGAACTGATCGCGCGGCTGCAGCTCGCCGGGATCACGGTGGACGAATGCGGCTTTACCCATTTGGCCTATGCCCAGGAAATCGCCGGAGCCATGCTGCGCCGCCAGCAAGCCGAAGCCGTGGTCGCCGCGCGCAAGACCCTGGTCGAAGGCGCGGTCGGCATGGTCGAAATGGCGCTGGGCATGCTCAGCGAAAAGAACGTGGTCGAACTCGACGACGAACGCCGCGCGGCGATGGTCAGCAACCTGATGGTGGTGCTGTGCGGCGAACGCGATACCCAGCCGGTGGTCAACGCAGGCACCCTCTATTGACCTGACAACCGATGCCCCCCGCCCCCAAGAAAGCCTTCCCGCTGCGGCTCGATCCGGCACTCTACGCCGCCCTGGAACGCGCCGCCGCCGCAGACCTGCGCTCGGTCAACGCCGAGGTCGAAGTGCTGCTGCGCGAAGCTTTGGCCCGGCGCGGGATCAAACTGACCCCGAGCGACCCGCCCCGGCGAGGACGGCCGCCGAAGGGAGACTGACAATGCTGCACAAATTCCTTACCCCCGGCCCGTGGTTTGCCGCGAAACGCTTTGGCATCGGCGCGGGCCGCCCGATCGCCTGGCAGGGCTGGGTGCTGCTGGCGAGTTATCTGGGCGTGCTGGCGGGACTGGGCCGATTGGCCCGCCAGGCGCAAAGCGGCGCAATCACCCTCACGGCGCTGGCGCTCTGTACCGGTCTGCTCCTGCTGGTGGTTCACAAGCGCACCGAGGGTGGGTGGAAGTGGCACTGGGGGCGCAAATGACTGCGCCCGCGCGGCATCATTGCGGACGTTGCCCGTCGTACCCTAAGACTTCTGACGGGAGGTAAGTTTGGATGACCGTTCAATACCGCCGTGCAACGCGCGTAGATGTGCCAGCAATCGTGGCCTTGCTAGCCGACGACATTCTCGGAGCAACACGAGAGGACAATCAATTCAATTTTTCGAACCGATATTACGAAGCTTTCACTGAAATTGACGCCGACAAAAACCAGTACCTCTGCGTCGTTGAAGAAAACGGAAATATTGTTGGAACTCTGCAACTTAGCTTCATTCCGGGGCTAGCTCGTGGCGGAGCGAAGCGAGGTCAGATTGAGGCCGTGCGAATAGCCGCAGAGCGCCGTGGTCAAAGACTTGGCGAAGAGATGTTCGCTTGGGCTGTCGAAAAATGCAGATCGAACGGATGTTCGATCGTTCAGCTGACAACAGACAAGTCACGTCCAGACGCCCACCGATTTTATGATCGCCTTGGATTTGAACCAACACACATCGGCTACAAAATGATCCTCTAGGCAAATTCTTGCTGACCCCGACATTTCGTTCGCAGCGCGGCTTCCCTACGCGCAAGCCAAGCTGACATCCCTGATCCCGTCATCCTGAACTTGTTTCAGGATCCATCGTGCCGCCAAGCCCCGCCCTTTGGATGACGCAAGCCGCCGCGTTGCGGCCCTTCCCCTTGGCTTCGGAAGCAGCCGAACCATGGATGCTGAAACAAGTTCAGCATGACGGAACTGCTTTTGATGTTCGGGTATTTGTGGAACGCCAGCTCTCCCCCAACAAACCAGCCAAACCCGGACCCGTCTGCCCGCGCGCTTAACCCTTGCCCCGGCCTTTGTCCCCGCGCGGGACGGGGGTGAATGGCTTGTCCACTCATTAACCGCGCGGTGCTAAATGCGCGCGATGCATAGCTTTAAACGCCTTCCGATCGTTGCCACCGCGCTTGCGGCGCTGGCGCTGTCTTCCTCCATGGCTGAAGCCCAGCAGGGTGCGCCGTTTGTCGTGGCCGAGACCGGGCAGGGATTTGCGCGGCTGCAGGATGCGGTCAATGCGATCGGGGACGGTGCGGGCACGGTGCGGATTGCGCCGGGGCGGTATGGCGACTGTTCGGTGCAGGGCGCGGGCGATGTGGCCTATGTTGCGGCCACGCCGGGGCAGGCGGTGTTCGATGGCGGGACCTGCGAAGGCAAGGGCACTTTGGTGCTGCGCGGACGCTCTGCGCGGGTCGAAGGGCTGGTGTTCACTAATATCAAGGTGCCCGATTTCAACGGCGCGGGGATCCGGCTGGAGCATGGCAATCTGGCGGTCAGCCAGTCATGGTTCCGTGACAGCCAGCAGGGCGTGCTGGCAGGTGAGGATACCAGCGCGACGATCACCATCGACAAGAGCACCTTCACGCGGCTGGGCACCTGCGAAGGGCCGGGCGGTTGCGCGCATTCGATCTATATCGGCAATTATGGCGCGCTGACCGTGACCCGCAGCCGGTTCGAAGCCGGGCGCGGCGGGCACTATGTCAAAAGCCGCGCGGCGCGGATTGGCGTCATCAACAACAGCTTTGACGATACCGCCGGGCGCGCGACCAATTACATGATCGACCTGCCGGGCGGGGCATCAGGCCAGATCAGCGACAACTGGTTCGTGCAGGGCGCGAACAAGGAAAACTACTCCGCCTTCATCGCGGTCGCCGCCGAAGGCGCGCAGCGCAGCTCGGCCGGGCTGGATGTGGCCAGCAACGACGCGCGCTTTGCCCCCGGGGTCAGCCGCGAAAGCACTTTCGTCGGGATCTGGGGCGGCGACACGGTCCAGATCGGCGCGAACCGGCTGGCGGCAGGGCTGAAACGCAGCGACCGGCGGTAGCGTTTTCCTACACGGGGCGGATCTGCCATAGTGCGGACCGCTCTTTGACATTGTTGGATTCGCAGCGTCACGCCTTGGCGCAAGCCCCTCGCGAAACATTTCGCGAAAACACTTCACGCGCATGTGTTTCATCAACTAACTGCGCGCAAGTGATTGAAATTGCATAATCGGCTGGTTTTTTACCGACGCCAAAAACTACAGCAAATGCCCCGTCCGGTCGCGTTTGGTATCCAGATAGCGCGCATTGTGCGGGTTGGGCGGCAACTGGTGCGGGACCCGTTCGGCCACTTCCACCCCGGTCGCTTGCAGGGCTGAAACCTTGGCCGGGTTGTTGGTCATCAACCGGATCGCCCGCACCCCCAGCAGCGCCAGCATCCGCGCCGCAACCGGGAAATCGCGCGCCTCGGTCGGCAGGCCCAGCCGGTTGTTGGCATCGACCGTATCGAAGCCCTGATCCTGCAGGCGGTAGGCCCGCAGCTTGTTGATCAGCCCGATCCCGCGCCCTTCCTGGCGAAGGTAGAGGAGGACGCCCCAGCCGCCCTGCGCCGCCTCGTCCGCCATGGCGCGCAGCGCGGCATCGAGCTGGGGGCCGCAATCGCACTTGAGGCTGCCGAGGATGTCGCCGGTGAGGCATTCGGAGTGGAGCCGCACCAGCGGGGCGCGGTCGGAGCTTTGCTGGCCGATCACCAGCGCGACATGTTCGCGCAGGTCATCGGCGGAACGGAAGGCAACGATCTCCGCATCTTCCGCCGCGGCAACCGGCAGGCGGGCGCGGGTCGCGATGGTGAGCTGGGCGGCATCTTTCCAGGCGGAAAGGTCAGCGGCGGCAAGCTCCGCCGCTTCGCCCGCCGGTTCTGGATCGACCAGAAATGCCGGCAGGATCCCCGCCAGCCGCGCCAGCTCCATCGCCGCCGCGGCTGCCTCGGGTGAGCCGAGCGGTTCGGCGAGGAACGGGCCCTTCATCGGGTGGGCCAGATCGAGCGCCGGATCGGCCAGCGCACGGGCCAGCGGGAGGTCGAAAGGCTCGGCCCCCCGGATCAGCACCGGCGCCTCGGGCACGGCGGCCTCGCGCTGGTTGGCCAGTTTCAGCGTCACCGCGCGGGCGGCGGAGATCAGCATGGTGCGGCTGGCGGCGGGGGCAAAGCCGGTTTCGGCGGGGAGCAAGGTCAGCGCCCGGTCCAGCCGGATCGGCCAGCCATGGCGCAAGGCATCGATGGCCAGCGCCACCCGCCGCGCCGGGCTGGTCACAGGGCGAACTCGGTGATCAAGGGCACGTGGTCGCTGCACTGCTCCCACTGCCGGGTTTCCTCGACCACCCGGTGCGAGACGGACTGGGCGGCAAGGTCGGGCGAGGCCCACATGTGGTCCAGCCGCCGCCCGCGGTCCTTGCCCTGCCAATAGGTGCGGTAGGACCACCACGACCAGTTCCGTTCGGGCGCCGGGATATGCTTGCGGCCCAGATCGACCCAGCCGTGGGCATCGCGCAAATGCCCCAGCGTCTCGACCTCCAGCGGGGTGTGGCTGACCACTTTCAGCAGCGCCTTGTGATCGTAGACGTCGCAGTCGAGCGGGGCGATGTTGAAGTCCCCGACCAGCAGGGTCGGCCGGTCGAGCTTGTCGGCCCACTGGGTCATCCGGGCTAGGAAATCGAGCTTCTGGCCGAACTTGGGATTGGCCTCCCGGTCCGGAATGTCGCCGCCCGCGGGGATATAGACGTTTTCGAGCACCAGCCCGGAACCCGCCAGCTCCACCCCGACGTGCCGCGCCTCGCCATTGGCCTGCCAGTCATGGCGGCTGAATTCGCGCAAAGGGATCCGGCTGACCGTGGCGACGCCGTGATAGCCCTTTTGCCCGTGCACCGCGCGGTAGGTGTAGCCCAGATCCTCGAACGCCTGATGCGGGAACAGGCTTTCGACCGTCTTGATTTCCTGCAGGCACAGCACGTCGGGCGCCTGTTCGGTGAGAAAACGGGCGACCTGGTCCATCCGCAAACGGACCGAATTGATGTTCCAAGTGGCGATAGAAACCATGCCAGCGGCTTTAGGTGCGAAGCGCGGGGGCGGCAAGGGCTCCGTAAACCGCCCCCACCCCCAACCCCCTCCCCTGAAGGTGAGGGGGCTTGCAGCGGGAACGGCAGGCTGGGTGGGTGTGGATTGGCTCAGGCCGGAGCGAGAATGGTGAGCTTCGAGAACCGGCGCGCAGCGGCCTTGATGGCCGTGAGCACCGGAAGCGCAGAAGGCTGCCGTTCGCAGCCCGGCATGGGCCAAACCACGCCCATCCAAAGGAAAACCCTCGGTCCGGGGGCAGTGGACCGAGGGTTCCTTTGTGCGTTCGTCACGCTTTGACGGAGCGTCCAATCAGGAGGCTTGGGCAACAGGGGGGAAACCCGCCTCAGGCCGCGCCGTCGAGAACAGTTCTAGGGCCAATTGGCTTGCTCGCCCATGAACAATCGTGACAGCCTTGTCGCAATTTGTCGCACCCACGGCACAGGCGGCGACGAGCCGACGATCCTGATCGACGAACGGGTTCAGCGCCGTCCCGGCTGGCGCGGATCGTTGAAGCGGAAGGTGTTGTCAGGCACCGCCACGCCGTATTGCTGATTCGTCAGGTCGATCACCGTCCGGTTGCCTTGTGAATCGCGGCTGGCCCAACTGGACAGCTCCATCCCCCCCGGCGCGCCGGGTTTGCGGATGAAGACCAGGGTGATCGTGCCGTATTCCGGATGGGCCTTGTCGATCACCGCAATGCTGACCACGCCCGGCCGGGCGCCGGGGAGCAGCTTGCCATATTTCGCCACATCGCGGGTCGGATCGAGCAGCGCGCCGAGCGGGCTGTTCTTGATCGGCCAGCGTTGCACCTGGCGCACCGAGTAATCGACAAAGGTCAGCGCGCTGCCGTCCGACACGATCAGGATCGGCACGCCCTTTTGATACTGGAAGCGGATCTTGCCCGGACGCTTGAGCGTCAGCACCCCGCGCACCTGCTGGCCCTTGATGTCGGTCTGGACGAAATCGGCGCGCAGCGTCGAAATCGCGCGCAGCGCGGCGACAGCGCCCGCAAGGTCGGAATTGGCCTGGGCCGCCACCGGCGCGGCAGAGCCGAGCGCGAGCGGAGCAGAAACGACAAGCGCCGCCGAAGCGGCGGCACTTGCAAACGATCGGAAGGACTTGATCAGGTTCATTCCCGCTGACCTAGCAGTGGGGCTTGAACTCGTCATGAACCTTACTTGATCTTGGCTTCCTTGAACTCGACATGCTTGCGCACGACGGGATCGTACTTCTTGAAGCTCATCTTCTCGGTCGTGTTGCGCGGGTTCTTCTTGGTGACATAGAAGAAGCCGGTGTCAGCAGTCGACACAAGGCGGATCTTGACGGTTGCGGGCTTCGCCATGGCTTAAGGTCCTGAACTCTCGATTCGGGCCACAAAGCCCATGAAACTGTACTGTAAAGCAATGGGGCGACACGCAAGCGCCGCCCCGGAAGGCCGCGCCAATGCGTCAGATGTGCCGCAAAGTCAAGGCTTGTAGGGGGAATGCCCGGTCAGGCCTGAACTCGGCGTCCGCACCGCCCCCGGCAAGGTCAGGTCAGTTACCGCCCAGCGAGGTTGCATCGACAATCCCAGTCAGGCCTCGCAACAACGATTCGTCGGAAGCCGGGGCGAGAGTGACAGCTCTGGGGCGTGTAGGAAAGGTCGTTGCGTATGCGATGGAGTTTGGGGGTTTACGGACGTGTCACCGTAGTTCTTGCGATCGGGCGATGATGTTGTTCCGATCGAAACGTCGCGTGGCAGTGGGGGTGGCAATCGTGGCACTGCATTGTTGAAAAACGCATCGATCGATACGCTTTTGGCTTGCGCAGTGCCAGTCCGTTAGTTAGGCATGGAAAAGGCCAGCCCCCACTGCCGATCAAAACAAGGGGGGCTGGCCAAGAAGGCGGCAATGGTTGCCGCTCAGCTCATGGAGCCTACCACATGCTTCGACTACCAGCAATCAAGTGCACGCAGAGCGTTTTCGCGAACGCATACCAAACCGCAATGAGCGTGCACGACCTCGTCCCCTATCTGCTTAACGGCCACGACCCGCGCAGCCAAAACTGGAAGAACCTGCCCGGCGACGTGCGGGAAATGTACGAGAAGCTTCAGCGCAAGACCAGCAAGGCGCGCCGGACCGAGATGCGCAACTACATCCTTCGCCGCATGGCTCCTGGGGCATACTGGATTGGCGCAGTTCCGCCGATCGTTGTCGGTATGCAGCTCGGTCAGCCGTTTGAGCGGGAGGGCGACAGTGGTCTAGGCTATGTGAAGGTGCGGACCCGCCTTGACCATCCCAACATCTTGCTTGACGGCTTGGGCCGCATCACCGGCTTCTTGGACGTCATGTACGATGAAACTCTGAGTGACGAGGTCCGAAAGTGGGCTGGCGAGGCATTCATCCCGGTGATGTTGCTCACCCCAGCGACCGACGAGGGTTTCCTCACCCTCGATGAACTTGGGCAGGTGTTCCACGACATGAACGTGTTGTCGACGCCGGTGGGCAAGGGTCAGGCGGTCGATCTGGACCGGAGCGACCTTTACATCCAGACCGTCAACCACGTTGCGGCACTTCCGATCATCCGAGCTAATGGCGGGTGCGAAGATCGGGCAATTTCGATCTCGAAGAAGTCTGGCGCTTGGACGACTAAGACCGTCCTCCTTAAGGCTGTTCGGGCTGCGGCGGAAGGTCCTGGGTCGCACGTCGACCACTTGCGCGAGCAACTTGCAGACCCGTTCCTGTCGGACAGCGCCGAAATTGCCGCCGTTGTTGATCGCTTCGCCGATGGTCTTGAGCACTTCGTTCGCGGGTTGAAGGGTCCGGTCCCGACCGAGGACACGGTGGTGCGGACCGCTACTTGGTGGGTGGCATTTGGCCTGCTCTTGCACGATCTCCATGCCACCTATGACGGTGCGAGCTTGTCCAGCGAGACCCGTGAAATGCTGTTGAAGCGGGTCGCGGCGATCGACTGGAGCATGGGCAACCCTGAGTTCAGTTTCTTGGGAACCTCGGTACCTGAGAAGGCCACCGGCTCAGTCCCGGTGGATGCGAACGGTCGCCCGCTTGTGAACCGCTTTTTCGGTGGGTCGAAGGCCTACTACAACCTTGCGGCATTCATGCGGGAGAAGTCGGGTCTGCGTTCGATCGTGACGTACGGCGCGGATTATGGCGCATCGCTCTCGGGCGAACTGTTCGAAGTGGAGGCCGCGTGATGGGCCCCCGTTACAAGCGCAAGCCCGCTCCATGCAGCGGCATCCAACTGACTAGCACGGATGCGGCGCAGGTTAAGGGTATGCTCCTCCGCGGCGATCGCCAACATGACATCGCAGCATGGTTCGGGGTCAACGGTGGACGTATCGCGGAGATTGCATCCGGCCGGGCGTTTCCGTGGGTGGAGCCGGAAGATGGTAGTCGCTTGCCTCCTCCGGGTCCCTATTTGAGCGGGAAGGCCGCTAGCGAAGCTATTCGCGCTCTCGAAGCGGCGAAGGCATCTCTGGCAGCAGCAGAACGGCGTATCCTTTCCCTCTAGACTTCCAACCTGTTCCGACAGGTGCTGCTCGGTCGCCCCGCAAGGGGCGGCCGATTGCATTTCCGCCAGCAGGAACAAGTCGACTGCACCGACCTGAAAACGGCGCGCTGTCACGAGGGCAGACCTCTGATCTTACACAAGGGAATTACGGTGGGGAATTACGGTGACACGGGGAATTACGGTGGGAATTACGGTGGGAATTACGGTGGGGGAATTACGGTGACACGTCCGGGGGAATTACGGTGGTCCGAATTACGGTGACACGTCCGAAAACCCCTAATTATCCTTGTCACGTGATGCGCAATGCCGGGCAAGACTATGCGTGAAAGGCAGGCCATGTCACAGTGCTACCCTGCGAGTTGCGGGGAGTCAATTTAGGGGTTTACGGACGTGTCACCGTAATTCCACCGTAATTCCCCGTGTCACCGTAATTCCCCGTAATTCCCACCGTAATTCCCGAGCAATAGCATCCCCCGTTGCAAAGGCAGTGATTTAGTGCACGTTCACCGTAGTTTCCGTAGTTTCCCGTAATTTCACCGTAATTACGTAGTTCATTGGCATCAGCGGCGCAGAACTGCGCGAGTTTGGGCAAGGTCATTCGCGCGGAGGGAAATTGCCGTCCATACGGCGGTGGAATGGTGCTGCTGGGGAGGATTGAACTCCCGACCTCAGCCTTACCAAGGATGCGCTCTACCACTGAGCTACAGCAGCACACCATTCCAATCGTGCCCCACGCGGCGGACCGAGCGGGCAGGGGCGCGCTATTGGTCTGCGCGCCGCGCTTTGTCAAGCGAGGCTTGAGCTTGGCGGGATATAGCGGCAATGCCTTGACCATGGGTAAAGACGAATCCGGACCGTCCCGCGAAGCACGCCTGGCCGCAAAGCTGCGCGAGAACCTGCGCCGCCGCAAGGAACAGGCGCGTGAAATGGCCGGAAACGACAATGCGGGCCTTCCCAAGCCGCCGCCCAGCCACTAGGGGCCGAAGTTCCTGCAACAGGGGGAGTTCGTTCGTGCCGCGCCTGATCCTTGTCCGCCATGGCCAGAGCCAGTGGAACCTGGAAAACCGCTTCACCGGCTGGTGGGATGTTGACCTGACCGAAAAGGGCGTGGGCGAAGCGCGCGCGGCCGGCGAATTGCTGAAAGCCAAGGGCATGCTGCCCACCACCGCTTTCACCAGCCTGCAAACCCGCGCGATCAAGACGCTGCACTATGCGCTGGAAGCCGCCGGGCGGCTGTGGATCCCCGAAGTCAAGGACTGGCGGCTGAATGAGCGCCACTATGGCGGGCTGACCGGGCTGGACAAGGCCGAGACCGCGGCCAAACACGGCGACGATCAGGTCAAGATCTGGCGCCGCAGCTTTGACATTCCGCCGCCGGTACTGGAAGATGGCAGCACGTTCGATCTGAAGCAGGATCCGCGCTATGCCGGGATCGCAATTCCCAGCACCGAAAGCCTGAAAGACACCATCGCCCGGGTGCTGCCTTATTATGAAGCCGCGATCGTTCCGCAGCTGCGCGCCGGGGAAACGGTGCTGATTGCCGCCCATGGCAATTCGCTGCGCGCGCTGGTCAAGCACCTTTCCGGCATTTCGGATGACGAAATCACCGGCCTGGAAATCCCCACCGGGCAGCCGATCGTCTATGAACTGGACGACAATCTGAACGCGCTGGAGCGCTATTACCTGTCGGAGCGTTGATCATGCAGGCACCAGTCGCGCCCCCCGTCGCAATCGTCATGGGCAGCCAGTCTGACTGGGCGACGATGAAATGCGCGGCGGATGCGCTGGACAAGCTGGGCGTGGCCTATGACGCGCGGATCGTGTCCGCGCACCGCACGCCGCAGCGACTGGTCGAATTTGCCACCGGCGCGGCCGACGCGGGCTTCAAGGTGATTATCGCCGGGGCTGGCGGCGCGGCGCACCTGCCGGGCATGGTTGCCAGCATGACCCACCTGCCGGTGCTGGGCGTGCCGGTACAATCGAAAGCGCTGAGCGGGCAGGACAGCCTGCTTTCGATCGTGCAGATGCCCGCCGGAATCCCGGTTGGCACGCTGGCGATTGGCGAGGCCGGGGCGACCAATGCCGGACTGCTGGCGGCGGCAATTCTGGCGACCGGTGATCCGGAGCTGACCCAGCGCCTGAAAGACTTTCGCACGGCGCAGAGCGCCAGCGTGGCCGAAAAGCCGAGCTGAGGCCCATGATCCCACCCGGCGAAACCATCGGCATCCTTGGCGGCGGGCAGCTGGGCCGAATGCTGGCCATGGCGGCGGCGCAGCTGGGCTATCGCTGCCATGTGTTCGCGCCCGAGGCGGACAGCATCGCCGCCGAAGTCTGCGCCCAGTTCACTCACGCCCCCTATACCGATACGGCTGCGCTGGCCGCATTCGCCGCCGATTGCGCGGTGGTGACCTATGAGTTCGAGAATGTGCCGGTCGCGCCGCTGACTGCCTTGCAGGGGGTGCCGCTGTGGCCCGATGCCCGCGCGCTGGAAGTGGCGCAGGACCGGCTGAACGAAAAGCGCTTTGTCACCGATCTGGGCGGCCAGCCCGCGCCGTTCCTCGCGGTCGATACCGCCGAAGATCTGGACCGCGCGCTTGATACGATCGGATCGCCCGGAATCCTCAAGACCCGGCGCGAAGGCTATGACGGCAAGGGCCAGTGGCGAATCATGGCCGATCATGAGGCCGAAGGGATCCGGATCGGCGATCAGCCGCTGGTCTATGAAGGCTTCGTCCACTTCGCGTGCGAATTCTCGGTCATCCTGTGCCGGGGCGCGGATGGCACGGTGGTGTTCTGGGACAGCGCGGAGAACGTCCACAAAGGCGGGATTCTGGATAGCTCCACCCTCCCCGCCAGCCCCAAAGTGCTGGAACAGGTCGCGCCCGCGCGCGATCTGGCGCGCAAGGTGGCAGAGCGGCTGGGCTATGTCGGGGTGCTGACGCTGGAATTCTTTGCCACCGATGCAGGCCCGGTGTTCAACGAAATGGCCCCGCGCGTCCACAACAGCGGACACTGGACGATCGAGGGCGCGCTGACCAGCCAGTTCGAAAACCACGTGCGCGCGATCTGCGGCCTGCCAATGGGCGATACCCGGCTGGCCGCGCAGGGCGTGGAGATGACCAATCTGATCGGCGACGATGCGCATGATTGGCCGGCGATCCTGTCTGACCCGTGCAATCACCTGCACCTTTACGGCAAGGCCGCCGCGCGCCCCGGGCGCAAGATGGGCCACGTGACCCGGCTGACGCTGTGAACCATACCGAGCTGTTCCTGGTGGTGGCCGTGGCCGACAACGGCGTGATCGGGGCCGACGGGACGATGCCCTGGCACCTTCCCACCGATCTGCGCCGGTTCAAGGCGCTGACCATGGGCATGCCGATGGTGATGGGCCGCAAGACCTTTGAATCGCTGCCCGGCGTGCTTCCCGGGCGCCGCCACATCGTGCTGACCCGCGATCCCGCCTGGGCCGAGGACGGCGCGGAAGTGGCGCGATCGGCCCAGCAGGCGCTGGCCCTGGCCAATGCGCCGCATGTCGCGATTGTCGGCGGGGCGGAGATCTATCGGTTGTTCCTGCCGCTGGCCCACCGGATCGAATGGACCGAAGTGCACGCCGAGCCTGCGGGCGACACCCGCTTTCCGGAATTTGACCGCAGCGCATGGCGCGAAAGTTTTCGCGAGCACCATCCGGCCGATGGCCGCACGCCGGGGTTTGATTTCGTCACCCTGCTGCGTAAGGTCTGATTGGGGGAGGATTGGCGATGCGCAAGAGAGTGTGGATTCCACTGACCGTGCTGACTGTGGCTGCGGCCGGGTTCTTCGGAGTGGCACCGGGTTACCTTGAAAGCCAGATGAACCGGGTTGATGGCCAGCCCCTGATCCCGGTCAGCGCCGAGGCGCAGGCGCTGCACCAGACGCTGCAGATCGTTGACCTCCATTCCGACACGCTGATGTGGCGGCGCGACATGCTGGAACCGGCGAGCCGGGGGCACGAGGACTTGCCGCGATTGCAGGCGGGCAATGTCGCGTTGCAGCTGTTCTCCAGCGTAACCAAGACCCCGCGCGGGCAGAACTATGACGCCAATGGCGGCGATACCGACAACATTACCCCGCTGGTGATCGCGCAGTTGCAGCCGGTGCGGACCTGGGGTTCGCTGCTGGAACGGTCGCTCTATCACGGCGCCAAGCTTGACCGGGCGGTGGCCAATTCGGGCGGAAAACTCGCCAAGGTCAGCGATGCGCCGGGGCTGGACGCCCTGCTCGCGGCGCGCGGCAAACCGGGCGGCCCGGTCGGCGCGATGCTGACTATCGAGGGGCTGCAGGATCTGGAAGGCAAGGCCGAGAACCTCGAAAAGCTCCATGCCGCCGGGTTCCGCGTGGCGAGCATGGCGCATTTCTTTGACAACGATCTCGCCGGATCGATGCATGGGCTGAAGAAAGGCGGACTGACGCCGCTCGGCCGGCAAGTAATGCTGGCGATGGAAGACAAGGGCATGGTGGTCGACATCGCCCATTGCAGCCATGCCTGCGTGGCCGACATTCTGGCCGCCGCGCGCCGTCCGGTGCTGTCCAGCCACGGCGGGGTGCAGGCCACCTGCAAGGTCAACCGCAACCTCACCGATGAAGAGATCCAGGGCGTGGCGAAGACCGGCGGGGTGATCGGCGTCGGCTATTGGGACGCGGCGATCTGCGACACCAGCCCGCGCGCGGTGGCCCGGGCCATGGCCCACATCAAGGCACTGGTCGGCGTGCAGCACATCGCGCTGGGCAGTGACTATGACGGCGGCACCACGGTCCGGTTCGATACCGCCGGGCTGGTGCAGGTCACCCAGGCACTGCTCGACGCACAGTTCACCCCTGACGAAATCCGCGCGGTGATGGGCGGCAATGCGCTGCGCGTGCTGCGCGCGGGGATCGTGCCGCTAGGGCAGGGGCAGACCGCGCAATGACCATCCCCCGGCTCGATGCGGGCCAACCCATGCCTGAATCCCTGCGCGGCGCGGTGATTGCACTGGGCAATTTCGACGGGTTCCATCGCGGTCACCAGGCGGTGGTCGGGCAAGCGATCGATTGGGCGCGGGCCGAGGGCCGCCCGGCGATCGTCGCGACTTTCGATCCGCACCCGGTGCGCTTTTTCGTGCCCGATGCCGCGCCGTTCCGGCTGACCACGCTGGATCAGCGGCAGGAACTGTTCGAAGCTGCCGGTGCGGATGCGATGCTGGTGTTCCACTTCGACACCGCCCTGGCCGCGACCACCGCGCAAGAGTTCGTCGCCGACCTGCTGGTCTCGCGGCTCGGCGCGGCGGGAGTGGTGACGGGCGAGGATTTCACCTTCGGCAAGGCGCGTGGCGGCAATGTGGGGGTGCTGACGCAGCTCGGCGCGCCGCTGGGCCTCAGCGCCCGCGCGGTCGGACCGATCTCGGATAAAGGCGAGGTCGTGTCCTCAAGCCGGATCCGCGAGGCGCTGAAAGCCGGGGACTGCGCGCTGGCCACTCACCTGCTGACCCGCCCGTTCGCGATTCGCGGCACGGTGCAGCACGGTGACAAAGTGGGCCGCACGATCGGCTTTCCCACCGCCAACCTCGCGCTCGGCAACTATCTGCGGCCGCGCTACGGGATCTACGCCGTAACCGGCACGCTGCCCGGCGGGCGGGTGCTGCATGGCGCGGCCAATCTGGGGATCCGCCCCAGCTTCGATCCGCCCAAGGAGCTGCTGGAGCCCCATTTCTTCGACTTTGCGGGTGACCTTTACGGACAGGAGATCGAAGTGGCATTCCATCATTTCCTGCGGCCCGAGGCCAAATTTGACAGCCTTGACGCCCTGACCGCGCAAATGGAGGCAGATTGCCTGCGCGCGCGGGAGCTGCTGGCATGAAGCGCTGGGCCTATCGCATCGGGCTGGCGCTGGCCGTGCTGTTCCTGCTGCTGACCGTGATCAACGCCAGCTGGCTGGCCCCGGCCCCGCGCGGCGCTGTCAAACTGATCGCCCATCGCGGCGCGCATCAGCTGTATGACCACAAGGAGCTTGGGCGCGACACCTGTACCGCCACGCGGATCGAGGTGCCGGTGCATGACTATCTGGAAAACACCGTGGCCGGGGCGCTGCAGGCCCAGCGGCTGGGCGCGCAGATGATCGAGGTTGATGTGGCCCCCACCGCCGACGACCAGATCGCGCTGTTCCACGACTGGACGCTGGACTGCCGCACAGAAGGCAAAGGCGATGTCCGCGCAGCGACGATGGCGCAGCTCAAGGCGCTCGACGCGGGCTATGGCTATACGCCGGACGGCGGCAAGACCTTCCCCTTCCGCGGCATGGGCAAGGGTGCGATCCCGACTCTGGCCGAAATGGTCACGGCCCTGCCCGAGCGTCCCTTGCTGTTCAATTTCAAGTCCAAGAATCCCGCCGAGGCAGACCTGCTTGCCAAGGCACTCCAGGCCGCCGGACGCGATGTGGCCAAGGTGGGCGATGGCTTTTACGGCGCCGCCGCCCCGGTTGCCCGGATCCGTCAGCTCTATCCCACGGCCTGGGCCTTTTCCAAGGAAAGCGCGACCGCCTGCACCACCGACTATCTCAAGACCGGGTGGTTCACCGTGGTTCCGGAAAGCTGCCGGAACGGTACGATCATGGTGCCGCTGAACTACCAGTGGGCCTTTGCCGGCTGGCCCAACCGGCTGATCCAGCGGATGGAAGGGGTTGGCGCGCGGGTGGTCGTGGTGGCTCCCTATGGCAAGGACCGTGATCAGGGGCTGACGCTGCCTGAACAGCTGGGTGATGTGCCCGACACTTTCAGGGGCTATATCTGGGTGGAAGACATCCATGTCATCGGTCCCGCACTGCGCCCGGCGTACAACAAGCGTAATCCGCGCGAAGAGGCAGAGCTGGCCCGCCAGCTGGCCGCACGGCGCAAGGCACAGGAATAGGGCAGGATAGGTTGCCGCCACGGCCCCGCCGTTAACCCTTGGTATAGCGGTTCTGTCTTATCGACAGTGCCCATGCAGCCGCGTCAGGAAATCCGCTCACCAATTCGTTGGCAGGTGCAGATCCGCGCCGAAAGCGGGCTGCGCAGCTTTGGCTATATGGTCGATCTGTCCGCCGGGGGCTGCTGCATCGAAGCCTCGGAAAAGACCCCGCGAATCGGATCAAAGGTGATTCTGCGGCCCGAAGGGCTCGATGGCCTGACCGCCAAAGTGCAATGGGCCACCGGGCGGCAATTCGGCGCGGCGTTTGATCGGCCGATCTATGGTCCGGTGCTGGAACACTTCGTGCGCAAGCACGCCACTCTGGCCCCGCTTATCACCCTGGCCTGATCGCGCTTGCACTCACTGGTCCCGGCAAGATAGGGTTGCCGGACATGACCTCTGCCGATCCCAGCCTGCTTGAGCATTTTGACAGCCCGGCGCTGGTGGTGCGGGGCGGCGCTGTCGCCTTTGCCAATCTGGCCGCGCGCGAACTGCTGGGCGGGCACGTGGTCGGCCAGGACCCGCGCATCGCGATCCGCGATCCGCAGGTGGTGGCGCTGATCACTGCCCCCGAAGGCGGCACCGCGATCGTCGAAGGTCTGTCGGTGCGGGGCAGCCGCTGGAAGGTTTCCTGCCACGTGCTTGACGGCGGCGCGCGGCTGGTGGTGCTGGAAGACCTGTCGGTGCGGGTCAGCGTGGCCCGTGCCCATGCCGATTTCGTTGCCAATGCCAGCCACGAACTGCGCACCCCGCTGGCGGCGATCCTGGGCTATGTCGAAACGCTGGAAGATCCCAAGGCGGGCGACGATCCAGCCACTCGCAGCCGGTTTCTGGGGATCATCCGGCAGGAAGCGCGGCGGATGCTGGCGGTGATCGAGGATCTGATGTCCCTCAGCCGGATCGAGGCGATCAAGCACGATGCCCCAACCGAGCCGGTCGATATGGTGGCGCTGGCTCGGGAAGCGGCAGGCGAAGTGGCAAGCCGCGCCGTGGTGACCATCAGTGCCAATTGTGAAAGCGCCCCGGTTGCCGGGGATCGCGGCCAGCTGGCGCAGGTCCTGCGCAACCTGATCGACAATGCGATCAAGTACGGCGCATCCGGCGGCGAGGTTACGCTGACCCTGGAGGCTACAGCAGCAGGTCGACTGGCGCTGAGCGTTCATGATGACGGGCCGGGAATTGCGCCGGAACACCTGCCGCGCCTGACCGAACGGTTTTACCGTGCCGATGCCAGCCACAGCCGCGCAACCGGCGGCACGGGGCTGGGCCTGGCGATCGTCAAACATATTGCCGAGCGCCACCGCGGACGATTCGATATCACCAGCCAGCCCGGCGAAGGCACCACGGCCTCGCTGATTTTGCCGCTTTTGCGCGGTTGAACGGCAATGTGCCAACCCTGACCCGGCAGTGACATGTGCATGACATTATCGCCCGTGCGGTTGCCGCCAGAGTGCGGCAAAGGCCGTGCGGCCATTGTGACAAATATCTGTCATGAAACTGCAACACAGCCACCTCAAAGGCGGGATACAGGATTACCGTGAGGAGCGATTCGCGATGTTGAAGAAGACCATTTTCCCCGCCGTTGCAGTCGTTTCGGCAACCATGCTGCTTGCCGCCTGCGGTTCGGGCGGTTCTTCGGGTTCGCGCGATTTCGTGCGCGCGGTGGGTTCGTCCACGGTCTATCCCTTTGCCACGGCCGTTGCCGAGGCTGTTGCCAAGTCAGCCGGGATCAAGAGCCCGGTGATCGAATCGACTGGCACCGGTGCTGGCATGAAGCTGTTCTGCGCCGGGCTGGGCGCGCAGCATCCCGATATCGAGAACGCCTCGCGCCGCATCAAGAAGAGCGAGTACGAGGAATGCGCCAAGAACGGCGTCAAGGACATCATCGAAATCCAGGTCGGGCTTGACGGGATCGCCTTTGCCGAAGGCACCAATGGCCCCGGCATGAAACTGACCCCGGAAGACGTCTACAAGGCACTGGCCGCCAATCCTTATGGCAAGCCCAACACCGCCAAGAACTGGTCCGATGTCAACCCGGCGCTGCCGGCCGAACCGATCATGGTCTATGGCCCGCCCAGCACCTCGGGCACCCGTGACGCGCTGGCCGAACTGATCCTGACCAAGGGCTGCGAAGCCAATGCCGAAATGAAGGCGCTGAAGGAAAAGGACAAGGACGCCGCCAAGAAGATCTGCACCGACGTGCGCAGCGACGGCGCCTATGTCGATGCAGGTGAAAACGACAACCTGATTGTCCAGAAGCTGGCAGACAACCCCAAGGCAGTCGGCGTGTTCGGTTATTCCTATCTTGAGGAAAACACCACCAAGCTGAAGGGCATCCCGATGAACGGCGTCATGCCCAGCTACGCATCGATCGTCGATTTCAGCTATCCGGGCGCCCGTCCGCTGTACATCTATGTCAAGCAGGGCCACCTTGGCGCGGTCAAGGGCCTGAAGGAATATGTTGCGGAATGGGCCAAGTCCTGGGGGCCTGACGGCATGCTCAAGACCAAGGGCATGGTGATCGCTTCGGACGAAGTTCGCGCCAAGAGCGCCGACATCGCCGCGAAGATGACGCTGATGGATCCTGCGACGCTGAAGTGAGGCCGCAAAGGACCATCTTGTGATATCCCAGATCCTCCTTCTGGTGGTGCTTGGCCTGGGTGTGGTCGGCTGGTTTGCCGGCCGCGCCCGGGCCAAGGGCCTGTTTACCGGCCGCCATTCACTGGCGGCAGTGCCCAGCTATCACGGCTGGCACCTGGCGCTGTGGGCGCTGATCCCGGCCCTGCTGGTCTGGGCCGTGTGGAGCGGGATCGCACCGGGGCTGGTGCGTGAAGCCGTGCTGGCCGATCCGGCTGCGGCCAACCTGCCTGCTTTCGACATGGAACGCGACGCGATCCTGGCCGAGGCTCAGGCTTTGGCCAGCGATCCCGGCGCTGCCGTGTTCAATGCCAAGGCTGCGCCGCTGGCCAGCGTGTTTCAGGCTGCGCAAACCAGAATCTGGCTGGCCGGCGCGGCGCTGACCCTGCTGACGCTGTTTGCGGGAGCGGCCTGGGGTTACAGCCGCGTGTCGGCCACCTTCCCCGCGCGCACCCGGGTGGAACGCGCCGCGCTGATCGGCCTGCTGGTGGCATCGCTGGTGGCGATCCTGACCACCGCCGGGATCGTCGCCTCGCTGCTCTATGAAACCGGGCTGTTCTTTAGTTACGTGTCCCCGATCGACTTCCTGACCGGCACCCATTGGGCGCCGCGGGTTGGGGTCGATGCTGAACTCGGCAAGGATTTCGGCGCCGTGCCGCTGTTCTGGGGCACGCTGTACATCGGCGCGGTGATCGCCATGCTGGTGGCCATCCCGCTCGGGCTGATGAGCGCGGTGTTCCTGACTCAGTATGCCAGCCCAACCATGCGCAAGTGGCTCAAGCCGATGCTGGAGATTCTCGCCGGGATCCCGACCGTGGTCTATGGCTATTTCGCTGCATTGACCGTTGCCCCGCAAGTGCGCGATTTCGCTGCTTGGATGGGCATGGCCAACCCCTCGACCGAAAGCGCGCTCGCGGCTGGCATGGTGATGGGGGTGATGATCATCCCCTTCGTCTCCTCGATGGCCGACGATTCCATCGCTGCCGTGCCGCAGGCGATGCGCGATGGCAGCCTGGCGATGGGCGCAACCAAGAGCGAAACGATCAAGCGCGTGCTGCTTCCTGCCGCCCTGCCGGGGATCGTCGCGGGCGTGATGCTGGCGATCAGCCGCGCGATCGGGGAAACCATGATCGTGGTGATGGCCGCAGGCGCCGCCGCGCGGCTGTCCGCCAATCCGTTCGACAGCATGACCACGGTTACGTTCCAGATCGTGCAGCTGCTGACCGGCGATCAGGAATTTGACAGCGCCAAAACCTTGTCCGCCTTTGCCCTGGGGCTGGTGCTGTTCATGGTCACCCTGGCGCTCAACGTGGTCGCCCTGCGCGTGGTCAAGCGATACCGGGAAGCTTATGAATAGTCTGTGGCAAGAAGACCGCATGAAGCGGCGTCTGGCGCGCCGCCACGCGGCAGAGCGGCGGTTCCGGCTGGTCGGCCTGGGCGCGATCGTGCTCAGCCTTACTTTCCTCGCCTATTTGCTGTTCACCATGCTGAAAAGCGGGCTGGGCGGGCTGGACTGGGCCTTCCTGACCGGATCGGATTCGACCGAAGCCAGCGTGGCCGGGATCTGGGGTGCCGCCAAGGGATCGATCCTGACCATGGCGGTCACGCTCGCGCTGTCGTTTCCGCTGGGAGTGCTGGCGGCGGTTTATCTTGAGGAATTCGCGCCCAAGGGGCACCGCTGGGTCGAATGGGTGGAAGTGTCGATCAACAATCTGGCCGCGGTGCCTTCGATCATTTTCGGCCTGCTGGGCCTGGCAGTGTTCATCAACACGCTGCACCTGCCGCGCTCCAGCCCGCTGGTCGGCGGGATGACGCTGGCACTGATGACCATGCCGGTGATCGTGATTTCGGGCCGAAACGCGCTGAAGGCGGTACCACCCTCGATCCGCGATGCCGCATTGGCGGTGGGGGCCAGCCCGGTCCAGGCAACCTTTCACCACGTGCTGCCGCTGGCGCTGCCCGGGATCCTGACCGGCACGATCATCGGCATGGCCCGCGCATTGGGCGAAACCGCGCCCTTGCTGATGATTGGCATGCGCGCCTTCGTTTCCACCCCGCCGGGCGGGATCACCGATCCGTCGAGCGTGATGCCGATGCAGATTTTCCTGTGGTCGGACGAAATCGATCAGGCCTTTGTCCAAAACACTTCGGCGGCGATTATCGTGCTGCTGGTTTTGCTGCTGGCGATGAACGGCCTCGCCATCTACCTCCGCAACAAGTTTGAGACCCGCTGGTAGGACCCCATGACCACACCCCAACTCAAGATCGCGGCCAAGGGCGTCAACGTCTTCTATGGCGACAAGCAAGCCATCAACGATGTCTCTATCGAGATTTCGACCGGCGCCGTCACTGCCTTCATCGGCCCGTCGGGCTGCGGGAAGAGCACTTTCCTGCGCACGCTCAACCGGATGAACGACACCATCGCCGGATGCCGCGTGACCGGTGAGATCAGCCTGGACGGGCAGGACATCTATGCTTCGGGCATGGACGTGGTCGAACTGCGCGCCCGGGTCGGCATGGTGTTCCAGAAGCCCAACCCCTTCCCCAAGTCGATCTATGAAAACGTCGCCTATGGGCCGCGCATCCATGGCCTGGCGGGTGACAAGCCGGAAATGGACGCGGTGGTCGAAAAGTCGCTGCGCCGCGCAGGTCTGTGGGACGAGGTCAAGGACCGGCTGCAGGATGCCGGCACGGCCCTGTCAGGCGGGCAGCAACAGCGCTTGTGCATTGCTCGCGCCATCGCCGTCAGCCCCGAAGTGATCCTGATGGACGAGCCGTGCTCTGCGCTCGATCCGATCGCCACGGCGCGGATCGAGGAACTGATCGACGACCTGAAGGATCGCTACGCGATCGTCATCGTCACTCATTCGATGCAGCAGGCCGCGCGTGTTTCCCAGCGCACCGCCTTTTTCCACCTGGGCACCATGGTGGAATATGGCGACACCTCGCAAATCTTCACCAATCCGAGCGAAGAGCGCACCAAGGATTACATCACTGGCCGTTACGGCTGAGGAACAGACACATGGCCGAACATACCGTCAAGGCATTCGACAACGAAATCACCCAGCTGCGCGGCCTGATCGCGGAGATGGGCGGGCTTGCCGAAGTGGCGATCCGCGATGCCATCACCGCACTGGTCAAGCATGACGAAGTGCTGGCCAACACTGTTGTGCTGGCCGATGCCCGGCTTGACGCGCTGGAGGCCGAGGTGGACCGGCTGGCCGTGCGGATCATCGCCTTGCGCGCACCAATGGCAGACGACCTGCGCGATGTGATCGCCGCGCTGAAAATTTCGGGCGTGATCGAACGGATCGGCGACTATTCCAAGAACATCGCCAAGCGCGTCGGCCAGATCGAACGGCTCAAGAAGTTCGAACCACTGACCCTGATCCCGGCCATGGCCGATATCGCCCAGGGCATGGTCCGCGATGTGCTCAACGCCTATGGCGCGCGCGATGCCGAACTGGCGGTGGAAGTGATCGAGCGCGATGAAAAGCTCGACAACTTCTACGACAGCATCTTCCGCAATCTGGTGGCGCACATGATGGAAAATCCGGCGACCATTTCCAGCGCGGCGCAATTGCTGTTCATCACCCGCAACATCGAACGGATCGGCGACCACGCCACCAATGTCGCCGAGATGGTCTATTACGCCGCCACCGGCATGTACCACGCCGGACGTGAACCGGGCGGACAGGAAGAGCAGGCCAGCTAATGGCGCTCTCAGTCCTCATCGTCGAGGATGACGAGGCCCTTTCGGGCCTGCTCGAATGGCATTTCAAGTCCGAGGGCTATGACGTGCGCGTCACCCCCGATGGCGAGGAAGCCTTGCTGATGGTGCGCGAAAGCGCGCCCGACCTGATCGTGCTGGACTGGATGGTGGAAAGCCTGCCGGGGATCGAGGTTTGTCGCCAGCTGCGCCGCGCCAAGGAAAGCGCACGATTGCCGATCCTGATGCTGACTGCGCGCGGGGAAGAGGAAGACCGGATTCGCGGGCTCAAGACCGGGGCGGATGATTACGTCACCAAGCCGTTCTCCCCGCGCGAACTGCTCGCCCGGGCCGAAGCCTTGCTGCGCCGCAGCCGCCCGGCACTGGAAGACGGAGTGCTGCGGGTCAGCGATCTGGAGCTTGATCCGGTAGCGCACCGCGTCCGGCGGGGCGGCGAAAACCTGAAGCTGGGGCCAACCGAGTTTCGCCTGTTACGCCACTTCATGGAGCGTCCAGGCCGGGTCCATTCGCGCGCGCAGCTGATCGACGCGGTATGGGGTATGGACCGCGAGATCGATGAACGCACCGTCGACGTCCACGTCCGCCGCCTGCGCCAGGCAATCGACCGCGATGATCAGGACAGCCTGATCCGCACCGTCCGCGCGGCGGGCTACGCAATCGAGTTTGCCGGTTGATACATCTCCGGCATTGAATTGTCGGTGCATTGCGGCAATGCCCCGCAGCGTGATGCGCCAAGTTTCGATCCTCGCCCTGCCCTTGCTCGCCCTGCCCGCCGCCGCCCATGCGGATGCGGCTGACCCGCGTGAAATCGTGGTCACTGGGCGCGGGCTGGAACGCAGCCAGAGCGATCCGGTGTTCGGCACCGTCACCATCGACAGCGCCCGTGCCGACGCTTCGGCTTCGGGTCGGCTGGAGGACGTGCTGTCTGCCGTTGCGGGCTTTCAGCAGTTCCGCCGATCGGACAGCCGCTCGGCCAATCCCTCTGCGCAAGGGGCAACCTTTCGCGGGTTGGGCGGCAATGCCACCAGCCGCACCTTGATGCTGCTCGACGGTGTTCCGCAAGCCGATCCGTTCTTTGGCTATATCCCCTTTTCCGCCCTGGTCCCCGAACGGCTGCGTGCAGCCTATGTCACACGCGGGGGCGGATCGGGGGCGTTTGGCGCGGGCGCGGTGGCGGGAACCATTGACCTCACCAGTGCCGGTCCCGACCAGCTGGCGCTGCTGGAAGCGCGCGGGCTGGTCAACGACCGGGGCGAAAGCGAACTGTCCGCCACCCTCGCGCCGGAACTTGGCAGCGGCTTTGCCGTGGTGTCGGGCCGCTGGGACCGGGGACAAGGGTTCTTCACCACCCCGCTGGCTCAGCGTGTCCCCGCCAGCACCCGCGCAGGCTATGACAGCTGGAGCGCATCGGCCCGCGCCGTCGCGCCGCTGAGCGCGGAGATTGAGCTGCAGGCCCGCGTCGCGGCCTTCGATGACCACCGCGTGTTGCGCTTTGTCGGGGCGGACAACACCAGCAGCGGCCAGGACGCAAGCCTGCGCCTGGTGGGCAAGGGCGCCTGGCAGTTCGATGCGCTCGCCTATGTCCAGGTGCGCAACTTCTCCAGCGTGGTGATCAGTTCGACTACGTTTCGCAAGAGCCTTGACCAGTACCGCACCCCTTCGACCGGGCTGGGCGCCAAGCTGGAACTGCGCCCGCCGGTGGGGGGCGGCCATGAACTGCGCGCCGGCTTGGATTGGCGCAATGGGACCGGGCGGACACAGGAAACGGCCTATAACGCGACAACTGGTGCCGTCACGGCACGCCGTCGCGCGGGCGGAAGCAACAGCGATCTCGGGCTCTATCTGGAGGATACGTGGAAGCACGGCGGGCTCGAACTGACTGGCGGCCTGCGCGCCGATCGCTGGACAATCCGCGATGGTTCCTACCGCGAAACCAATGCCGTGGGCACGCCCACCGTCACCAACCTGTTTGCAAGCCGCAACGGCTGGGAGGCAAGCTGGCGTGGCGGGGCGCGGCTGGAACTGTCGCCTGCATTGTCGTTGCGCAGCGCGGCCTATACCGGGCTGCGTCAGCCGACGCTGAACGAACTCTATCGGCCCTTCGCCGTCTTCCCGGTCACCACCCGTGCCAATGCCGCCTTGGCGAACGAAAAACTGCTCGGTTTTGAAGCCGGGCTGGACCTGACCCCCGGCGGCGGGATCAAGCTGAGCGCGACCCTGTTCGACAACAGGCTGCGCCAGGCCATTGCCAATGTCACCATCGGCACCAACCTGCGCGAACGCCGCAATGTCGATGCGATCCATTCGCGCGGGCTGGAACTGGATGCAGGGCTCCCGCTCGGCCCGCTCCGGCTCGATGCCAGCCTCGCGCTGATCGATGCCAAGGTTGAAGCCAGCGGGATTTCCGCCGCGCTGAATGGCATGCGCCCGGCCCAGGTGCCCAAGCTGGCAGCAAGCGGCACCCTCTCCTACTCCCCTGCTCCCGGCTGGCTGCTCGCAGCGACGGTAAAACATACGGGTGAGCAGTTCGAGGATGACCTGCAGACCGACCGCCTGCCCGCCGCGACCACGCTCGATGCCGTGGCCCGCATCCCGCTAGGCAAGCGCCTGACCGTGGTGCTTCGCGGCGAAAACCTGACGGATGAGATCGTGGTGACCCGCAACCAGGCAGGATCGCAGGACTATGGCACCCCGCGCACGCTGTGGTTCGGATTGAGCGTTTCCATCGGACGGTGAATCGCCTAGGTTCGATTGCAAAGACGAACCGATGGAGGATCCCATGGCCACCCAGCTGAGCGCCCATACCCGCAATCTCGATTGCAGCGAGGAGGAGTGGCAGGCACGCCAGCAATTGGCCGCATGCTACCGGGTGTTCGACCATCTCGGCTGGTCGGAATCGATCTATAACCACATCTCGGTCAAGGTCCCGGGTGAGGAAGGAGCTTTCCTGATCAACCCCTATGGCCTGCTTTACAGCGAGGTTTGCGCCAGCAACCTGGTCAAGATCGATATCGATGGCAACACGCTGGATGGCAGCCCGTTCCCGGTGAACAAGGCCGGGTTCGTCCAGCACAGCCTGTTCCACCGCAACATCCCCTGGGCCCATGCGATCGTCCACACCCACACCACCGCGACCATGGCAGTGTGCAGCCTGGAAGGCGGATTGCAGCCGCTGAACTTCTATGCCTGCAATTTCATCGGGCGGCTGGCCTATCACGATTTCGAAGGGATCACCGTCCGCGCCGAAGAGGGTGAGCGGCTGTTGCAGAACCTGGGCGACAAGCGCGTGCTGATGCTGAAGAACCACGGCCCGGTGATCCTGGGCCGTTCGATCCCCGAAATCTTCATCATGCACTGGTCGCTGCAGCGCGCCTGCGAAATTCAGTTGGCGATCATGGCGGCCGGAAAGCCGACGATCATCCCGGACGAGGTTGTCGCCGTGCACCAGCGCGACCTGCACGAAGCGAATGTTCCCGGCCACCAGCCCGGCGGGGCAGACTTTGACGCCTGGGTGCGGCGGATCGACAAGATCGACCGCAGCTGGCGCGACTGAAGCCTTAGCTCCACATGACCCGCCTGACCGTCAACGAACGGCCCGTCGAATTCAAGATGGACCCGCAAACGCCCTTGCTGTGGGCACTGCGGGATGCCGCAAACCTGACCGGGACCAAGTATGGCTGCGGCGCAGGGGATTGCGGGGCCTGCATGGTCCTGATCGATGGCGAGGCGCTGCGCAGCTGCCTGATCACGCTGGCGGAATCCGAAGGGCGGGTGGTGACCACGATCGAGGGACTTTCGCCCGACCGATCACACCCTGTGCAGCAGGCAATGGTCGCCGAGCAGGCGATCCAGTGCGGGTTCTGCACGCCGGGGATCGTGATGTCCGCCGCCGCGCTGCTCGCGCGCAATGCCGATCCCTCGCCTGAGGATATCAAGGCCGCCGTGCCCAACCTGTGCCGCTGCGGGGTCTATCCCCGGCTGGTCCGTGCGATCCAGCGCGCCGGGCGGGTAGCACGGCGGATCGAGACCATCAGCGCCGCGCCAGCTCCGGGCATCACGCCCGATGACGCCGCGCGCGCCGTGCCGGCCATGAAGCCCGCGTCATAACATTCGCGCAAGATCGGGGGGACTTATGATCGAGACACCGTTGACGCTGCCTTGCGGGGCCGTGCTGCCCAACCGCCTGTCGAAAGCGGCGATGACCGAGGGGCTGGCCGATCCGCAAGGTCTGCCCACGCCAGAGCTGGAACGGCTTTACCGGATCTGGGGCGCAGGCGGCGCAGGCATGTTGCTGAGCGGCAATGTTCATGTCGATGCCGATCATCTGGAACGGCCCGGCAACGTGATCGTCGACCGGCCCGGCGATGTGGCGATGATTGACGCCATGCGCCGTTGGACCGGGGCCGCCAAGGCGCAGGGCGCGCAGTTCTGGGCGCAGATCAGTCATGCCGGCCGCCAGACGATGAAGCCGGTCAATCCCCGGCCCAAGGCCCCTTCGGCGGTCAAGCTGGGCCTGCCCGGCGGCCAGTTTGGTGAGCCTGTGGCCCTGACCGGGGCAGAGATCGAAGATCTGGTGCGCCGCTTTGCCCAGGCCGCAGCGAACTGTGCCGAGGGTGGATTTGACGGCGCACAGATCCACGCCGCGCACGGCTATCTGATCTCCCAGTTCCTCAGCCCGCGCGCCAACCAGCGCGAGGACGCATGGGGCGGCAGCCTGGAAAACCGGGCACGGTTCCTGCTGGAGGTGGTCAAGGCGACCCGCGCCGCGGTGCCCGCCGGGTTCGCGCTGTCAGTCAAGCTTAACAGCGCCGATTTCCAGCGCGGCGGCTTCGCCTTTGAAGACAGCTTGCAAGTCGCGCGTTGGCTGGAATCCGCAGGGGTGGACCTGATCGAGATTTCCGGCGGCACCTATGAACAGCCGCGCTTGCTGGGACTGGAAGGGATGGAGCCGGTCGAACAACCCGGCGTGGCCGCATCGACCCTCGCGCGGGAGGCCTATTTCGTCGATTTCGCGCTGGCGATGAAGGACACGCTGAAAGTGCCTTTGATGGTCACCGGCGGCTTTCGCAGCCGCGCGGCGATGGAGGAAGCGCTGAGCCGGGGCGCAGCCGATGTGATCGGGCTGGGCCGCCCGCTGTGCGCCATGCCCGATGGCGCGGCGCAGCTGCTTGGCGGGCTTGATGCCTTGCCGCGCGCCGAGGCAGGACTGGCGCTGTTCCCACCCGCGCTGGGCTTTCTCAAGCGGATCAAGGCCCTGCGCGCAGTGGACAGCTTTGCGGCGCAGTACTGGTTCTATTGCCAGATCTATGCATTGGGCCGCACCGGCCAGACCGACCTTGGCAAGAGCGTGTTTTCATCCCTGCTGGAGGTGGAGCGCACCCACAAGGCCTGGCTGAAAGCGCGGCGGGGCTAGAACTTGATCCGCACGGTCAGCCGCGCGTTGATTGGTTCACCGGTAGAAATGTTGTGATCGGTGTGGGCGCTGGGATAATAGCGTGTGTCGGTCAGGTTTTCGACATTGAGCTGCACCCCGACGCGGTCGTTCAGGTCATAGAACAGCGCCGCATCAAGCCGGGTAAAGCCGGGCAGGCGCACCGCATTGCTGATCGTCGCCCACTGGCCTGACTGGTGAACCAGCCCGAGCCCCAGCCCAAACTTTCCAGTCAGGTCATAACGGGTCCAGGCCGAGAACTGGTGGTGCGGCAGTTTGTCCAGCTGGCGGCCGGCCGGAGCGGCAGTGGTGGCTGAACGGATCTCACCCTCTTGCCAGGTATAGCCCAGGCTGATCTGCCACTGCGGCAGCAGCTGCCCGGTCAACCCGGCCTCGAACCCGCGCACCCGGCTCTTGCCGGTCAGCACCGGATTGCCGGTCAGCGGATCGTTCGAACGGGTGTTGGCACGATCCAGCTGGAACAAGGCTGCGGTCAGCGAAAGCTGCGCCGCCGGGTCCCATTTCAGCCCCACTTCCAGATTGCGGAACGCCTCAGGCGCGAGGGTGGCGGTGGTCGCATCGAGCACGGTGAACTGGTCACCCGACTGCGGTAGAAAGCTCTTCGCATAGCTGGCATAGAGGGAAAGCTGTTCGCGCGGCTTGATCACCAGGCCCAGCCGGGGCGACCATTTGCCATCGCTACGGCTGGCTGCGAAGCCATTGATCGTATTGCGCGAATCGATCCGGAAATCGTCATACCGCGCACCGGCAATAACTTGCAGCCAAGGCGCCAGCTCGATCTGGTCCTGAAGATAGGCCGACAGGCTGCGCACCTCAGAACGGGAAGCCCGGTTGATCGGGGTCCAGTTGAGCGTTGGCATGGTCAGCACTTGGGCGAGCGGCACGGTACCGGTCAAGGTTCGTGCCGCACCGAACAGCACGTCGCGGCGGGTTGAAAGGGTATCCTGCTGGCCGCCTTCGATCCCGGCGAGCAGGGTATGGCCGATTGCGCCGGTCTGCCCTTTCCAGACGAGATTGGCCTGCCCGATCCAGTTGCGCCGCTGAATGCCATTGTCATAGCCGCTGAGCGTCACCGTGGTGGTGCTGGCTCCCGCCGGCAGGACATTGGCGTAATACTTGTCATAATCCGCAAACTGCCCGCTGACGGTCAGGGTGAGCTGGTCGGCGAGTTCGTGATCGACCCGCGCGCGCACCACATGGGCATCGACCCGGCTCTGGTTGATCGCGGCCACGCCGAAGAAAGTCCGGTCATAACCCTTGATCGGCATCCCGCCGAGCGCGGGCACCCCGCGATCGGTAACCCGCCGGTCCCGGTCATACTCATAAGCCAGAGTCACCAGAGTGCGTTCGCCCAGCCGCGCGGTCAGGCTGGGGGCGACCCCGGTGAAGCTGCCCTGGTAACTATCGCGGTGGTTGGCAAATTCTTCATGCGTGGCGTTGATCCGCAGTCCGGCATTTTCGGCCAGCGCCAGATCAAGATCGCCCGCGATCGACCATGCACCCCAGGTGTCCGCCCCGGCGGCCAGAACCACGTGGGTGCCATGAAGCGCCGAAACCTTCGAAACCCGATTGATGATCCCGCCGCCGCCGCCACGACCGAACAGCAGGGCGTTGGCACCCTTCAGCACTTCGACCCGCTGGGTATTGTACAGCGGGCGATAGTACTGCGCATCGTCGCGCAGCCCGTCGAGGAAGAAGTCGGCGGTCGAGCTCTGTCCGCGCAGCACGACCTGATCGCGGTGGCCTTCACCCTGCCCTAGCGTGACCCCGGGGACATAACGCAGAGCTTCGTTGAGCTGTTCGACCGCCTGATCGTCCAGCTGTTCGCGCCCAATCACCGCTACGCTTTGCGGCGTATCGCGCAGCACAGTGCCGGTCTTGGTCGCATCGACATCGTCGGTGCGGTAATGATCGGCTGTCCCGACCACGACAATCGGCGCGGCATCGTCATAGTCTTCCGCGGCCCAGGCCGAGGCGCCGGGTGCCGCGGCAGTCAAGGCGGCGGAAACCAGCAGTGCGGCGCGAAACGAGGCCATCAACAAGTCCTTATTGCGAATTATTCTCAAAAGCGAATTAGCCGCTAATGCGAATCGTTCGCATTGACAAGGATCAAATTTGCCCGGGCCGGAGAATCTTTCTAAGCAGCCGCCTGACGAGGGCGCCCTGCCCGACATGAAAGGATCAGGCATGAAGGCAACCATCTGGCACAACCCGGCCTGCGGCACCTCGCGCAAGACGCTGGCGATCCTGGAAGAGAGCCCGGGCGTTGAGCTGACCGTTGTCGAATACCTGATCAATCCGCCCAGCGCGGACAAGCTGGCCCAGCTCTACCGCGATGCAGGGATTACCCCCCAGCAGGGCCTGCGCCTGCGCGGCACCGATGCCGAGGAGCGCGGCCTGCCGCAGGCCGGCGATGCCGAAGTGCTGGCCGCCATGGCGGCCGAGGGCAAGCTGATCGAACGTCCGCTGGTGGAAACCGAAAAGGGCGTGCGGCTGTGCCGTCCGCAGGAGAAGGTCCACGAAATCCTGTAGATTCGCCGCCGACTGTGGCGGCCGGGCGACTACCGGCGCTGCAGCAGCTCTTCGTCGCTGCGCATCCCGGTGATCCCGAGTACGATGACCGACAGGCAAAGCAGTTCGATCACCGCGAAGCCGATCCACGGGCTATGGCCATAGAACCAGACCCCCAGGGCCGGAGCGATGATATAGGCCGCGCCGTTGACCGAGGCGATGATCCCGGCCGATTGGCCCTGCTCTGCCCGGCTGACCGCCAGCGAGGCCCCGGCGGTAAAGCCCGGGCGGAACAGCCCGAACCCGAGCGAGGCGAGCCCCATGCCGACGATGATCGCATGCAGGTCATTGCCAACCGAAAGCAAGGCCACCCCGGCTCCGGCCAGAGCCATGCCCCACAGGCTGCTGGCACGCGGGCCCAGGTGCCACATCGGGATGATCCCCCATTGCGCCAGCAGTGTTGCCAGGGCCCCCGCCATCAGCACCAGCCCGGTCGGCCCGGCACCCAGTTCGGGTGTGGCCCGCAGGCCCAGCCGGTCCAGCACCAGAAATCCGACGATCCCCATGGTCGCGGCCTGGGCATGTCCGCCCAGCAGCCCCGCGACCAGCCATGGCCGCAAGCGCCGATCGGTCCAGGCCAGGTCCGGCACGTCCTCGGGCAGGCGGTCCTCGCCATCCTCATCCGCCGCTCCCCGCGCGGCAGTGTTGGAATTGGCGCTGAACGGCGCGGCCATCACATCACCGCGCGCGGCATAGGCGGGATCATCGTTCGGCAGCCGCAACCTCAGCGCAACCAGCACCACCAGCGCGATCAGGGCAAAGGCCAGGAACGGACTGACCAGCCCCAGCTGCGGCATGATCAACAGCGGGGCAAGCGCTGGCCCCAGCACCGTGCCAAGGCCGAAACTGGACGAGATGAGGGAGAGCGACTGGGTCCGTTCCGCCCGGCTGGTGCGGCTGGCGACATAGGCCTGCACCGCCGGCGGCGCGGCCGAGCCGAACCCGCCATAGAGCGAACGGAACGCCGCAAAGACCAGCAAGGTGGCGATCGGGCCAAGAAAGCCGTTCAGCCCCAGGTACAAGGCCAGCCCGCACAGGCTGAAGCTGGTAATGAACCCGGTCAGCCCGACTGCCATCATCGCCTTGCGCCCGCGCTTGTCCGATTTGCGCGCCCACATCGGCGCGCAGATCATCCACAGCAGCGCGGACCAGGTGTAGGCCAGACTGATCCAGAAATCCTGTACTTTGAGCGCTGTGCCGATCGCAGGCATGACCGATTGCATCGCGGTATTGCCTGCCGCGGTCACCAGCATGACCATGAACAGCAAGGCCAGCCGCGCCGGGGGCAGGCTGGCGGTCAGGTCCGAACCGGGTTGCAGATCGCTACGCTTCATCGCTTTCGTCGCTAGGGAACAATCACATGCCTTGCAATGGGCGGGCAAATTTGCAAACGCCTGTACAGCCCGAAGCAGAGCAGGACCCCATTCCCGTATGACCAGTCCCCAGCTTGTTGGCGAGGCTTTGCCGGCCAAGACGGTCCGCAAGATCAAGCAGATGCTGGGGCCGTGGGGCGTGTTCCTGGAGGGGTTCATCCGCAATCCGGTAATGGTCGGCTCGATCATCCCGTCGTCGCGCTTCACGATCCGCAAGATGCTGGCCCCGGTGGACTGGGACAACTGCAAGCTGTTTGTGGAATACGGCCCGGGCGTGGGTACTTTCTGCCGCCCGGTGCTGCAACGCCTGCCGCGCGACGGGCAGTTGATCGTGATCGATACCAACCCGCTGTTCATTGACTATCTCAAGGCCTCGATCAGCGACAGCCGGTTCATTCCCGTGCTGGGATCGGCCGCCGACGTGGAAGAGATCATCCGTGCCCACGGGCATGACCGTGCCGACTATGTGGTCTCCGGCCTGCCTTTTTCGACCTTGCCCGATGGTGTTGGCCCGGCAATCGCGGCGGCAACCCACCGCGTGCTGCGCGCGGGCGGGGCCTTTCTGGTCTATCAGTTCACCCCGCGCGCACGGGATTACATGGCCCGGCATTTCGCCCGGATCGATCACCAGATGGAAATGATCAATGTCCCGCCCTGCTTCCTCTATTGGGGCTGGAAGGACTAGGCTCAGTCGAACACCGCTTCATCGGCGGCGGCGGTGCCGACCAGCTGGGCATGGATGGCGGCAAAGCAGATCGTGGTGTAAACCGTAAACCCGGCACCCACCAGCGCGGCGATCACCGCCCCGCCGATCCGTGCGCTTTCCACCCCGCCGACCAGTGCCAGCAGGATCCCCACGCCCGCGCTTGCGACGATCGAGATCACCATCACGGCCAGTGCCAGCACGATCACAAACAGCAGGATCCGTCCGGCATTGCCAAACGTGAGCTGCCACGAGCGGCGCAGCACGGCGAGCGGATTGCGCTGCCCTTCAACCGCGATCACCACCGGAATCAGCAACAGGCGGATCGTCGCCCAGATCGCCGCGATCAGCACAAGCAGGCCGGTCACCACAGCCAGTGCAGCAGAAAGCGCGGACAACATCGCCACCAAGCCGAACACCACCATGACCGCCAGCACCACCAGCGCCTGCACACCCAGATAGGGCAGCAATCCGCCTGCTGCCGCGCGGATCGCGTCACCCACGGTGGCTCGCCCGGCCCGCGCGGTCAGCGTCAGCACCGCCAACTGACCCAGCACCTGCACCAGCGTGGCCAGAACCAGATAGGGAGCAATCCCGCGATAGAATGTGCCCATCATTTCCATCAGCTGCTTGGGTTCGGCCCCGGCGGGCGGCTCCGGCTGGGGAAAGAACAGCGCCAGCGCGAGCGAGGGCAGGAAAAAGAACACTCCCGCCAGCGCGACCAGCAGTTCCTTGTTGGCGCTAACCGTGGCGCTGGCTTGGGACCATGCCTTGCTGGTGTCGAGATCCATCGCGTGCGCCTTTCATCTAACCAGCCTCTTGATAACCACACCATTTGCCGCCACGCAACGCAGCAATGACCGCGAACCTGCCAGACCAGATCGAATGGCGCCTGGAAAACGGGCAAGTGCCCTATCGCCAGGCGCTGAGCGAGATGACCGCGCGCAATGCCGCGATTGCCGAAGGCACCGCGCGCGAGCTGATCTGGTTGCTGGAACACCCCCCGGTCTACACCGCCGGGACCAGCGCGGCGCGGGACGAGCTGCTCGATCCTCGCTTCGAAGTGGTCGAGGCCGGGCGCGGCGGGCGCTATACCTATCATGGGCCAGGCCAGCGGGTCGGCTATGTCCTGCTCGACCTGAAACGCCGCGCGCGCGATGTGCGCGGGTTCGTTCATGCGCTTGAAGGCTGGGTGATTGCCACCCTGGCCGATTTCGGCGTGGAAGGGTTTCGCGCGCCGGGCCGGGTCGGGATCTGGTGTCAGGACATTGACGGGCGCGAGGCCAAGATCGGCGCCATCGGGGTGCGGATCCGCCGCTGGGTTACGATGCACGGCTTTTCGGTCAATCTGGACCCCGATCTGTCGCATTTCGGGGGGATCGTTCCCTGCGGGATCGACCAGTTCGGGGTCACCTCGCTCGCCCGGCTGGGAACAAGGGTTGATTCCGCCATGTGGGATCGGGCATTGCTCGCCCGCGCAGATCAGTTCCTGGCCGCGCTCGACCAGCCCTGTCCTCCGGAGGCCCCGCAATGAAGCCCACTATCGCAGTCCTGGCGCTGACCCTGTTGGCCCTGTCCGCCTGCCAGCAGGAAGCCAAGCAGGCCAAGGCGACTGGCGGCACCGCCGCAGGCGAAATCCTGCCCGGATCGGCCAGCGATGCGATGCTTCCGGTCGATACGCTCCGCTCGCAGCCGCCCGCCGCCCCCAAGAGCGAGGCTGGCCCGACCGACAAGGCCAAGGCCAAGCCCGGTACCGCCGCAGCTCCTGCCGCCGCTGCGCCAGCCGAAGCCCCGGAACCCGCCGATCCGGCCCCTCCCGAGGGCTGAGCGAGCAAGGCCAGAGCAAGCGGCGAAGGTTACAAAGGTTACAAAGGTTACGCGAAAACGCTATTTTCACTTTGTGACCTTCGTTGAAAAATAAGCCTTTTTTGCTCCGCACGACAATTGGCACGGATCATCCCAGATCGCGGGGATGTAGGAAAGTTATTTCGCTGCCCGAAGCGTGCTTCGAACGGGGACTAGAGTCTGTTTCACTTGCGTGGAAGCGACACTAATGCCCGCCCATCGCGCTCCCGCCGGGCCGGGTCAGCGGGCGCGGGGCGAGCCAGACGAACCAGGCGGCGATGAACAGGATTACCGCCGATACGGCAAAGACGTGGTTCGATCCCACAGTGGCGGCCTGGGCATCGACCAGCCGTTCCAGCACCGATCGCGCCTGTCCTTCGCTCATCCCCTGGGCCTGCAGTTGCGCCAGAGTCCCGTCCGCTCCGTTCATCGTTGCGACCATCTGCGCGCGGGCATCGCGGGTTGCCTCGTCCCACATCGAGGTGGACAGCGCCGTTCCCGCCGCGCCGCTGACGGTGCGCATGAAGCTGAGCAATCCGGCCGCCGAGGCCATTTCATTCATCGGCACCGCCGTCAGCGAAAAGGTCATCAGTCCGATGAAGAAGAACGGCATGCCGAACCCCTGCATCAGTTGCGGCAGGCCATAGTCCCAGAACGTGCCATCGGTGCTCCACTGCGTCCGCCACAGCGAGATGAATACCAGCCAGAGCATACCCCCGGTGATCAGGATGCGCATGTCGACCTTGTCAAACAGCTTGCCCGCAACCGGGGCCATCATCACTGCAAATATCCCGACCAGCGCCATCGCATGCCCGGCCTGGCTGGAAGTATAGCCCAGCACCGATTGCATCCACAGCGGCACCAGCACGATCATCGCGAACATCCCGCCATAGCCCAGTGCCATGGCGATCAGCCCGACCCACAGGCTCCGGTGGCGCAGCACGCGCAAATCCACCACCGGGTGCGGATCGGTCAGTTCCCAGATCACGAACACCCCGAATGCAATCGCCGATGTGATTGCCAGAGTCACGATCATGGCCGATCCAAACCAGTCATTCTCTCGCCCCAGATCGAGCACGAGTTGCAGGCAGCCGACGAACAGCACCAGCAGAACCAGTCCGGTCACATCGATCGGTTCGCGCCGGGTTTTGGTTTCAAACCGCGCGACCAGCCGCACCACGATGAACAGGCACAGGGCAACCGTGGGCAGGTTGATGTAGAAGATCCACGGCCACGACCAGTTGTCCGAGATATAGCCCCCCACCACCGGCCCCAGAATCGGCGCGAAAATCGTCGTCACCCCCCACAGGGCATTGGCCGAACCCATCTTTTCGGCCGGAAACACCCGCAGCATCAAGGTCTGCGTCAGCGGCATCAGCGGACCGCCGCACAGCCCCTGCAGCACGCGCAGCACCACCAGCAGTTCGATCGTTCGCGCGAGCCCGCACAGCACCGAAAACAATGCAAAACCGCAGAGCGAATAGAGCAACGTGCGGTATGCGCCGAACCGCGCGGCGAGCCAGCCGGTGAGTGGCACGGTGATCGCTTCGGCCACGGCATAGGACGTGATCGTCCAGGTGCCCTGCGCAGGCGAAATCGCCAGCCCCCCGGCGATATGCGGGACCGAGACATTGGTGATCGTGGTATCGAGGATCACCACGAAATTGGCGAGCGCGAGGCCAAAGGCAGCGAGCCACAGGGACGCGCCCTGCAGCGGCTTGATATGTTCGAGATCCTGCGCCGCGCTCATGGTTCGCGAGTATCGATCACCGCGTTCATCGACAGCCCGACCCGCAAGGGATGTGCCCTTAGCTCAGCCGGATCGAGCGCGACCCGCACTGGCAGACGCTGCACCACTTTCACCCAGTTGCCGGTCGCGTTCTGCGCCGGGATCAGCGCAAAGGCCGCCCCGGTGCCCCCGGCAAAACCCTTGACCGTGCCGTGGAAGACCACGCTGCTGCCATAGAAATCGCTGGTCAGTTCCACTTTCTGCCCCGGCTTGACCCCGCGCAGCTGGCTTTCCTTGAAGTTGGCATCGACGAACATCGCATCGAGCGGCACCAGCGTCATCACCGGGGTGCCCGCCTGAATCCGCTGGCCGATCTGGACATTGCGATTGGTCACCACCCCCGAAATCGGCGCACGCAGCACCGTCCGGTCCAGCGCCAGCCGCGCGGCATCGAGCCGGGCGAGCGCGGCGCGGACATCGGGGGCGGAACCCAGGCTGACCCCGCTGGTCAGCGCCTCGCTGGAGCGCAGCTGGCCGACAGCGGCTTCGCGGGTTGCACCCGCGCCGGCGGCGGCGGCATCGGCCTGCGCCAGCTGGGCATTGGCCGCTTCATAGGCGGCGCGCGCCGTATCAAGCTCTTCCTTGCTGACCGCGCCGCTGCCGACCAGCGCGCGGCGCCGGTCATAGGCTTCGCGCGCCTTGGCGAAATCGGCCTGCGCGGCCTGGCGCCGTGCGACGGCCTGCCCAGCATCGGCGGCACGCGCGGAAACCAGCGCAGCGGCCGATCCGGTCCCGGCCTGGGCCTGACGAAAACCCTGCTGCGCGCGGGCCAGCTGTGCTTCGGCGCTGGCCAGTTCGATCCGCGCATCGGCATCGTCGAGCACGACCAGCACATCGCCCTTTTGCACCAGCTGGGTCCCGCCGACCCGCACTTCGCGCACCGCGCCGGAAGTCAGCGGGGTAACCACGGCAATGTCCGCGCCGACATAGGCGTTGTCAGTGTGGACCCGGCCGCGCTGGGTAATCAGCCACCATGCGCCCCAGACCAGCGCGATCACCGCCAACGCGATGCCGAACCGGCCCAGCAGCTTGCGGCGGCGATCGCCCTGCGGATTGAGCTGGTCTTCGCCGTCGGCGGCGGCGGGTGTGGCATCGGTCATGGTCTTATTTCTCCCCGGCGGGCACAGCTGCGACGTATCCGCCGCCCAGTGCCTTCACCAGCAACACGTCACTCTGGAAGGCGCGCAGCGCCTGTTCGGCCACGGCCTGGCGCGAGGCGCGCGCGCTGTCTTCGGCAGCCAGCACCTGCAGCAGGTTGGTCAGCCCCTGCCCATAGCGCAGCCGGGTCAGCCGCGCGGCCTGATCGGCAGCCGCCATGCCCGTTCGCGCCTGCGCCAGCTGCGCCGCACTGGCGCGCTTCTGCGTCAGGGCATCAGCCACTTCGCGAAAGGCGCCGACCAGCGTCTGGTTGTAGCGCGCCACCGCCTCGTCATAGTTCGCCGCGGCACCGGCGTGCTGGCCCTTGAGCTGCCCGCCCGCGAACAGCGGCAGGCTGAGCGCCGGGCCGAAATTGGCAAAGCTCGACCCGCCATCGATCAGCTTGTCGATCCCTAGTGCCTGCAGCCCGACCACCCCGGCCAGGTTGATATCGGGAAAGAACGCCGCGCGCGCCGCCTTGACCCGCTGGGCCGCCGCTTCGGCGCGCAGCCGCGCTGCGGCCAGATCGGGCCGCCGCGCCACCAGACTGGCCGCCAGCGCTTCGGGCACACCCACGCTCTGCCCCAGATCGGGCGCGGGCTTGGGCAGGCTTTCCGCACGCCCCGGCCCTGCGCCGAGCAGCGCCGCAATCCGGTTGCGAACCAGTGCACCCGCCTCGTCCAGCGCGGCGACATTGCGTTCGGCCCCGGCGCGGCGCGCGGTGGAAAGCGCGACATCGGCCTGATTGTCCAGCCCCTGCCGCGCGCGCTGCATGGTCAGCGCCTCGATCTGGCGGTCAGCCTCAAGCGTTTCGGCGGCGACCTTGCAGCTCGCCTCGATCCGGGCGAGATCGCCCCAGGCCAGGGCAATCCCGCTGGCAAGCAGCAGCCGCGCCTGCGCCGCATCGGCGCGCGCCGCCAGTGCCTCGCCGCGGGCTGCCGTCAGCCGCGCGCGGTTCTTGCCCCACAGGTCAAGGTCCAGCCCCAGGCTGAGCGCGAGCTTGCCGGTGTCGAGCACGCCCTTGGGTACGAAGGCCGGGGGTATGCCCAGGTTCTCGCTCTGCTTGTTGCCGCCGACACTCGCGTCCACGCGGGCGCTGGGCTGCAGCACCCCGCCTGCCTGCGCGGCCATGGCATCGGCCGCGCGGACCCGCGCCGCAGCCACGGCCATATCGGGCGAGGCCTGCAGCGCTTCGGCGATCAGTGCATCTAGCGCGGGATCGCGCCAGGTCTGCCACCAGCTGTCTGCGGGGAAGACCGCACCTTCGCCCGCCAGCATTGCGGCGTCGGCCTGCGCGGGGCTCTGCGCCAGCGGCGCGGCGACCATCGGCGGGGGCAGGGCGCATCCGGCCAGCGCCAGCAGGGAAGTCGTCGGAACGAGGCAGATCAGGCGGCGCAAGGCGTACTGCATGGTACGCCCCTGCCCCGGCCCGACCCCGCTTGTCAAGCCGAATGATACTGCGTAGTACACTTTACGAAGGAGGGGTGTAGAGGTGACACGCAAGGCCAATCCCAGCAGCGAACAGCGCCGCCGCGCCATCGTCGCCGCTGCGCGCGCCGCCTTCCTGCGCCATGGCTATGGCAACACCAGCATGTCCGCCATCGCCGCCCAGCTGGGCGGATCGAAGACCACTTTGTGGACCTATTTCCGCAACAAGCGCGAACTCTATGACGCTGTGGTCGATGACATGATCGAGCGCTATGGCGAGGCATTGCGCGTTCCGCTGCCGCCCGATGCCGATCCGGGCACGGTACTGCGCACTTTCGCGCTTTCGCTGCTTGGCACCATCACCCGTCCGCAGATCGTTGCCATGCACCGTATGGTCACCGGCGAGGCCGGCCGCTTTCCCGAACTTGGCCGGGCGATGGTTGAACGCGGGCTGAAGCGCGGGCAGGCGCGGCTCGCGGAATGGATCGCGGCGCAGATGACGCGCGGCACGTTGCGCCAGGCCGATCCCGCACTCGCCGCCGTCCAGTTTGGTGGGCTGGTCCAGTGCGGATCGTTCCAGCAGTTCCTGCTCGGCGCGCGGGCACGGCCTGATGCGGACGAGATGACCGCCGAAGCCGTAGCGGCAACCGACACCTTCCTGCGTGCCTACGCTCCCTGACTATTGACAGCGCCGCACGAGGCTTCAACCTGCGCCGCAAACCAACGGACGGAGCGGGATATGAACGGGGCCGAAGCATTCATCCAGACACTCAAGACCTGCGGGGTCGAGGTGTGCTTTGCCAATCCCGGCACCTCCGAAATGCAGCTGGTCGCCGCGATCGACCAGCAGGACGGGATGCGCGCGATCCTGGGCCTGTTCGAAGGCGTGGTGACCGGTGCGGCCGATGGCTATGGCCGCATGGCCGACAAGCCGGCGGTGACCCTGCTGCACCTTGGCCCGGGGCTGGGCAATGGCCTTGCCAACCTGCACAACGCCCGCCGCGCGGCGAGCCCGGTGATCAACATGGTCGGCGATCATGCCACCTATCACCTGCACTACAATGCCCCGCTGACTTCGGACGCCGCCGGGGTGGCCCGGCCGATGTCGGATTGGGTCCGCACTTCCACCTCGCAGCGCGATCTTGCGCAGGCCGGGGCCGAAGCCTTTGCCGTGGCGAGCAGCTATCCGGGCAAGGTCGCCACGGTAATCGTGCCCGCCGACCATGCCTGGAACGAGGGCAGCGCGGCCGTGGCCGTGCCTGCGGCCCCCGCCCCGGCGCAGGTTCCCGCCGCCACCATCGCCGAGGCTGCCGCCGCGCTGCGCGATTGCACTGGCCCCAAGGCGCTGCTGCTGGGCGGCCGCGCGCTGCGCGCGGCCGAACTGATCGAAGCCGGGCGGATTGCGGCTGCAACCGGCGCGCGACTGATCGCCGAGACCTTTGCCACCCGCCACCAGCGCGGCGCGGGCCGGGTTGCGGTGGAAAAGCTGCCCTATTTCGGCGAGCAGGCCGAAGCCTATCTCAAGGACTTCGAAGCGATCGTCTTCGTCGGGACCGAACCGCCGGTCTCGTTCTTCGCCTATCCCGGCAAGCCCAGCTTCCTCTCGCCGCCGGGGGCGAAGCTGGTCCGGCTCGCTTCGCTGCGCGAGGACGCGATGCAGGCGCTGTCGGGACTGGCCGAGGCGCTGGGCGCTCCGGCGGAGCCCGCGCTGGTGCAGGACAAGACCAGCTTCCCCGTCGAGCCGGGCAAGCTCAACAGCGCCAATCTGGGCGCGGTGCTGGCCGAGCTGCTCCCGGCCGGGGCGATCGTTTCGGATGAAAGCGCCACGTCGGGCGGGGCAAGCTTTGCGATGTGCGCGGGCGCGGCGCAGCATGACTGGCTGCAGCTGACCGGCGGCGCGATCGGACAGGGCCTGCCGCTGGCAGTCGGCGCGGCGGTGGCCTGTCCGGACCGCAAGGTGATCGCGCTGCAGGCCGATGGCGGCGGCATGTACACCTGCCAGGCGCTGTGGACCATGGCGCGTGAGCAGCTCGACGTGACCACGGTGATCCTCAACAACGGCTCCTACGCGATCCTCAACATCGAACTGATGCGGGTGGGGGTGCAGAACCCGGGGCCCAAGGCGCTGTCGATGCTCGACCTCAAGCACCCCGCGCTCGACTGGTCGAAGATGAGCGAGGGCATGGGCGTACCCGCAGTGCGTGTGTCCACCGCCGAAGAATTCCGGGAAGCCTTGCAGGACGCACTGGCACACAAGGGGCCGCGCCTGATCGAGTGCCTGCTCTGATGGGCCAGTCGCTCAACCTGCTCCCCGCCGGGTTCGAGGATTTCCGCCGCGACGCGGAAAAGCGGCTGCCGCGGTTCCTGTTCGACTACATCGACGGCGGGGCCGGAGCGGAAGTAACCCTGCGCCGCAACACGGCCGACTGGGAAGCGGTCCAGCTCAACCAGAAGGTGCTGGTCGACGCCTCGAAGATGGACTGCTCGGTCGAACTGTTCGGGCAGAAACTGGCCATGCCGCTGGTGCTCGCGCCGGTCGGCATGGGCGGGATGACTGCGCGGCGCGGCGAAGTGCAGGCCAAGCGCGCGGCCGATGCGGCGGGGATTCCGTTCTGCCTGTCCACCGTGGGCATTTGCTCGATGGAGGAAGTGGCACAAGTGTCGGACAAGCCGTTCTGGTTCCAGCTCTACATGCTGAAGGACCGGGGCATCGTGCAGGAAATCCTGAGCCGCGCGCTGGCCCACGGGGTGACCACGCTGGCCTTCACCATCGACCTGGCGGTGCTGGGCACGCGCTATCGCGACATCCGCAACGGCATGGCGGGTGGGCTGGGCCCGTGGGGCCGGCTGCGCTCCGGCGCGCTCGACTATGCGCTGCATCCGCGCTGGGCTTTTGATGTCGGCCTGATGGGCGGACCGCACGGGTTCGGCAACATCGCGATGTACGTCAAGCAATCGAAGAACCCGCGCGATTACCTGCACTGGACCGGCACCCAGTTCGACAGTTCGGTCAGCTGGGCCGATATCGAATGGCTGCGCAAGGTCTGGCCCGGCAAGCTGGTGCTGAAAGGCGTGCTGGACGTGGCTGACGCGCGCCAAAGTGTGGCGATCGGTGCTGACGGGATGATCGTGTCGAACCACGGCGGCCGCCAGCTCGATGGCGTCGCCTCGACGGCCGCGATGCTGCCCCGGATCGCCGATGCCGTGGGCAGCGAGACGACGCTGCTGGTCGATGGCGGGATCCGCAGCGGGCAGGACCTGGTCAAGGCGCTGGCGCTGGGCGCAAAGGCCGCACTGGTCGGGCGGCCATGGGTCATGGCGCTGGCGGCGGGAGGTGAAGCGGCGCTCACCCGGATGCTCGGCCTCTACAAGCAGGATATGCGCACCGCACTGGGGCTGACCGGCGCGGTCAATGCGCGTGATGTCGGGCGCGGGGTCTTGCTGGAGGCTTAGTTCAACACTTTCCCCGGGTTCAAAATACCCTTCGGATCCATCGCACCCTTCAGCGTGCGCATCAGCGCGATTTCGGCGTCGGAGCGGCACATCGCCAACCAGTCGCGCTTTTCGAGGCCGATGCCGTGTTCGGCGCTGATCGATCCGCCGAGCGCCTTGAGCGGGCTGAACACCACCTCGTCCAGCCACGCGCGCAGGTCGGGCGAATAGGGCGGGCCGCCGATCATGATGTGCAGGTTGCCATCGCCGATGTGGCCGAACACCACCATCTTCGCCGTCTCGCCCAGCCGGGCAAAGGCCGTGTCGCGCAGGTCCTCGACATAGGCCTCCATCGCGGTGATCGGCAGGCTGACGTCGAAATTCGCTGAGGGCATCATGTGGTGGAACAGCCCCTCGATATCGTCGCGGATCTTCCATAGTCCGTCGGCCTGGGCCTGGCTGGCGGCGATCACGGCGTCGGCGGCGATTCCCTGTTCCAGCACCTCGCCCAGCACCGTTTCGAACAGCGCAGCGTCGCCATCGGGATCGTTGCCGCTCATTTCGACCAGCGCATAGTGCGAATGCCCGGCAGGCAGCGGCGGGGTGTGGCGGCCTGAATTGACCGCCAGCGGTTCATAGAAATTGGCCCACATCACTTCAAACGCGGTGAGCCCGCTGCCGAAACGCTGGCCGAGCCTGACGAACAGGTCCTGCACCGCCGCGAAGGAATCCAGCGCCAGCATCGCGGTATTGGTCGATTGCGGCGCGCTCTGCAGTTTCAGCACCGCGCGGGTGACGATCCCCAGCGTGCCTTCGGTGCCGATGAACAGGTGCTTGAGGTCATAGGCGGCGTTGTTCTTGATCAGGGTGTTGAGCGCGGAGACCACCGTGCCGTCGGCCAGCACAGCCTCGATCCCCAGCACGTTGTCGCGCATCATGCCGTAGCGGACCACCGAATTGCCCCCGGCGTTGGTCGAGATGCCCCCGCCGATCGTCGCCGTGCCGCGCCCGCCCCAGTCGACCGCAAAGCGCAGCCCCGCGGCTTCGGCGGCTTCCTGTGCCGCCTGGACCGGGATCCCGGCCTCGACCGTCATGGTCCGCCCGATCGGATCGAGCGCAACCACGGCGCGCATCCGCTCCAGCGAGATCTGGATGTCGTCCGGCTCGCAATCGGTGCCGTGGACCAGCCCGGTCAGCCCGCCCGCCGGAACCACGCTCTGCCCCGCGGCATGGCACAGCGCCATGACCTTGCTCAGTTCCTCGGTGCTGGCGGGCCGCACGATTGCCTTGGCCCGGCAGGTCGTTGCCCCGATCCAGTCAGCCGCGCGCATCGCCGCGTCCTCTCCGGTCAGCATTCCTTTGGGGCCAACGATAGCGGCGATCTGGTCGAGAATGTCGGTCATTCGGCCAGACTAAGGGAAATCAGTCACGCTCGCAAATCTCGCACAGCGCATGGATGATCGAGCGAACTTGCGGGTCCTTCAGGCTGTAAAAGCGGGTCTGCGCTTCGCCCCGGATCGCCACCACCTGCTCCTCGCGCAGCATGGCGAGGTGCTGGGATACGGCGGACTGCGACAGGCCGCACAGCGTAACCAGTTCGCCGACCGAAGCCTCGCCCTCATCCAGACGGCACAGCATCAGCAGGCGTTCGGGGTGGCTCATGATCTTGAGCCGCTGGGCCATGCTGCCCGCATTGGCCTTGAGTTGTTTGAGATCGACAGGCTTCATGGCGGCCCTTGACCTATTTGATTCGCGGGCAGGCGCAAGTCAAAGCAGCAGATTTTTCACACCTGTGAAAACTGCTGCCAAATATTGAAATATCCCGGCGTGACGCCTAGCGCCGGGCACACTGATTGGAAGAGAGGATTCGCGGAATGTCCGGCATGTTGGCAGGCAAAGTGGTGGCGATCACCGGCGCAGGGCGCGGCGTGGGGCGCGAGATTGCGCTGCTCTGCGCGCGGCACGGCGCGGCGGTGGTGGTCAACGATCCGGGCGTGGGCGGCGGCGGTGAAGGCGGCGATGCCGGCCCGGCGCAGGATGTGGTGAATGAAATCGTGGCGCTCGGCGGCAAGGCGCACGCCAATCTTGCCTCGGTCGCCGATCCGGTGGGTGCGGCCAGCATCATCGAAGATGCGGTGCAGCGCTTTGGCCGGATCGATGCGGTGGTCAACAATGCCGGGATCCTGCGCGACACGATCTGGCACAAGATGAGCCACGAGGATTGGCGCGCGGTGATCGACGTCAACCTCAACGGCCCGTTCAACGTGTGCAAGGCCGCGACCCCCTATTTCCGCGAGCAGCAATCAGGCAGCTTCATCCACTTCACCAGCACTTCGGGCCTGATCGGCAATATCGGGCAAGCCAATTACAGCGCCGCCAAGCTGGGCCTGGTCGCGCTGTCACAATCGATCGCGCTCGACATGGCCCGCGCCGGGGTGCGCTCAAACTGCATCGCGCCGTTCGCGTGGAGCCGGATGACCGCATCGATCCCCGCCGAAACGCCCGAGCAGAAGCAGCGGGTCGAACGGCTCAAAACGATGAGCGCGGACAAGATCGCGCCGCTGGTGGTCTATCTCGCCTCCGATGCGTCAAAGGATGTCACCAACCAGATCTTCTCGGTCCGCAAGAACGAGATCGTGCTCTACAACAAACCGCGCCCGATCCGGTCGATGACCAAGCTGGAAGGCTGGACGCCCGAGGCGATCGCGGACGAACTGATCCCGGCCTTCAAGCCCAGCTTCGCCCGTGCCGACGAAGTCAGCGCCCACGTTTTCCCCTACGATCCGATTTGATCTGGCCGATCTGAGGAGATAGCCCTCTCCCCTTTAGGGGAGAGGGTTGGGAGAGGGGGAATGGCCAAAACCCCTCTCGACTGCGACTAGGCAGCAAGCTGCCAAGTCTTCGTAGCTCTCCCCTGAAGGGGAGAGAGCAAGGAGTGGAAATGGACCCCGACATCTTCGACCAGTTCATCGAGCAGCTGCGTCGCTACGTCCGCGAACGGCTGATCCCGGCCGAGGAGGAGGTGATCGCCAATGACGCGATCCCGGCCGAAATCGTGCAGGAAATGCGCGATATGGGACTGTTCGGGATCACCATTCCCGAACAGTTCGGCGGGGCTGGCATGAACATCAGCCAGTACATCGAGACGGTGAAGCAGCTGAGCTATGCCTCGCCCGCCTATCGCTCGACCATTTCGATCAACATCGGGATGACCGGCAGCGCGATCAAGAATTTCGGCACGGCGGAGCAGAAGGCCGAATGGCTGCCGCGCATTGCCAGCGGCGAGATCGCCTGTTTCGGCCTGACCGAGCCCGGATCGGGGTCGGACAGTGCGGCAATGCAGACCTCTGCAGTGCGCGATGGGAACGGCTACAAGCTCAATGGCACCAAGCGCTATATCACCAACAGCCCGCATGCCCGGATCGGGCTGATCATGGCCCGCACATCGAAGGAAGCGCTGCCCAAGAACGCGCACGTTTCGGCTTTCATCGTCGACATGACCACGCCCGGGATCACCATCGGCAAGCCTGACAAGAAGATGGGCCAGTCCGGCGCGCACATTGCCGACGTGATCATGGAGGACGTCCATGTGCCCGGATCGGCACTGGTCGGCGGCGAGGAAGGGCGCGGTTTCCAGATCGCGATGCAAAGCCTCGACAACGGGCGGCTTTCGGTTGCGGGGATGAGCGTGGGCATGGGCCGACGCGCGCTCGACACGGCGATCCGCTATGCCACCGAACGCAAGGCCTTTGGCGAGCCGATCGCCAATTTCCAGCTGATCCAGGCCATGCTGGCTGACAGCGAGGCCGAACTCTACGCCGCCGAATGCATGGTCGCCGATGCCTGCGCCCGCGCCGACCGGGGCGAGAATATCCTGCGCAAGGCCGCCGCGGCCAAGCTGTTCGCCTCCGAAGCCTGCGGACGCGTGGTCGATCGCTGCGTCCAGGTCTATGGTGGGGCGGGCTATCTGGCCGAATATCCGGCCGAACGCTTTTTCCGCGATGCGCGGATCCTGCGTATCTACGAAGGGACCAGCCAGATCATGCAGTTGCAGATCGCCAAGCACCTGCTGCGCGAATTCGCCAGCGAAGGGGCGGTCTGGTGAGCCATGCACGGAAACAGATCCTCCCCCCTTGGGGGAGGTGGCAGCCCGCAGGGCTGACGGAGGGGGGCAGTCGTACGACCTCTGCCCCCTCCGCCTCACTTCGCTCGGCACCTGCCCCAGAGGGGGAGGATCGTTAATGTACGACCTCCTCAAAGGCCTGAAAATCGTCGAGGTCTCCAGCTTCGTCGCCTCGCCCACCGCCGGGCTCTATTGCGCACAGCTGGGGGCCGATGTGGTACGGATCGATCACAAGGCGGGCGGGCTGGACTATGACCGCTATATGCTGACCCGCGAGGGGCGCTCGCTCTCGTGGGAGAACCTCAACCGCGCCAAGCAGAGTGTGGCGCTCGATCTGAACAGCGGCGAAGGGCGCGAACTCGCGGCAGAGCTGGTCCGCGCGACTGGCCAGATGATCACCAACCTGCCGGTGAACAGCTTCCTCTCGCACGAGCAATTGGCGCAGGGGCGGCCCGATCTGGTGTCGGTGCGGATCATGGGCTGGCACGACGGGCGCCAGGCGATGGATTTCACCGTCAACGCCGCGGCCGGCTATCCCCTGATGACCGGGCCGGAGGACTGGGACCAGGCTACGGCCCGGCCGATCAACCAGGTCCTGCCCGCCTGGGATTTCATCACCGGGGCCTATTGCGCCTTCGCCCTGCTGGCAGGGCTGCGCCACCGCGACCAGACCGGTGAAGGGGTGGAACTGCGCGTGCCGCTGGGCGATGTCGCGATCGGCACGCTGGGCAATCACGGGCTGGTCGCCGAAATGCTCTATCGCGGGCACGACCGCGAGCGGCTGGGCAATGCGATCTGGGGCGGGTTCGGGCGCGATTTCACCAGCCGCGACGGCAAGCGCTTCATGGTGGCCGCGCTGACCGCCAAGCAATGGCGGGCGACGGTCGAGGCCTTCGGCCTGCAGGACGCGGTGGCCGCGCTCGAAGTGGAACTTGGGGTCCAGTTCTCGGCCAGCGAGCACAACCGCTTCGTCAACCGCCACCGCCTGTTCGCGCTGTTTCAGGGCGCGGCGGGGCAGAGCGACTATGCCGAGCTGGCCAGCTGCCTGACCGCGGCGGGGGCCACGTTCGAGCGCTATCGCACCATGCACGAGGCGGCAACCGATCCCGATCTGGTGGCCAACAATCCGCTGTTCGGCCCCTCGCCCGCCAATCCCAGCGGCTTTTCCTATCCGGCGACGCGCAGCTTCGCCAACATCCCCGGTCAGGTGGCGGGCGATCCCCGCCCGGCCCCCTATCTGGGCGAGCACAGCGAACAGGTGCTGGCCGAGCGGCTGGGCCTCTCCTCAAGCGAAATCGCCCGCCTGATCGACCGCGGCATCGTCGCCACTTCTGACAAGGACACAAAATGACCCAGCTTCGCCGTGCCGCCATCGTTGCCCCGATCCGCACCCCCGTCGGCAAGTTCGGCGGGGCGCTGTCCGGCCTGACCGCGGGTCAGCTAGGGGCGACCATCCTGAAAGCGCTGATGGAGCGCACGCAGATCGATCCGGCGCGGGTCGACGACGTGGTGTTCAGCCAGGGCTATGGCAATGGCGAGGCGCCGTGCATCGGCCACTGGTCGTGGCTGCTGGCTGGCCTGCCCGAACATGTCCCCGGCTACCAGCTCGACCGCCGCTGCGGCTCGGGCCTGCAGGCGGTGGTCAACGCAGCGATGATGGTCCAGACCGGGATGAGCGACGTGGTGGTGGCCGGCGGCTGCGAAAGCATGTCGAACGTCGAGCATTACACCACCGATGTCCGCAAGGGCGTCCGCGCAGGCAACCTGACCCTGCATGACCGCCTGACCCGCGGCCGGGTGATGAGCCAGCCGATCGAGCGCTATGGCGTGATTTCGGGCATGATCGAAACCGCCGAGAATCTGGCCAAGGACTGGAACATCAGCCGCGAGACCTGCGATATGTACGCCGTGCGCAGCCACCAGCGCGCTGCCGCCGCCTGGGCCGAAGGCAAATTCGCCGACGAACTGGTGCCTGTCTCGATCCCCCAGAAGAAGGGCGATGCACTGCTGTTCGACCACGACGAAGGCTACCGCGCCGATGCCAGCATGGAGACGCTGGGCAAGCTGCGCGCACTCGAAGGCGGGGTGGTCACCGCAGGCAATGCCAGCCAGCAGAACGATGCCGCCGCCGCCTGTCTGGTGGTGGCCGAGGACAAGCTCGAAGAACTGGGGCTGGAGCCGATCGCGTGGTTCCATTCCTGGGCCGCCGCCGGGTGCGATCCCAGCCGGATGGGCTTTGGCCCCGTCCCCGCGACCGAGCGGCTGTTCGCGCGCAATGGCCTGTCGTGGAATGACATCGGCCTGATCGAGCTCAACGAGGCTTTCGCGCCGCAGGTTCTGGCCTGCCTCAAGGGCTGGGGCTGGGCGGACGATGACAGCCGCCACGACATGCTCAACGTCAACGGCTCGGGCATTTCGCTGGGCCACCCGATCGGCGCGACCGGCGGGCGGATCCTCGCCAACCTGACCCGCGAAATGCAGCGCCGTGATGTGAAGTACGGGCTTGAGACAATGTGTATCGGCGGCGGACAGGGCATCGCGGCGGTGTTCGAAAAGGCATGAGCCTCGATTTCGCCCACCTGCTTGGCGCGGCTCAGGGCTATCGCGAGCTGGCCCGGGCGGCGCTGGCGGAGCGGCTGGCGGAGCGGGCGATCGATGCCGAACAGCGCGCCGCGCACGGGTTTGCCTGGGTCGCGACCAGCGTCGCGGCGCTGGAGGCCGTGGTCGGCTGGCTGGACAGCAATCAGGGCGGTACCCCGCTTGACCGCAATGTGGCCACGCTCGCCTTTGCCGAAACGCTGGGGCAGCTGGTGGGGGGCCTGCCGATGGGGCAGAACGAGCTGTTCCGCCCCGCCGATCTCGGGCTGGGCCAGGCCGCGCGCGACCTTGCTGCGACCAGCGCGGCGCTGCTTGATGCCGATCACGCGCCGCTGCGCCTTGCCGTGGCGGAAGCGCTGGCCGAAGGGCTCTGGCCGAGCGAGAGCTTCCATGACGGTGAGCTTGACGCGATCCGCGACCAGTTCCGCAAGTTCACCGATGCCGAGATTGTGCCCCACGCCCACAAGTGGCACCTCGCCAACGCTCTGATCCCCGACGCCACCGTTTCGGCCATGGCCGAACTCGGCACTTTCGGGGTCTGCATCCCCGAGCAATTCGGCGGGCTTGGCCTGTCCAAGCTGGTGATGTGTCTCGTCACCGAAGAGCTGTCACGCGGCTGGATCGGCGCGGGCTCGCTTGGCACCCGCAGCGAGATTGCGGGCGAACTGATCACGATGGGCGGCACGGCGGAGCAGCAGGCCCACTGGCTGCCCCGCATCGCCAGCGGCGAGGTGCTGCCGACCGCCGTGTTCACCGAACCCGATGTCGGCTCCGACCTCGGCTCGCTGCAAACGCGGGCACGGCTGGATGGCGATCACTGGGTGATCGACGGGGCGAAGAACTGGATCACCCACGCCAGCCGCTCCGACCTGATGACCTTGCTGTGCCGCACCCTGCCCGATGTCAAAGGCTATGCCGGGCTGTCGATGCTGCTGGTCCCCAAGCCGCGCGGGACCGAGAGCGATCCGTTCCCCGCCGCAGGGATGAGCGGCAGCGAGATCGAGGTGCTGGGCTATCGCGGGATGCGCGAATATGCCTTGCAGTTCGATGCGATGCAGGCCCCCGCCGATGCCCTGCTGGGGGGCGAACAGGGGCAGGGCTTCAAGCAGCTGATGCGCACGTTCGAAGGCGCCCGGATCCAGACTGCCGCGCGCGCCGTGGGGGTTGCCCGTCGGGCGCTGGAGCTGGGGCTGGACTATGCCCTGACCCGCAAGCAATTCGGCCAGCCGATCATCCGGTTCCCGCGCGTGTCGGACAAGCTGGCCATGAGCCTGACCGATTTCGTCCTCTCCCGCGAGCTGTCCTATGCCGCCGCCCGGGCCAAGGATTCGGGCAAGCGCTGCGATATCGAGGCCGGGATGGCCAAGCTGCTCGGCGCCCGCGCGGCATGGGCCAATGCCGATGCGGCGCTCCAGATCCATGGCGGCAATGGCTACGCCATGGAGTATGAGATCAGCCGGGTGCTGTGCGATGCCCGGATCCTCAATATCTTCGAAGGCGCAGCGGAAATCCAGGCCCAGGTGATCGCGCGCGGCCTGATCGGGGGGCGCAACTGATGAGCGAATGGCAGCAATGGATCGGCCGCACCGAAACCCGCGAAGATCGCGCCGACCCGGCCATGGTCACCCGCTGGCTCGCCACGCTCGACCGCACCGCTCCGGGGGATGGCGCAGTCCCGCAAGCGCTGCACTGGTGCCTTGGCCTGCCCGATGCCCCCACCGCCAGCCTCGGCGAGGATGGCCACCCGCGCCGCGATGAGCGTCCGGACAGCTTCCTGCCCCCCCTGCCCCTGCCGCGCCGGATGTGGGCATCGAGCAAGGTCGAATTCCTCAGGCCCCTCCACGTGGGCGAGGCCGTGACCCGGAGCTCGCGCCTCGCCTCGGTCACCGAAAAGACCGGCGGATCGGGCCGCCTGATCTTCGTGGAGATCGAGCACGAAACCAGCGGCGCGTCCGGCCCCGCGGTGCGCGAGGTCCAGTCGCTGGTCTACCGCGAGCCCTCTGCCCCCGGCACCCCCCCGGCCCCGCCGCCGCTGGGCGAAGCTCGGTTTGACCCCGCCGGGTGGCAAGCGCACCGCACGGTCACTCCCGGCGAAGCCCTGCTGTTCCGCTTCTCGGCGCTGACTTTCAACAGCCACCGGATCCATTACGATCTGCCCTATGCCACACAGGAAGAGGGCTATCGCGGGCTGGTGGTCCACGGGCCGCTGACCGCCACTCTGCTGCTCGATCTGGCCCGGCGCCAGTTTGGCGACAATGCCCTCAAGCGTTTCGCCTTTCGCGGGCTGAGCCCGGCGATTTGCGGCGAAGACCTCCACCTTGTGCTCAAGGGCAACGACGGGGCAATCGAACTGGGCGCCTTTGCCGCCGATGGCCGCGCGGTGATGAGCGCCAGCGCGGCCGTTTAACCCTTCGTTTACCCGCAGCGACGACAATGCGGCCATGGCCCAAGTGTTCGCCCGCGCGGTTACCCGCCCAGACCTGCCCGCCCCGCTTGAAGCGGCGCGGATGCTGGTGGTCTGCGCCTGCGGCCTGGCGCTCGCCTGTGCGCGGCTGACCTTCTGAACCAGCGCGCCGCCGCGCGGACAACAAGGTTACACCGGGTGACACCCCTGTAACCCTGATTTACCCATATTTGCCAATGCGTTACCCTGAATAAGGTGACACATGTGCGGTTTTGGAAAAATCGCGCCCGGGCATGGCCTGCGCGCCTGCCAACAATTTCAAAGAGCCTGCTGAACCAGCAGCCCGGAATATGACAGATCGCGCGCGTGTAGGAAAACGGGATTTGCGGGGGAGCGGGCCGATGTTGCTTCCACGTGAGCGGAACAGACTCCAGGGCCAGGACCTAGTCCTCAACCTCAACCGGCTTGGCCAGCGAGCTTACCAGCAGCTTGTCGATCTTGCGCCCGTCCATGTCGACCACTTCAAACCGCCAGTCCTGTTCCTTGAAATACTCGCCTTCGTGCGGCAGGCGTTTCAGGACCGACAGGGCAAACCCGGCGGCGGTGGCATAGTCACGGTCATCCGGCAGATCGATCCCCAGCCGGTCGGCCAGGAAATCGGCCGGCATCGCGCCCGATACCAGCAGCGACCCGTCCTCACGCTCGGTCACCATGGGCGAATCGCCCGCATCCTGATGGCTGGCGAAATTGCCGACGATCGCGGACAGCAGGTCGGCCGGGGTAACCACGCCTTCGAGATGCCCGTATTCGTCATGGACCAGCGCCATCGATACGCCCGATTGCTGCAGGATGCGCAGCGCGTCCATCGCGTCGAGCTGGTCGGGAATGATCTCTGCCTTGCGGATCAGCCGCCCGAGCTGGAACCGCTTGCCCGCGAGCAGCACCGCCAGCACTTCCTTGACCTTGACCACGCCGACAATGTTGTCCGGGCTGCCATCGGCCACCGGCAGCAGCGAATGCGGGCTGTCCTTGATCGCGGCGCGAACCTCGTCCTCGCTGGCCTTGCGGTCAATCGTGTCGAGTTCGGTGCGCGGGGTCATCAGTTCGCGCACCGGGCGATCGGCCAGCCGCATGATCCCGGTCATGATCGCGCGTTCGTCTTCCTCGATCACGCCGCTGCGGGTCGCTTCGGCGAAAACCATCTGCAATTCTTCTGCGGTCAGCGCGTGTTCGCCCTTGTGCCGCACCCCCATCAGCCGCAGCAGCGCGGCAGAGGAATTGTCGAGCAGCCAGACGAACGGCGCGGTCACTTTCGCCACCAGTGCCATCGGCACGGCGGCCGTCACCGCAATCGCTTCGGCAGCGCGCAGGGCGACCTGCTTGGGCACCAGTTCACCCACCACCAGGCTGGCATAAGTGGTGATCGCGATGACCACGGCAAACCCGGCTTCCGGCGCCCAGCGATCGGGCACGCCCAGCGCGGCCAGCCGTTCGCCGGTCGGCCCGCCCAGGCTGGCCCCCGAATAGGCACCGGCGATGATCCCGACCAAAGTGATCCCGATCTGCACGGTAGACAGGAACTTGCCCGGATCGGAAGCCAGCAAAATCGCAGTGCGCGCGCCCTTGCTGCCGCGTTCGGCCAGCAGCCGCATCCGCGCCGGGCGAGCCGAAACGATCGCCAGTTCCGACATCGAAAACAGGCCGTTGAGCAGGATCAGCCCTGCAATGATGATGACGTCTGACCAGGGAAAAGGGTTCACGCAGGCAGCGATAGCAGATTCCTGCGCCAAGGCGAAGGGGGCGCGGGGCAGGCCGCCGACAGACCCTTGACTTGGCGGACGGTCCACATTCTGTTCAGGTTCGCGGGGCCAAACCTGTCCGCAAGTTCACTTCGTTGGAATCAAAGGGGATCGCATCATGGCTATCAGGAAATCTCGCTGGCTCGTTTCGGGCTTCGCCGCCGTATCGCTGCTGACCGTATCGGCCTGCGTGACCGATCCGAACACCGGCGAGAAGAAAGTGTCGCGCACGGTGCTGGGCGGCGCGGGCGGCGCGGTGGTTGGCGGCCTGCTGGGCGGGCTGATCGGCGGCAAGACCGGGCGGATCGTGGGTGCCGGGATCGGCGGCGTCGCTGGCGGCGTGGTCGGTTACAAGATGGACCAGCAGATCAAGACGCTGAAGGAACAGACCGCCGGTTCGGGCGTGGACGTGACCGAAACCGACAATGGCACTGCAATTCTGGTCAACCTGCCCGACGGCGTGACCTTTGATGTCGGCAGCGCCAGCCTCAAGCCGGAATTCCGCGCCACGCTCGACAAGGTCGCGCAGAGCCTGAAGGACTATCCCAACAGCCTGGTCGACGTTTACGGCCACACCGATTCGACCGGATCGGACGCGTTCAACCAGACCCTGTCGGAAAACCGTTCGCGCACGGTGATGAACTACCTCATCACCCAGGGCGTCCCCGCCGCGCGCCTGCGCAGCCAGGGCTTTGGTGAAACCATGCCGGTGGCCAGCAACGACACCCCCGAAGGCCGCGCCAAGAACCGCCGGGTCGAAATCAAGATCGTCCCGATCACGCAGGAAGACGTTGCCGCGGCGAAGTCCGGAAGCTGACCGGCGCTGCTGTAAAGATAAAGGGCTCACCGCGAGGTGGGCCCTTTTGGGATTCACGCAAAGGCGCAGAGCAGAAGAAAGGCGCAAAGAGGTGGTGTAATCCGCCGCAGGCGGCCAATCTCTGCAAACCTGCGATAAACCGGAAGGTCCGAAGGGAAAGCGGCTTCGCCGCCGGCACGACACCTCTGCGCCTTTTTCTCTTTGCGCCTTTGCGCGAACCCTTTCACCCCTTCGCGGCTAGCTCCCTCGCCCGGTCGGCCAATCGCTCCACTGCCGCCTGATGGATCCCGGGTGCCGAGACCAGCACCCCGAAGGCGCGTGGATCGAGTTTGTTGTAGTGCAGCGTCTGGCCGAACACGTCGGTGGCCATGGCTCCGGCCTCGCGCGCGATAAGGGCGGCGGCGCCGATGTCCCATTCGTAGCCCCAGCGCAGCGTGGCGACGAGGTCGGCCTCGTCCGCAGCGACCATCGCCATGCGCAGCGCGATCGAGTTGGGCCGGGCGACCGGGGTCAGGTCGCCATCGATATGCGGCACGGCCTCGGCCGGAACCCGCGCCCCGGCGAGCTGGGTGCGGCGGCTGGCGCGCAGCCGCCGGTTGTTGCGCCAGGCCCCCTTGCCCGCCTCGGCCAGCCAGAACTCCTCGCGCGCGGGGGCGGCGAGCAGGCCGAACAGCGGGCGTCCGGCGCTGACCAGCGCGACCGAGACGCACCAGCCCGCGCGCCCGCGAATGAAATCGCGGGTCCCGTCGATCGGATCGACCAGCCAGATCAGATCGCCGCCCAGCCGTTCGGGCGCATCGACGGTTTCTTCGGACAGCCACCCGGCGGACGGCAGCAGCGCGCCGAGTTCGCGTTTCAGGAATTCGTCAACCTCCAGATCCGCCGCGCTGACCGGGCTGCCCGGCTCCTTGTCCCACGATTGCAGCGCGTGGCCGTGCCCCGGCCAGCGCGACAGCGCGATCCGCCCGGCTTCGCGGACGATGGCATCAAGGCGCGCGCGGTCAATCATCGGCACCGATCCGGCCATTGCGGCAAACACTTGCGAACGGTTCGCAACTGGCGTTCATATTTCTGCCCCAAGACCCTCTGGCAGGCCTTTTCAAGCCCGTCACTCTATGCTTATGCGGCGGCGCACAAAGGCCCTGCGGCCGCTTTTCCCCACCGGAGTCATCAGGCATGAACATTCACGAGTATCAGGGCAAGGAACTGCTGGCGAAGTTCGGCATCGCGATCCCCAAAGGCATTCCCGCGCTGAGCGTGGAAGAAGCCGTCGCCGCCGCCAAGCAGCTGCCCGGGCCGCTCTATGTCGTGAAGAGCCAGATCCACGCCGGCGGGCGCGGCAAGGGCAAGTTCAAGGAACTGGCCCCCGATGCCAAAGGCGGCGTGCGCCTCGCCAAGAGCCTGGAAGAAGTCGAAAGCCACGCCCGCGAAATGCTCGGCAACACGCTGGTCACGATCCAGACCGGTGATGCGGGCAAGCAGGTCAACCGGCTCTACATCACCGACGGGGTCGACATCGGCAAGGAATACTACCTGTCGATGCTGGTCGATCGCGCCACTGGCCGGATCGCGATGATCGCCAGCACCGAAGGCGGGATGAGCATCGAGGATGTGGCCCACGACACGCCCGAAAAGATCGCCACGATCACCATCGACCCGGCGCAGGGCTTCATGCCGCACCACGGCCGCGCGCTGGCCTTCGGGCTCAAGCTCAAGGGCGACCTCGCCAAGCAGGCGCAGGTGCTGGGCAAGCAGCTGTTCGACGCTTTCTCTGCGCTCGATTGCGAGATGATCGAAATCAACCCGCTGGCTGAATGTGACGGCAAGCTGCTGGTGCTCGACACCAAGATGAGCTTCGATTCGAACGCGCTCTACCGCCACCCCGACGTGATGGAACTGCGCGACGAGACCGAGGAAGATCCGGCTGAAATCGAAGCCAGCAAGTATGACCTTGCCTACATCAAGCTCGATGGCAACATCGGCTGCATGGTCAACGGCGCCGGACTCGCCATGGCGACGATGGACATCATCAAGCTGAACGGCGAATTCCCCGCCAACTTCCTCGACGTGGGCGGCGGCGCCAACAAGGAGAAGGTCACCGCGGCGTTCAAGATCATCCTCAAGGACCCGGCAGTGAAGGGCATTCTCGTCAACATCTTCGGCGGGATCATGAAGTGCGACATCATCGCCGACGGGATCGTCGCCGCGGCCAAGGAAGTGAACCTCTCGGTTCCGCTGGTGGTCCGCCTCGAAGGGACCAATGTCGAACAGGGCAAGCAGATTCTTGAAGGCAGCGGCCTGCCGATCGTTTCCGCGAGCGATCTGGGCGACGCGGCCAAGAAGATCGTTGCGGAAGTACGTAAGGTGGCCTGATAGTCTGCTTCGAAACGAACCCAGGGCCGGTTCTGCAGGTGCAGGACCGGCCCTTTCGTTTGTGCTGCTTACCATTAGCTTCGCTTTTGCTGCCATCGCAGGCGCGAAGGGGTCGATTCCCCCCTTGACCGCATAGGAATGCGCGGCAATGGCGGTGCGGTCACAGCATTAATCGTGCGCCTAAACATGGGTTGACGTTTACGTAAACGACAACTATGCGGCAGTGCAGCAATCTAGTGGGAAAGGCTTGAACCGCATGAAAGCCCTGGTCTGCGTAAAGCGCGTGATCGACTATAACGTGAAGCCGCGCGTCAAGAGCGACGGCACGGGCGTCGATCTCGCCAATGTCAAAATGAGCATGAACCCGTTCGACGAAATCGCCGTCGAAGAAGCCATCCGCCTCAAGGAAAAGGGCGTGGTCACCGAAATCATCGCGGTTTCGGTCGGCCCGGCCAAGGCCCAGGAAACGCTGCGCACCGCGCTCGCCATGGGCGCAGACCGCGCCGTGCTGGTGCAGGTCGATGACGGGGTCGAGGTTGAACCGCTCGCCGTTGCCAAGATCGTCAAGGGCGTGGCCGACGAGGAAGGCCCCGGCCTGATCATCACCGGCAAGCAGGCGATCGACGATGACAGCAACCAGGTCGGCCAGATGGTCGCCGCGCTGCTCGGCCGTCCGCAAGGCACTTTCGCCAACGAAATCACCGTCGAAGGCGATTCGGTGGTGGTGAAGCGTGAAATCGACGGCGGTCTGGAAACGGTCAAGCTGGCGCTGCCCGCGGTGGTCACCACCGACCTGCGCCTCAACGAACCGCGCTATGCCTCGCTGCCGAACATCATGAAGGCCAAGAGCAAGCCGCTCGCCACCAAGGCCCCGGCTGACTACGGGGTGGACATTGCCCCGCGCCTCAAGACCCTCAAGGTCAGCGAACCCCCGGTGCGCAGCGCCGGGATCAAGGTGGCCGACGTGGATGCCCTCGTCGCCAAGCTCAAGGAAATGGGCGTAGCCTGACAATCATCCCTCACCCCCGTTCGTGTCGAGCGTAGTCGAGACACGGTGCGCGCGGGTGTCTCGACTTCGCTCGACACGAACGGAGTCTGTTGGAAGGAAAGTTGAGATGAAAACTCTCGTTTGGGTCGAACACGACAACACCGCCGTCAAGGACGCCACCCTGTCCGCCGTGACCGCCGCCAGCCAGCTGGGTGAAGTCCACCTGCTGGTCGCCGGATCGGGCTGCGCCGGGGTGGCTGCCGAAGCCGCCAAGATCGCGGGCGTGGGCAAGGTCCACCTCGCCGATGACGCCGCCTATGCCAACGCGCTGGCCGAAAACGTTGCGCCGCTGGTGGCGGGCCTGATGGGCCACCACGATGCCTTCGTGGTTCCCGCCACCACCACCGGCAAGAACGTCGCCCCGCGCGTCGCCGCCTTGCTCGACGTGATGCAGATCTCGGACATCCTCTCGGTCGAAGGCCCCAAAACCTTCAGCCGCCCGATCTACGCCGGCAACGCCATCGCCACGGTCGAATCGAGCGACGCCAAGCTGGTGATTACCGTGCGCGGCACCGCCTTTGCCAAGGCCGACGCCGCTGGCGGTTCGGGCACGGTTGAAGCCGTATCTGGCACCGGCGATTCGGGCCTCTCCAGCTTCGTCGGTTCGGAAGTCGCCAAAAGCGAACGTCCCGAACTGACCAGCGCCAAGATCATCGTTTCCGGCGGCCGCGCGCTCAAGGATTCGGAGACCTTCAAGGCGGTGATCTTCCCGCTGGCCGACAAGCTCAACGCCGGGGTTGGCGCGAGCCGCGCGGCGGTCGATGCGGGCTATGTCCCCAACGATTTCCAGGTCGGCCAGACCGGCAAGATCGTTGCCCCGGAAGTCTACATCGCAGTCGGCATCTCCGGCGCGATCCAGCACCTTGCGGGGATGAAGGATTCCAAGACGATCATCGCGATCAACAAGGACGAAGACGCCCCGATCTTCCAGGTCGCCGACCTGGGCCTGGTCGCGGACCTGTTCACGGCGGTGCCGGAACTGACCGGCAAGCTTTGATTTCGTGATAAATCGCACAAGTGAAGGCCCTGCTTCGGCGGGGCCTTTTCCTTTTTGTGTCGTTTACAACCGCTCGTACAGCACCAGCACCGGCCCAGTCTCTGCCTGATGCGTGCCATAGCGCGCAAACCCCAGCTTGCCCGCCAGCGCATCGGACGCCGCATGTCCTTCTTCGATCATGCAGGCAATCCGCTGCTTGCCGTGCGTTGTATCGAACCACGCCAGCGCGGCTTCCATGGCTTCGCGGGCAATCCCTTCACCCCAGTGGTCCTTGTGGACGATCCATCCGGCCTCGGCCACATCATCCAGCCCCTGGCCGAAGCCGCGATGGCTGCGGAACACGCCGCAGTTGGCGACGATCCGGCTATGCCCCTTCAGGCGGACCATGAAAGTGCCATAGCCGTGCAAGGCCCACGAACCGGCGTTGCGGTGCAGGCGGTTGAAGGCGTCCATTTCGCTCGGCACGAACTGGCCGAGGAAGCGGCGGGTCTCGTCATCGAGGGTGAGGGCGTAGAGGTCTGGCAGATCGCGCAAGGCGGGCTGCCACAGCTCCAGCCGTGCCGTGGTGAGCACCGGGCCGGTCACAGAGCCATGTCCACCGCATGGATCGCCACGCCGACCAGCCCGCCGACCAGCGTGCCGTTGATCCGGATGAATTGCAGGTCGCGCCCCACCGCGCCTTCGATCCGGTCGGTCACGGTCTGCGCGTCCCAGCGGCGCACCGTTTCGGACACCAGCCGGACGATCTGATCGCCATAGCGCACCGACACGCCCACCAGCGTGCGGCGGGCAAAGCGGTTGATCTGGTGCTGCAGCGCCGGATCATCGCGCAGATGGCGGCCAAGTTCGGTCAGGGCTTCGGCCAGTTGCCCGCTGCCTTCGCCCGCCGGGCGGCGCAGGCGGGTCAGCATGCCGGTGCGCAGCCGTTCCCACACCCCCTGCCACCAGCGCGACACGGCCGGGTTGGCCATCAGTTCGCTTTTGAGCCGTTCGATCCGCCCGCGCAGTTCGGCATCCTGCTGCATGTCCTGCGCCAGCTTGGCGAGGCCTTCTTCCACCTTGCCGCGCAGCGGATGATCCGGATCGACGATCACTTCGGCGAGCAGCTTGTAGAGCCCGTCGAGCACCGAATTGGCCAGCGTTTCATCCAGCCCGGTCCAGCGCAGCACCGCATTGGCGCGTTTGTGGATCAGATCGCGGATCAGCTCCTCGTTGTCCTCCAGTGTCAAACCGGCCCAGCGCACCAGCGAATCGATCACCGGCATATGGCGCTGATCGACAATCGTGGTGGCGAGCATCTGGCCGAGCAGGGGCGAGACTTCGAGCTTGTCGATCTGGCGGAACAACCCGCCACGCACCTGGGTGCCAAGCCGTTCGGGATCGAGCGATTCGAGCACCTGGGCGAGCAGTTCCGCCGCGCCATCGCGCAGGCGGGTGCTGCCGCCCTTGGCCGGATCGGCCAGCCAGTCCCCCGCTGCACCAGCCAGGTTCATCGCCCGCATCCGCCGCGCCACCACTTGCGGGGTGAGGAAATTGTCCCGCAGGAACGCGGCCATCGTATCGGCGATGCGGTCCTTGTTTTCAGGGATGATCGCGGTGTGCGGGATCGGCAGGCCCAGCGGGCGGCGGAACAACGCGGTTACCGCGAACCAATCGGCCATGCCGCCGACCATCCCGGCCTCGGCAAAGGCCAGCACCCAGCCCCAGGCCGGGTGCAGATCCTGGTAATGCCGGGCCAGCAGAAACAGGGCAGCCATGGCCACCAGCAATCCGGTGGCGGTGCGGCGCATCTGCAAGGCGCGATCCGGCGCCTTTACCGGGGCCGCGCCGATCCCGCCGGGGGCAGAGAGCGTGCTGCTCACTCGGCCGGAAGACCCTCGAACCCGGCGTCGCGATCGCGATCATTCTTCGCCTCGGTCGGATCGTAGCTCAGGAATATGCGGCGCAGTTTCGGCCCGAGCCGCTTTTCCACCCCGTCGGCCAGGCTGAACCCAGCGGGCACGATCAGCAGGGTCAGTGCGGTCGACAGGATCAGCCCGCCGATCACCACCGTGCCCATCGGCGCGCGCCAGGCCCCGTCACCGGTCAGCGAAACGGCGGTGGGGATCATCCCCGCGGTCATCGCCACGGTGGTCATGATGATCGGCTGGGCGCGCTTGTGCCCGGCTTCGACGATCGCGGTATATTTGTCCGCACCTTTGGCCATTTCATCGATCGCGAAATCGATCAGCAGGATCGAGTTCTTGGCGACGATCCCGAACAGCATCAGGATGCCGATGAACACCGGCAGCGAGATGGGCTGGCCGATCAGGAACACCGCGATCAGCCCGCCCAGCGGGGCCAGGAACAGCGAACCCATATTGACCAGCGGCGAGATCAGCCGGTGATAGAGCAGCACCAGCACCGCGAAGACCAGCAGGATGCCCGATACCACCGCGATGGCGAAGCTGGTCAGCAGTTCGGCGAGGAACTTGGACTGCCCGGCGGCCTCGTTCGAGACGCCATTGGGCAGCTTCTTCATCAACGGCAGTTCGTTGACCTTCTTCATCGCCTCACCCTGATAGATGCCCGGGGCAAGATCGGCGGAAATATAGGTGCGGCGCTGCTGGTTGTAGCGCTGAATGCTGACCGGGCCCGAACCCAGGCTGATTTCGGCGACGCTGGACAGCGGCACCGATCCGCCGGTGCCGGTGGGCACGGGCAGGTTCTGCAGCGTCGAAAGGTCGCGGCGCGAATCTTCGGACAGGCGCACCCGGATCGGCACCTGCCGGTCCGACAGCGAGAACTTGGCCGCGTTCTGGTCAATTTCACCAATCGTGGCGATGCGGATCGCCTGGCTGAGCGCGGCAGTGGACACCCCCATGCTGGCGGCAAGGTCCAGCCGGGGCTTCACCACCACTTCGGGGCGGCGCATGTCGGCGCTGACGCGCGGGGCGACCAGTTCCTTCATCCCGCGCATCTGTTCGGCCAGGGTATTGGCCGCGGCATCAAGCGTATCGGGGTTGGATCCGGTCAGCATCACCACCACCGGGCGGTTCGGCCCGCTTGACGGCGGGCCGCCGCCCTGTTCGACAAAGCTGATCCGCGCATCGGGGATTTCAAGCAGCTTGGGCGTCAGGCGGCGTTCGATCTCCTGGCTCGTGCTCTTGCGGTCCTTGGCATAGGTGATGAACAGGCTGGCCGACCCTTCACGGATCGATTCCGGCGCGATCGCCACTTCGGAATCGCTCAGCACGATCTGGGTGACCCGGTCCGCCACCGCCTCGGTCTGGGCGAGCGTGGTGCCGGGGACCATTTCGATCGACACTTCGCCGAAATCGCTGTTGACCTGCGGGAAGAACTGCATCGGCATCGAACCGAACATCACCCCGGTCATCACCAGCGCAGCCAGGCCCACGCCCAGCATCCACACCCGGTGGTCGCGGAAATAGGTCATCACCCAGCGCGTGCGCGCGGCCCAGCCGCTGGACTGCCAGCCGCGCAGCTTGCCCCAGATCATGCCGATCAGGAAAGTCAGCACAGCCAGTGCCAGATAGAGGCCGATGAAGCTGAAGATCATCATGCCGACCGAGAAATCGGGCACGTCCTTGCCCTCCGAACGGGCCTGGATCAGCGGCATGACCTGGCTGGCAACCGCGCCAATCGCAGCCAGCACCAGCGCCGGGGCATGATAGACCAGCCGGGCCCGCGCATGGGGCAGGCGGCCGCGGTCAGCTTCGGCCTTGGTCTTGTCCAGGGTCCAGCGCAGCAGGTTGAGGTAGCGGTCCATCCAGGGCCCGCTGCCATGTTCTTCCTGGCCATGCGCTTTGAGGAAATAGGCCGCGATCATCGGCGTTATCATGCGCGCCACGGCCAGACTGAGCAGCACGGCCACCACCACGGTGAAGCCGAAGTTCTTGAAGAACTGCCCCGGCACCCCGGGCATGAAGCCCACCGGCAGGAACACCGCCGCGATCGACAGGGTGGTCGCCACCACCGCAAGGCCGATTTCGTCCGCCGCGTCGATCGACGCCTGATAGGCGCTTTTGCCCATGCGCATGTGCCGGACGATATTCTCGATCTCGACGATCGCATCGTCCACCAGCACCCCCGCGACCAGCCCCAGCGCCAGCAGCGACATCATGTTGAGCGTGAAGCCGAACCAGACGTTGAGGAACCAGAAGGTCGGGATCGCCGAAAGCGGGATGGCGATGGCGGAAATCACCGTCGCGCGCCAATCGCGCAGGAAGAAGAACACCACCACAACCGCCAGAATCGCCCCTTCGATCATGGTCGAGATCGAGCTTTCGTACTGCTGCTTGGTGAAATCGACTGAAGTGAACAGGGTCGAGACGTGCAGCCCCGGGTTTTCCTTTTCGATCTTGACGATTTCTTCGGTCACCTGGTCGGACACCGAAACGTCCGAGGCGCCGCGCGCCCGCGCGATCGAGAAGGTAACGACCGGCTTGCCGTCGTTCTTGCTGATCGAGCTGATTTCCTTGTAGCCGTCCTTGACCACGGCAATGTCGCTCAGCTTGATGAACCGGCCCCCGCCCAGCGAGATTTCCGCCTGCGACAGGGCATAGGCATCAGCCGCATTGCCCAGCACGCGCACCGACTGGCGCGATCCGCCGATTTCGGCCTTGCCGCCCGCGGCGTTCAAGTTGAGCCCGCGCAGCGCAAGGTTAACCTGGCTGGCAGTGACCCCCAGCGACTGCATCCGGCCGGGATCGAGCGTGACCATGATTTCCCGGTCCACCCCGCCGCCGCGCTGAACCGAAGCCATGCCGGGGATCGCCTGCAACCGCTTGGCCACTGTATCGTCGACGAACCACGACAGCTGCTCCATGGTCATGTCGTCGGCCTGGATCGCGTAGTAGGCGATCGGGAAGGACGAGCCCTGGACCTTGATCACCTGCGGTTCGAGGATCCCGTCGGGCATGTCGCCCCGGGCCTGATCGACCGCATTCTTGACCTCGTTCACGGCCTCGTTGATGTCGACGCCGATCTGGAACTGGATCCCGGTGCCGCTCATCCCTTCCGAAGCGGTGGAACCGATCGATTCGATCCCGTTGATCGAACGCACGGCCGCCTCGACCTTTTGGGTGATCTGCTTTTCGATTTCAGTCGGCGCCGCGCCGGGCTGCGCGATCAGCACGCGCACGAGCGGGAATTCGATGTCCGGATCGTTCTGGATCTGCATCCGCGAAAAGCTGATGATGCCGGCCAGGATCAGCCCCACGAACAGCACGATCGGGACGATCGGGTTGCGGATGCACCAGGCCGAGATATTGCGGAAATTCATCGCGGAGCTCCGCCTTGGAGGCTGTTCACTTGGCCACTGCCTGGGTCTTCACTTCCTGGCCCGGAGCCAGGAAGGCACCGGAACGGGCGACGATCTTTTCATTCCCGTTGAGCCCGCCGACAATCGCGGTGCCCTTGTCAGTGATCATCCCGGTCACGATGTCGCGGCGCTGGACCTTGTTGTCCGCCCCGATCACATAGACATAGCTGCCCTTGGCGTCAGACAGCACAGCGCTGTCGGGCAGCATCGGGGCGACCACAGTACCCGCCTTGATTACCGCATTGGCGAACCCGCCCGGCCGGAGATCGGCAGCATAGGGCAGCGCGATCCGCGCCGTGCCCTGGCGGGTCGCGGGATCGACCACGGGTGAAACCTGCCAGACCTGCCCGGTATGGCTGGTGGTGCCGCCGACCGGAGTCACCGCTGCGCTGACACCTTGGCTGACTTTGGCCAGGTCCACTTCGCCCAGCAGCGCCTTCATTTCCATTTCCCCGCCCTTGGCGAGCCGGAACAGCACGCCCGAACCGGCGCTGACCACCTGGCCGGGTTCAACCCGGCGTTCCAGCACCAGTCCGGCCGAGGGCGCAACCACGCTGAGCCGCCGGGTCTGTGCCTGCAGCACGCCCAGCTGTGCGCCCGCCACCCTGACCTGGGCAGCGGCAGCATCACGGGTGGCGCGCAGGCGATCGATATCGGCCTTTGAAACAAAGCCTTTTTCCACCAGCCGCAGCGCGCGGTCGAGATTGGCCTGGGCCAGATCGGCATTGGCGCGGGTCACCTGGATCTGCGCGGCCTGGCTGGCCTGCTGCTGGACCTGGACCGAACGGTCGATCACCGCCAGCACCTGTCCGGCGCCGACCCACTGGCCGGGTTCGACCAGTACGGCGGTAACCTGACCGCCTTCTCCGGGCACGCCAACCGGCAGTTCGCGCCGCGCGGCGAGCGAGCCGCTGGCGTTGATCTGTCCTTCGATCGTTGCACTGCCGGGGCTGATCACGCTGACCAGCGGCACCTGGTTCTTCTTCGCGGCATCGGTATCGGCCGCTCCGCGGTGGCTCATCCAGTAGATCGCGATCATCGCCACCAGCACGGCGGCGGCAATGATCCAAAGCCGCTTGCGCGATGCGCGGTCTTCCTCATCCGGTTCGAGCAGGGGATTGATCGCCGCCAGGTCAGCCGGTTCGCCATCGGCCTGCGTTTCGATCCGCGAATCATAGTTCATTGCCGGCGTCGCCTTTGTCATGCCCCGGCTTGACCACCCGTACGATCGGGACTGGTCACAAGCGCGGTCGGCACTGTATTACTATGCTAAATCACTTACCGCAAGTCCCAGAGAAGGGCGGCACGGATCGCGCATGTGAGCCCGGCGAATAGGCGCGTGCGCGCGGCGGCGCAACGCAAAGCTCGGCAAAGTGCTGACCTGGTTCGGCAAACGGCACTCAACTGTGGCGTGGCGGGCACAGATTGATCGTAATTCGCAAGTAATACGCGGCACAAAGCCAGCCCCAGAACGCAAAAACCCGGCCTTTTCAGGCCGGGCCTTGCTGAACAAGCTGCCGCGGGCTCAGTACTTGAGCTGGCGCTCGTAGAGATCGCGGTAATGCTGGATCCGCGTCACGCGCAGTCCCTGCATGCCGGAACGATCAACCGCGCGCTGCCAGCTGGCGAATTCTTCCAGCGTCAGGCTGTAACGCTCGCAAACCTCGTCGATGGTCAGGAGGCCGCCATTGACCGCCGCAACCACTTCCGCCTTGCGGCGCACGACCCAGCGGGTGGTGCTGGGCGCGGGCAGCGAATCTAGGGTGAGCGGCTCGCCGAGCGGGCCGATTACCATCGCGGGTCGAATTTTCTGGTTCTCGATCATCATTGTCCTCGACCGCCGGCAACGGGTTGACCGGCGCTGCCGTGTGCTATGCCCGCGGGGAATTTTCCATCTGCTGAAGCCATAGGGTTAACGCCGCGTGAGGCATTTCCCCCGGACAGATCCGCGACCCTGGACCAGTCCGTAAAGGAGCCCGACAGCAACACCCCTGCCCCGCCGTTCACCGGCATGACTCCCCGTGCGGCGTGCGCCGCGACGAGTCGCGCATGCAGTCCGGACCAGTCGAACGCCGCCGCAACGCTGGGTTTGCGGGCTGGTTCGAGCCGGTCCCGAAGGCTGGCCATGAGGTCACTTGCGATCTCCATGGTCATGCTTGTAACCCACACCTTCTCAAGATCGGGTAAAGCCCGCCTTTACCTCGCGTTGACATTGCCTAATGAATTGCCGCGCCCGCCCCCGGGGGTGTAAGGGCCGCCCGTCATGACCGAACCGAGCCATATTCCTGACCCTGCCACGCTGTTTCAGCTGGCCGCGCCGCTTGCTGGCAAGCGGATCGTCGTTGCCATGTCGGGCGGAGTAGACAGTTCGGTGGTGGCCGCGCTGGCCGCGCGCAGCGGGGCCGAAGTGATTGGCGTGACGCTGCAGCTGTATGATTCGGGCCCGGCCAGCGGGCGCAAGGGCGCCTGCTGTGCGGGTGACGATATCCGCGATGCCCGCGCCGTGGCCGACCGGCTGGGGATCGTCCATCACGTGATCGATCACGAAAGCCAGTTCCGTGAGGACGTGGTTGAGCGCTTTGCCGATGAATACCTCAGCGGCCGCACCCCGATTCCCTGCATCCGCTGCAACATGGGGCCCAAGTTCACCGACCTGTTTGCCATGGCGCGCGAACTGGGCGCGGATTGCCTGGCCACCGGGCACTATGTCCGGCGCGAAATGGGCGCTGGCGGGGCAGAGCTGCACCGCGCGCTCGATCCCGCGCGCGATCAATCCTATTTTCTCTACGCGACCACTCAGGCCCAGCTCGATTTCCTGCGCTTTCCGCTGGGCGGCTTGCCCAAGAGTGAGGTGCGCCGGATTGCCGAAGCCGAAGGGCTGCGGGTGGCGGCCAAGCCGGACAGCCAGGACATCTGTTTCGTCCCCGATGGCGACTATGCCAAAGTGGTCCGCGCCGTGCGGCCCGAGGCCGAGCTGGGCGGAAAGATCGTTCATGCGACAAGCGGCGCGGTGCTGGGCAGCCACAAGGGGATCATCCATTTCACTGTGGGCCAGCGCCGCGGGCTGGAGATCGGCGGGCAGGCCGAACCGCTGTACGTCACCGGGATCGATGCCGCCGCGCGCCAGGTGCTGGTCGGCCCGCGCCGCCTGCTGGCGGTCGGCTCTGCCCGGCTGAGCGAAACCAACCGGATCGGTCCGCTACCGGACGGGCCCTTGCTGGCCAAGGTCCGCTCGCTGGCCAAGCCGGTGCCGGTCAGGCTGGACGGGCCGCTGGGGGATGGCGCAAGTTGCACGATCTGCTTCGAACAGCCCGAATACGGCGTCGCGCCGGGGCAGGCGGCAGTGCTTTATGCGGGTGAACGGGTCGTCGGCGGGGGCTGGATCGAGGAAACCGCCGGGGCATAGAGTCTGTTCCACTTACGTGGAAGCAACCCCGGCCCGCTCCCCCTATCGGCCACCCATGTTGTCTGTTTCAGTTCTCTAGCAGGCCTGTGCGATCAGGTTCAGGCCGGTCAGCGCGACTTTGTCCAGCGACGCGGCGACACCGGCCTGTCCGGCAGCAATCGCTTCCCCGGCGATCACGGCCTGCCCATCAACCGGAATCACCAGCACCGGCCCGGCATAGCGGGCACGGGTCGGGGCATCGGGGGCGCCGTCCAGCCGGTCAAGCCGGAACCTGGGGCCTTCGACCAGGGTGACCGCGCCGTGCGCCGGAACCGTGCGCTGCAGCGCCTCCGGATATGGCTTACCCCGTGCCACGGCGATCCCCGCATCGAGGTGCAGTTCGCGCGGGCGGCCATAATCGTAAAGGCGATAGGTGATGTCGCTGTTCTGCTGAACCTCGATCAGGCCGATCCCCGCACCGATCGCATGGACCGTCCCGGCCGGAATGTAGAAGAAATCACCGGGTTTGACCGAATGCCAGGTCAGCAGCTGTTCGATACTGCCATCGAGCGCGGCTGCGCGCATCGCCGTGGCGGGAATCGCATGATCGAACCCGATCCCCAACCGCGCATCGGGCTCTGCGCTCAGCACCAGCCAGCATTCTTCCTTGCCGCGATGTCCGGCCGGGGCCTGGGTATCGTCAGGGTGGACCTGGACCGACAGGGCCTCGCTGGTGAAGATATATTTGACCAGCAGCTCGTCCAGCAGTGCAGGGGGCTCAAACCAGAGCTCGCCGATTCGCTGCCCCACCGGCGCGGTGAACGGCGCAGGCAGGCTGGTGCGCCCCCATGGCCGTTCGACCATCCGTGTGGGCAGCCGCGCGCTCACTGGTTGGCCGCACCCTGCAGCTTGCCGACCTTTTGCGCCCCGGCATGGGTGGTCACCAGCACTTCATCGCCATCGACCACGATCACCACGTCTTCCAGCCCGATCACCGAGACACGCGGACCATCGCTGTCGACCAGAACATTGCGGCAATCGACCAGTTCGGCGCGGCCCTTGTGCGCATTGCCCGCCGCATCGCAATCGAGCGCGCTGTGCAGCGCATCCCAGCTGCCGATGTCGGACCAGCCCATATCCGCAGGGACCATCGCCTTGTGCCCGGTCGGCTCCATCACCGCATAGTCGACCGAGATCGACGGGGCCTGCGCGAATTGCTCTGCATCCGGAAAGAACAAATGGCCTTCGCTGCGCCCCGCTGCCACGGCGGCGCGGGCGGCAGACAGGATCGCGGGAGCGTGCATTTCGAGTTCGCGCAGGAAAGTGCCGACCCCGAAAGCGAAGATCCCGCCGTTCCAGGCATAGTCCCCCGAGGCGACAAATTGCTTCGCCCGTTCCAGATCGGGCTTTTCGACAAAGCGCGCGGTGCGAAAGCCCAGCTCACCCACCGGCTCGCCGCGTTGCAGATAGCCAAAGCCGGTTTCGGGCGATTTGGCCTCGATCCCGATCGAGACCAGCCAGCCTTGCGCGGCCAGCTGTGCCGCCGCCAGCGCGGCGCGGCGGAAAGCGGCGACATCGGAGATGTGGTGGTCGCTCGGGCAGACCAGCATCACGGCATCTGCGGGGAGGCGCAGTGCAGCCAGCGCGATCGCGGCGGCGGTGTTCTGCGCGCTGGGCTCCACGATGACTTGCGATCCGGCGGGATCGGTCAGCTGGGCTTCGATATGAGTGACATGGGCCGCGCCGGTGACCACCACCGGGGCAGCAAACCCGGCGGCGCGTTCGCACCGCGCCAGCGTCGCCTCAAACAGCGTGGTTTCGCCGACCAGCGGCAGGAACGGCTTGGGCTTGACCGCCCGGCTACGCGGCCACAGCCGCGTGCCGCTGCCACCGCACAGCACCACAGGGAAGATCTGGGAAGATGTCATCGCAGTCAGAAACGCCTTCAAGTCTGATGTGGTCTGTGGAGCCGCCCGGGCTCCATCAAGGAAACGCCCAATAGAGCAAAATGTTCAACCGCCTGTAAACTGCCCCGGCACTATCCCTTCCACGGGTCCAGCCGACACCCCTCACCTTCGCGGTAGACCGCCGTTTCGCGGGCAAGCAGCGGGAACCGCGCGGTCACGCTTTTGGCCTTGGCGTCCTCGCTCAGCATGATGGCTTCCATGCCGGGTTCGAAATCCTTGCGGCAATCGCCCAGCGTGCGCCCGCCTTCGAAGCGGCACGAACAGGCCACCCGCGCGCCATAGGCGGCGCCGATCCGGGCATAGCCATTGAGCGGTCCCCAGAACCACGCCAGCGCCAGCAGCAGCAGCAGGCCGACCAGGGCCAGCAGCTTGATCGTGCGCCGCCGGGGCGCGGGTCGGGTCGGGTTTGCCATTGCTATCGGCCAGCCTTTGGGCAAGTGATGCGCGCCATGGTTACGCGCCGCCTGTCCCTTATCCTGCCCGCGCTGCTGCTGCCAGCCCTGATCGGTTGTTCGGCGCAGAGCGAGGCCCCTGCACCGCTTTCCGCCGAGGCGGTCAAGGCGGTGGTCGACAAACCCGGCGTGGGCCGCGAGGCGCTGGCCCGCGCGGTGGATGACTTGTTCAGTCAGCCCGAAACGGCAGAAACCCGCGCCGTCGTGGTGCTGAAAGACGGGCGGATCGTGGCCGAACGCTATGCCGCGCCCTATCATGAGAACACCCGGTTCGTGTCATGGTCGATGGCCAAGACCGTCACCGGGGTGATGATCGGCCAGCTGGTCAGCGACGGGCGGCTGCGGCTGGATGAAAGCGTGCCGATCCCCGCCTGGCAGCGCCCCGGCGATCCGCGCGGCGAGATCACATTGCGCCAGCTGCTGCAAATGCGATCGGGCCTGCAGCACACCGAGGCCGAAGGGCCGATCTATCTGACCGACACCGCGCGGATGCTGTTCCTGGACGGGCGCGACAACATGGCCGCCTATGCCGAGGCCCAGCCGCTGGAGGCAGAACCGGGCCGCAAGTGGGAATATTCGAGCGCGACCACGGTGATCCTTGCTGATCTTGCCGCCCGATCACTCAGCGCGACCAGCGATCCCGCCGAACGCCGCCGCCTGGTCGGCGATTACTTGCGCAACCGCCTGTTCGAACCGCTGGGGATGAAAAGCGTATTGCCCGAATATGACGCCGCCGGAACCCTGATCGGCGGCAGCCTGATCCACGCCAGCGGGCGGGACTGGGCCAGGTTCGGCGAATTCCTGCGCAACAAGGGCGCAGTCAAGGGCGCGCAGCTGGTTCCTTCGGGCTGGATCGAATTCATGACCGAGTCCAATCCGCGCAACCCCGGCTATGGCGCGCAGCTGTGGCTCAACCGCCGCCCTGCGGACGGAGGCGAGCCGATGTGGCCGGGCCTGCCGGCCAACGCCTTTTCGATGAACGGGCACCTTGGCCAGTTCGTGCTGGTCGTGCCATCGCAAGGCCTGACGATTGTCCGCCTGGGCAAGACCGACGAGGGCAAGCACGACCCGGTCCGCGCCGGAATGGCCCGGATCGCGCGGCTCTATCTGAACGATTAGGCCGGCCGCTCCTCGGTCAGACCCGCCAGCAGGTCCTCGCTCGACAGGTCGGTGGGATCGACATGGCCTTCGGGATCCGGGTGGATCAGGATCTCGATCCCCGGGAACTCCTTCATCAGCTTGGCCTCGATCTCGTCCATCACGTGATGGGCGGCGCTGATCGTCATCTGCGGATCGACCGCGACGTGGAACTGCACGAAATCCCGATTGCCCGATGTGCGGGTGCGCAGATCGTGCAGCCCGCGCAGCTCCGGATGGCGAGCGACCACTTCCAGAAAGCGGTCGCGCTTTTCGGGCGGCCATTCGTGATCCATCAGCTGCTCGATCGCTTCCTGCGAAGCACCCCAGGCGCCCCAGCCCAGCCACAGCGCAATCATCAGCCCGAACACCGAATCTGCCCCGCGAATTCCGGCGTATTGATCGAGCACCAAGGCCCCGATCACCGCCAGGTTGAGGAACAGGTCGGACTTGTAGTGGACGTTGTCGGTGCTGATCGCGAGGCTGCCGGTCTGGCGGATCACCCGGCGCTGCCACAGCAGCAGCAGCACCGTGGCAACCATCGCGATCGACGATACCAGGATCCCGCCCTCAGCGCCTTCAGGCCGGGCCCCGGCAAACCATTGCTGAACCGCGCGCATGGCCAGGGTCAGTGCCGAGATTGAGATCAGCACCACCTGGAACATCGCCGCCAGCGCTTCGGCCTTGCCATGTCCGAAGCGGTGGTTGTGATCGTCCGGCTGGGCCGCAACCCAGACCCCCGCCAGAGTCGCCATCGAAGCAACCAGATCGAGCAGCGTATCGGCCAAACTGCCGAGCATCGCGGTCGACCCGGTTGACAGCGCAGCCCAGGCCTTGAGCCCGACCAGCAACAGCGCCACCGTGATCGAGGCATAGGCGGCGCTGCGGTTCAGAGAATTGTTGTCGGTCATGGATATAACAGTGTGCTTGTCCAGCCCCCGTCCGGCAACCGTTCAAACCGGCGGCGTTCGTGGAGGCGGAAGGGGCGATCCAGCCAGAACTCGAAAGCGCTGGGGGTGAGGCAGTAGCCGGTCCAATGCGGCGGGCGGGGCACTTTGCCCACCAGATGCTTTGCAGTGACCTTGGCGATCCGGGCGATGAAGGTCCCACGCGAATCAAGCGGGGCGGACTGGTCGCTGGCATGGGCCCCCAGCTGCGAATCGCGGCCACGGCTGGCGAAATAGGCATCGGCCATCTCGTCCGGAACCGGGGCAATCGTGCCTTCGATCCGGATCTGGCGGCGCAGCGACTTCCAGTGGAACAGCATCGCCGCCTGCGGATTGTCGATCAGCTCGCCGCCCTTGCGGCTGTGGCTGTTGGTATAGAACACGAACCCGCCCTGCGGCCCCAGCAGATCGGCCCCGTGATCCTTCATCAGCACCATCCGCACCGAAGGCATGGCATCGCGGGTCGCAGTGGCGAGCGCCACGGCATCAGGATCGCTGGGTTCATGCTGGCGCGCCTGCGCAAACCATTCATCGAACAGCGTGAAAGGCGCGGCATCAGGGATGGCATTGACTGCCTGGGCTTCATCCATGGGACGGCTATAGGCGTGCTGCGCCTGCGAAGGAAGCGATAGCGACTCGCAAAACGAGCCTACTTCTTGCCCAAACGCCATATCGCACCTAGCTAGCAGGGATGGCAGATCCCTATTCGATCCTGGGCGTGGCCCGCGGCGCGAGCGAGAAGGACATCAAGTCCGCCTATCGCAAACTCGCCAAGGAACTTCACCCGGACCGCAACCAGGACAATCCCAAGGCTGCGGAGCGCTTTTCCGAAGTGACCCGCGCCTATGACCTGTTGTCCGACAAGGACAAGCGCGCCCGGTTTGACCGGGGCGAGATCGATATCGATGGCAATCCCAGCATGGGCTTCGGGTTCGGCGGCGGCGGGCCGGGCGGCAGCCAGCGCGGCTTCCGCGCCGATGGTTTCGAAGGCTTTGGCGGAGGCGCCGAAGGGATCGACTTGGGTGATATTTTCGAAGGGCTGTTCGGCGGACGCGGCGGCATGGGTGGCGGAATGGGCGGCGGCCAGCGCCGCGCCGCGCCCAAGGGGGCCAATGTAGCCTACAAGCTGGGCGTTTCCCTGCCCGATGCGGCCACGCGCGCAACCCAGCGGATCACCCTGGCCGATGGCAAGACGATTGACCTGAAACTGCCCGCCGGGGTCGAAGACGGCACCCAGATGCGCCTTTCGGGCAAGGGCGAGCCGGGCCCGGGCGGCGCGGGCGATGCGATCGTCACGCTCCACCTGCAGCCGCATCCGTTCTTCAAGCGCGATGGCGACAACCTGCGGATCGACCTGCCGATCAGCCTGGACGAGGCAGTCAACGGAGCAAAGGTCCGCGTGCCGACCGCTGAGGGTGCGGTCATGCTGACGATCGCGCCGGGCACCAGTTCGGGCAAGACGCTGCGGCTGAAAGACAAGGGCTTCAGCCGCAAGGACGGCACCCGCGGCGATCAGCTGATCACGATCGAGCTGCAATTGCCAGAAGCGGACGCCGATCTGGTCAAGCGGCTGGAGGGCTGGCGCGACCCGCGTAACCTGCGCGCCAGGCTGGGCGGCTGAGCGCGTGGCCGATCAGGCGCATTCCTCGCCGGAGCTGCCCCCCGACCTTTCACCCGAAGCCCGCCGCCGCCGCGCCGAACGCTGGCATGACGGACTGCAGCAGCAGGCCGGTGAACAGTTCGGGCCGCAAGGCCGGTTCTGGGGAACGCGGCTTTACCGGGTGGTGGGGCGGGTCTGGACCGGGGCCTGGAACGATGGCTTCATCCACGCTGGAAACCTGGCCTATATGGCGATCCTGTCGCTGTTTCCGTTCTTCGTCGTGGTTTCACTGATCACCTCGCTGATTGGCGAGGAGGGCCAGCGCGTCGCCTCGGTCCATACCTTCCTGACTGCCTTGCCGCCGATGGTGCGCGCCGCGCTGGAACCGGTGGCGATGGACGTGGTCACCGCGCGCAGCGGCTGGCTGCTGTGGGCCGGGGGGCTGGTGGCGCTGTGGACCGTGGGCAGCCTGATCGAGACGATCCGCGATATCCTGCGCCGCGCCTATGGCACCCGCCACGTGGTTGCCTACTGGCGGCACCGGCTGATCTCTACCGCAGTGATCGTGCTGGCAGTGGTGGCGCTGCTGCTTGCGCTGTTTGCGCAGGTCGCAATCGGGGCCGCGCAGGAAGTGATCGCCGCCTGGTTCCCGCGCGGCGGGGGCTGGATCGAAACGCTCAGCACTTCGCGCTGGGTCCCGGCGGCGGTGCTGTACCTGGCGATCTATCTGCTGTTCTATACCCTGACCCCCACGGCCTACCGGGCGCGGACCTATCCCAAATGGCCCGGCGCGCTGCTGGTGACCGGCTGGTGGGTGGCGGCGACCAGCCTGTTGCCGTTCGTCATGGCGCGGTTTTTCACTTACAGCCTGACCTATGGCAGTCTGGCCGGGGTGATGATCGCGCTGTTCTTTTTCTGGCTTGTCGGGCTGGGCATGGTAGTAGGCGCTGAATTGAACGCGGCACTGGCCGTCACGCCTGAGGAGCGCGACATGGCCAGCCATGCCGTAACGGAACCGGAAGCCAGATAAAGGGATGGTGGCGACCTTATGACAGGATTGATGCAGGGTAAGCGCGGGCTGATCATGGGCCTGGCGAATGACAAGTCGCTGGCCTGGGGAATCGCCCAGAAGCTGCACGAGGCGGGGGCGGAACTGGCCTTTTCCTATCAAGGCGAAGCGCTGGAAAAGCGGGTGCGCCCGCTGGCGGCCAGCCTGGGCAGCGATTTCCTGATTGATTGCGACGTCAGCGACATGGCCGCGCTCGACCAGGCGTTTGCCACGCTGGCGGATAAGTGGCCGACGATCGATTTCGTGGTCCACGCGATCGGTTTTTCGGACAAGAACGAGCTGCGCGGGCGGTATTACGATACCAGCCTCGACAACTTCCTGATGACCATGAACATTTCCGCCTACAGCCTGGTCGCAGTGACCAAACGTGCGCGCGAGATGATGCCGGATGGCGGATCAATTCTGACCCTGTCCTACTACGGCGCGGAAAAGGTTGTGCCGCATTACAACGTGATGGGCGTGGCCAAGGCGGCGCTGGAAACCAGCGTGAAATACCTCGCCAACGATCTTGGCCCCGAGAACATCCGCGTCAACGCGATCTCGGCCGGTCCGATCCGGACCCTCGCCGCCAGCGGGATCGGCGATTTCCGCTACATCCTGAAGTGGAACGAGCTCAATTCCCCGCTGCGCCGCAATGTCACGATCGAGGATGTTGGCGGTTCGGCGCTGTACCTGCTGAGCGATCTGGCATCGGGCGTGACGGGCGAAACCCACCATGTCGATGCGGGCTATCACCTGGTCGGCATGAAACAGGAAGACGCGCCGGATATTGCTTTGGGGTGAAGGCAGTATCCTCCCCCAACGGGGGAGGTGGCTCGCTGCAAGCGAGACGGAGGGGGGGGCGTACAAGGAAAGCCGCGATAGCGGCTGCGCGCTACCGCGCGCATTCCTGCTTGCCCCCTTCCACCACTTCATGGTCCCCCTCCCCCAAGGGGGAGGACCTGTCAGTCAGAAATCAGCCGCCCGCTTGTGCCTGCGCCTCACGCCCGTCGCCCTGCGGGGCGGCGATGATGTCGCGGGTGACGCTGCCTTTGGCGACAGTGTTGGTCTGGGGATCGCCCACTGTCGAGCGGATCGAATTGGCAGCAGTACCGGCGCGGTTGCCGGTGGTGCGTTCGATTTCGCTGCGCGGGGCGGGGTTGCCGAACAGGGCGTCCTGCGCCTGGGTGGCGGTGTTGCGATCCGACGGACGCGGTGCGCCGGGGGCCGGGGGCGTGAGCGAGAAATCGGGCGGAATCACCAGCGGCGCCTGGCGCTGCACGGCGAATTCATCGGGACGGTCACGGCCAAGCAGCCCGCTGCTGCCGCAACCGGCCAGCATGGCCGAAGCACCGGCAAGGATCAGGATCGCAGAAATCTTGCGCATTTGAATCAATTCTCCGTCGCGGGCTCGCCCGCCGTTTCCTGCTTTTCGCGCGAAAGGAAGGAACGGGCAAGGATAATCAGGACGCCGATGGTTATCGCCGCATCGGCCAGGTTGAACACCAGGAACGGCCGCCATTCCCCGAAATGGAGATCGGCATAGTCGATCACATGGCCAAAATTGAAGCGATCGCGGATATTGCCCAGCGCCCCGCCCAGCACCAGTGCCAGCGCAGCGACATCGCCCAACGCCCGTTCGCGCAGCATCCACACCATCACCACCAGCGCGATTGCCGATGTCAGCGCGACCAGCAGCCAGCGCATCTCCATCGAATCCGCCGTGAGCATGCCCAGCGAGACGCCATAGTTCTCGGTCCAGGTCAGGCGAAAGAACGGCACCAACTCGATCGAGCCCAATTTGCGCAGCTGCAAGGGGCCAAGCATCAGCCCCTTGATCCACTGATCAAGCGCAAACACCCCGGCAGCAAGGCCGAGCCCGATCAGGCGTAGGCGGGTAAGCGCAGTCATTCCGCCCCGTCCATGGCCGAAACAACCTGTTCGCAGCGTGAACAGAGTTCGCCATCGGCGGTGACCTCGGGCAAGTGACGCCAGCAGCGGCCGCATTTGTGGTGATGGGTGCGGGTGATGGCCGTCGCATCGCCGTGCTGCACTGCCGAAACAATGAAAAGTTCGGCTAGGTCGACATTGCCTGCGTCGGCAGCCCACGTGACCACGGCTTCAAGGCTTGAGCCGATCACCTTTTCGCGGCGCATCGGTTCGATCTGCTCGTTGACCAGTGTGCGGTCGCTCCGCAGGCCTTGCCACTTGGCGACGTCCACCTCGGCTATCGGCACCACCGGCCATTCCAGCAAATGCACCGACCCGCCTTCCGGATAACGGCTGCCCCACACCTCTTCCGCTGTGAAGACCAGCACCGGGGCGGCATAGCGGACCAGCGCGTGGAACAGCACGTCGAGGGTGGTGCGATAGGCCATGCGCTTCGGATCGTCGGCCGCATCGCAGTACAGGCAGTCCTTGCGGATATCGAAGAAGAAGGCCGAAAGGTCCTCGTTGCAGAAATCGGTCAGCGCGCGGACGTAGGTGTTGAAGTCGTAATCATCGACCGCCACCCGCAGCGCGGCATCCAGCTTGGCCAGCAGCGCCAGGACATAGCGTTCCAGCTCCGGCATCGCCGCCACGTCCACCTGCTCAGCCGCGCTGAACCCGTCGAGCGCGCCCAGCAGGTAGCGGAAGGTGTTGCGCAGCTTGCGGTACTGGTCGGCCACGCCCTTGAGGATCTCGTCGCCGATGCGGTGATCCTCGGTGAAGTCGACCGACAACGCCCAGAGCCGGATGATGTCCGCGCCGTTGACTTCCATCACCTTGAGCGGGTCGATCGTGTTGCCGAGCGACTTGGACATTTTCATGCCCTTGCTGTCCATGGTGAAGCCGTGGGTCAGCACCGACTTGTAGGGCGCATGGCCGCGCGTGGCGCAGCTTTCCAGCAGGCTGGACTGGAACCAGCCGCGATGCTGGTCGCTGCCTTCAAGGTACATGTCGGCGAGCGGCCCGGTATAGCCTTCCGGCCGCGTGAGGTCGGGCCAGCGCCCGCTTTCCAGCACGAAGGCGTGGGTCGAGCCGGAATCGAACCACACGTCGAGAATGTCGGTGACGCGCTCGTAGTCCTCGGCGCGGTAGTCCGCACCGAGATATTCCTGCGCTCGGGCATCGCTCCATGCGTCCACGCCCTGTTCGCGCACGGCAGCAACGATCCGGGCGTTGACCGCCGGGTCATTGAGGTACTGGCCGGTCTTGCGGTCCACGAACAGCGTGATCGGCACGCCCCAGGCGCGCTGGCGGCTGAGCACCCAGTCGGGGCGGCCCTCGACCATCGACCCGATCCGGTTGCGGCCCTTTTCGGGGACGAAACGGGTGTCGGCGATGGCCTGCATCGCCTTTTCGCGCAGCGTGCCGCCCTCGCCCGCCTTGTCCATCGGCACGAACCACTGCGGGGTGCAGCGGAAGATCACCTTGGCCTTGGAGCGCCATGAGTGCGGGTAGCTATGCTTGTAATCCGCCGAAGCCGCGAGCAGCCCGCCCGCTTCGCGCAGCGCAGTGCAGATCGGCCCGTCAGGCGCGTTGAACTTGGGATTGATTACCGAGCCTTCGCCGCCGAGCCAGCCCCAGTCGGCGCGGTACTTGCCATCGCCTTCCACCGCGAAGACCGGCTCGATGTGGTGCGCCTTGCACAGCAGGAAGTCATCCTCGCCGTGGTCGGGGGCCATGTGCACGAGGCCCGTGCCGCTCTCGGTGGTGACGAAATCCCCCGCGAGCAGCGGGCGCGGCTTGGCGAAGAACCCGCCGAGGTGGTGCATCGGATGGCGGGCGATGGTTCCGGCTAGGTCGGAGCCTTTGCCCTTCCAATGAACCTTGTCCGCAAAGTGAAGGCCTTGAACCATGCGAGTGGCCTTGATCTCTTCAAACAGATTGGCTGCGATAAGGATTCGTTTGGACTGGCTAGGGTCCATTTGAGTTGAATCTTCGCCACGGTTCGTCACCGGGATCATCTTCGGTGTGAAGTGATCGACCAAGATGTATTCGACGTCTTCACCGTAGGCGATCGCTTGGTTGACTGGAATCGTCCACGGCGTTGTTGTCCAGATGACGGCGTGGACCCTGTTTCGACCAAATTGCTGCCCTTCATCGATAAGAGCTTGCAACTCGGGAGCGTTGGGGCTTGCCATGATCTCGAACGCCACGTCCACCTGCGTCGAGGTGATGTCCTCGTACTCGACCTCCGCCTCGGCCAGCGCGGTCTTTTCGACCGGGGACCACATCACCGGCTTGGCCCCGCGATAGAGCTGGCCGCTGGCGGCGAATTTGAGCAGTTCGGCAACGATGGTGCCTTCGGCCTCGCTGTCCATGGTCAGATAGGGATTGTCCCAATCGCCCATGATACCCAGCCGCTTGAGCTGTTCGCGCTGGGTATCGACCCAGTGCTGCGCATAGGCGCGGCATTCGGCGCGGAATTCTTCCGCCGGAACCTCGTCCTTGTTGAGCTTCTTCTTGCGGTACTGCTCCTCGACCTTCCATTCGATCGGCAGGCCGTGACAATCCCACCCGGGCACATAGGGCGCGTCCTTGCCCAGCAGGTTCTGGGTGCGGCAGACCATGTCCTTGAGGATATGGTTGAGCGCATGGCCGATATGCATATCGCCATTGGCATAGGGCGGGCCATCGTGAAGGATGAACTTCTCACGCCCCGCGCGGGCATCACGCAGCTGCCGGTACAGGTCCCCGTCCAGCCAGCGCGCCAGAATACCGGGCTCCTTCTGGGGGAGGCCGGCCTTCATGGGAAACTCGGTCTTCGGCAGGAAGACGGTAGGACGATAATCGCGGGGTTCAGTCATAACCCGCGCGCCTTAGCGAGCGCGGCGGCTTTGCGCAATTTATTGGAGCATGGGCGCGTGCGGCTGGTTGAGATCGCCAGCCGTGGCGGGTTTGGTGGGCGTTGAATGGTTCACGCAGAGGCGCAGAGAAGAAAAGGGAGGCGCGGAGGAAGAGTGTGAGCCGAAGGCTCGCTTGTTCCAGCTGGCGCTTTGAGTTGCCGACCGAATTCAAAGCGGCTGCGCCGCCAAGCGCAAATCCTCTGCGCCCCTACTTCCTTCTTCGCGCCTCTGCGTGAACGATTCCATTCTCTCAGTCCGGCAGGAACGCTCACCGGGAGAAACGAGCTACCGCCCCAGCAAATTCCGCGCCTGGCTCGCCACCTGGGCCAGCATGGCCGGCGCGACTGGGACCGAGGCCTGGGCGCGGCCAACCATGGTGCGGAACTGGCGGATTGCGCCGTCCTGCGCCGCGGCCCAGCGTTCCACCGCCTGTTCGGCATCGCCGCGCTTGCCCATCGCGCGGCGCAGGAAATCGAGCCGCATCTGCTGGAAATCGCGCGCGAGGCCATTGACCAGCAGGCGTTCCCACGGGTCCGACGGGCTCATCCGCGCGGCGGTCATCTGCGCCCAGTCGAGCCCCAGCCGCGCGCCGAGCTCGGTAAAGCCCCGCGTGATCGCGCTGGCCGACTGGCCGCTGTCCTTCGCCAGCCGCGCAAGGCCGATCGTGCCGTCCAGATCATAGAGCGTGGCGACCATGCCCGCTTCGGCATCGGGCGCACCCAGCGCGGCCAGATCGGCGCGCATCCGCGTCGATTGGCTGAGCGCCTCGCCCGAGAGCAGCCCGGTGGCCGATTGGCGCAGTTCGCCCACGCCTTTGGCCAGGTCCGCGACCAATCGCGAGGGTTCGCTGGTACCCAGCCCGACCCGCAGCAGGTCTGCCATATGATCGGCGGTGGCGGCGGCTGCGCGCTCGAACAGCTGGATCCGCGCCGCTTCGGGCATCTCCGCGCTTTCCAGCGCCGCCCAGACCGTATCGAGCCCGAGCAGACGTTCCGCCGCGACGAAGGCCGCGACAACTTGCGAGAGGGTCACCCCTTCTTCCTCGGCCAGTTCGAACGGGTGGATCAGCCCCAGCCGGTTGATCATCCGGTTGGCAAGCTTGGTGGCGATGATCTCGCGCCGCAGCCGGTGTTCGGCAATCTCGCGCTTGAACTTGCCGCGCATCGGCGCGGGGAAGGCGTTCAGCAGGTCTTCGGCCAGGCCCGGATCGTCCACCACCGTGCTGTCTTCCAGCTCTTGCTGCAGCACCAGCTTGGCGCTGGACAGCAGCACCGCGAGTTCCGGGCGGGTCAGCCCCAGGCCATCAGCGGCACGGCGCGACAGGGTTTCGCCATCGGCCAGCCCTTCGGTCTTGCGGTCAAGGTGCCCGCCCGCTTCCAGCGTTTCGATCAGCCGCAGGTGCGATGCCGTGGCAGCGGGGCCGCCTGACTGGGCGATCGACAGTGCCAGCGCCTGCAGCCGGTTGTCTTCCAGCACCAGTTCGCCCACTTCATCGGTCATCTGGGTCAGCAGCTTGACCCGCGCGGGCTCGCTCAGCCGCCCGGCGCGCTTGGCGGCGGCGAGGGCGATCTTGATGTTGACCTCGTTATCGCTGCAATCAACCCCGGCGGAGTTGTCGATGAAATCGGTATTGATGCGGCCGCCCGACAGCGCGAATTCGATCCGCCCCGCCTGGGTGCAGCCCAGGTTCGCACCTTCACCAATCACCTTCGCGCGGACATCGCCGCCATCGATCCGCAATGCATCGTTGGCCGGATCGCCCACCTGGACGTTGTTCTCAGCCGCGCTTTTCACATAAGTGCCGATCCCGCCGAACCACAGCAGATCGACCTGCGATTTGAGAATCGCGGTGATCAGGCTGTCCGGATCGATCACATCCTGATCGAGCCCCAGCATGTCGCGCACCGGCTTAGACAGCGGGATTTCCTTGAGATTGCGCGCAAAAACGCCGCCGCCCTTGGAAATCAGGCCCTTGTCGTAATCATCCCAGCTCGACCGGGGCTGCGCAAACATCCGCGCGCGTTCCGCCCAGCTTTTGGCCGGATCGGGATCGGGATCGAGAAAGATGTGGCGGTGATCGAAGGCGGCGACCACCTGAAGCGACTGGCTAAGCAGCATGCCGTTGCCAAACACGTCGCCCGACATGTCGCCGCAGCCGGCCACACGCACGCGGTCCTGCTGCACGTCCACGCCCATTTCGCGGAAGTGGCGCTGGACCGAAAGCCAGGCGCCCTTGGCGGTGATCCCCATCGCCTTGTGATCATAGCCCTTGGACCCGCCGCTGGCGAAAGCATCGTCGAGCCAGAAATCGCGTTCCTCGGCCAGCGCATTGGCGGTGTCGCTGAAGGTTGCGGTGCCCTTGTCTGCAGCGACGACGAAGTACGGATCCTCCCCGTCGCGCACCACCACGGACCTGGGGTGGGTCACCTTGCCATCGACGATATTGTCGGTGATCGACAACAGGGTGCGGATGAACAGTTTGTAGCTTTCCTTGCCCTCGGCCAGCCAGCCATCGCGATCACGCGCGGGATCGGGCAGCTGCTTGGGATAGAATCCGCCCTTGGCCCCCGTCGGCACGATCACCGCGTTCTTGACGCGCTGGGCCTTCATCAGGCCAAGCACTTCGGTGCGGAAATCGTCGCGCCGGTCGGACCAGCGCAGGCCCCCGCGCGCGACCGGTCCGGCGCGCAGGTGGATCCCTTCGACCCGCCGCGAATAGACGAAGATCTCGCGCCAGGGCAGCGGTTTGGGCAGGCCCGGCACCATTGCGGAATCGAGTTTGAAGGCCAGCGCATCGCCGCCCGCCGGGGCAAAGGCATTGGTCCGCAGCATGGCATCGACCACCGCGCGGAACTGGCGCAGTAGGCGGTCATCGTTGATCGCGGCGACCCGGCTGAGGCCATCGCGAATCGTTTCGAGCGCATCGGCCTCTGCCTTGGCGCGGTCCCCCTTGAACGCCGGGTCGTGTCGCGCGACGAACAGCGCGACCAGCCCGCGCGTCACCACCGGGGCGTTTTGCAGGGCATCGACCGCGGTCGGCACCGAATAGTTGAGCCCGGCCTGACGCAGATAGCGATACCAGGCGCGCAGCCAGTTGGCGGCGCGTGCCGACAGTTCGACCGTGGTGATCAGCCGGTTGAACGGATCGTCCTCTGCCGCGCCATTGAGCACGTCGGCCAGCGCCGCCTCGATCGTGGCCGAACGGGCGAGCAGGGCAGCAGCGTCGATCCCCGTTGGCAGGGCCAGAGTGAAATCGTGGATCGTGCCCATCCGGCCCTGATCGAGATCGGTCGGCAGGTCCTCGATCACCCGAAAGCCGAAGTTTTCCAGCGCCGGAACCGCGTCGGACAGCGCCAGCGCGCCGTGGCGCTGGTAAAGCTTGAGGTGCAGTTCTTCGCCACGCAGGCAAATCCGCACCCCGCGCCATAATCCTTCCTCGCCTTCAGCGGCCAGACGGCGCAGGCGCATGATGTCGGCCGCAGCTTCGGCAGCGCCGAAGTCATTACGGTAGGACAGCGGGAAGCCTTCGGCAAAGCGGGCGGCAATCGCGGCAGCGCGCGATCCGTCCTCGCCCTGTTCCAGTTCGGCCTCGACCGCTTCGGACCAGCCGCGCAGCATCGCTTGAACCCGTGCATCGAGCGCGGCCTCGTCGGGCAGTCTTGCCACTTCGGGCAGATCGAGCACGAACCGCAGCAACGCGAGGCTGCCTTCGACCTGCAGCGCCCAGTCCAGCACGGGGGCATCGCAGGCGGTCTCAAGCATGGCCGCGATCTGCAACCTGGTGCCGGTGCTCATGATGTCACGCGGGAGCCAGACGAACGCGAAAGCATGGCGGCTGAGCGGCGAGGGCACCATGACCAGCTTGGCGCGCGGCCGGTCGGTCAGGCTCATGGTGGTGGTGGCGACGCGTTCCAGATCGGCATCGTCAAAGCACACCAGCAGATCGTGCGGCAGCGCGGTCAGCGCATGGACCAGCGCCTTGCCGGCGTGACCCTGCGGCGCAAAGCCGAAACGCTGGGTCAGCTCGGCCAGCTGCGCGCGCATCCGCGGCACCTGCATCGGCGGCGCGCCCAGCGCGGCGCTGGTCCAGATCCCGGCATGGGCCGACAGCGCGGTGAGCTTTCCGTCTTCGTAAACCGGCAGGATGAACAGATCGAGCGGGGTGCGGCGGTGGACGTTGCTGATCCGGTTGCTCTTGACCACCAGCGGCGCGCGGGCCCCCTTTTTGGCGCCATCGAACCAGGCAAAGGCGCGGTCCCACGAAATCGGGCCGAGCAGCACCTTGGCGCTCTTCTTGCAGATCCCCAGTGCACCGCTCTGGCTGCCATCGCGGTGGCGGGTCACGTGGCCAAGCTGGGTCAGCATGCCATCCTTGAACCAGCGCAGCAGCGCGGCACCCTCGCTATCGGGGCAGGCATCGGCATCGCGGCCCATCACGTCCTGCATCCGCGGCCAATCGGCCACGGCAGCGCGGACATCGGCGAGGGTGGTTTCGAGGGCACTTTCCACCTGCCGCCGCAGCCTAGCATCGGCCCGCTCGGTTTCGAGGTAGATCATCGATTCACGCTTTTCCCCGGCGGCATCGCCATCGAGGACCTGGGTCAGCCGACCATCGCCGTCGCGCCGTACTGGCAGCACCGGATGGACCAGCCGGTCGATCGCGAGGCCATGCGCGGCAATCGTCGTCGCGATTGAATCGACCAGGAACGGCATGTCATCGTTGATCACCGCGATCCGCATGAAGCGTTCGCCCGCTGCGCCCGACACGGTATCGATCCCCAACGCCGGTTCGCCGCCGTTGCGCCGGGTGGCCGTCGCCAGCACGAAGGCGGCGACACCGCTCAGCGCTTCGGTGGTAAAGGGCTGATCCCCCGGCAGCAAGGCGGCGGCGATCCGCGCGGCCAGGGCCTGGGACAATTGGCTGTTCTCACCGGACTGGGCGGGCTGTGCACTCATCGCTTGCGCTCTCCTGCAGGCGGCCGAGGCCGCCCAAACCTGCGTGTTATATAATTGCCATAACTTGTAGCATTTTTACGCAGTGTAAGCCCAAGTGGTCACGCTTGCAACCAGTTGCGCCTAGGGAAAGCACCCTAAACCAAGGCTTTTATCGTTAATTCCAGCGAATGGCGGCGCGCCTGGGGATCAAAGGTCGATCCCGCCACGATCAGTTCGTCAGCCCTGGTCCGTTCGACAAACCGGGCGATCCGCTCGCGCACCGTCGCGGGCGAGCCGACCGCGCTGGCCTGGCGCATGTGTTCCAGCATGGCCAGCGCCGATGGCGGCAGGGTCTGGCGAAAACCCGGCACCGGCGGGGGCAACTTGCCAGGATTGCCAGTGCGCAAGGCCACAAAGCTCTGGTCGAGCGAACTGGCGAGCAGCACCGCTTCCTCATCGCTGTCCGCCGCAATCACCGTCATCGCCGCCATGGCGTGGGGTTTGTCGAGCCACTGCGAGGGGCGGAACTCCTTGCGGTAGAGCGCCAGCGCGGCATCGAGGTGATCGGGTGCAAAGTGCGAGGCGAAAGCATAGGGCATGCCCAGCATGGCAGCGAGCTGCGCCCCGAACAGGCTGGAGCCCAGCATCCACATTTCGACCTGCGCGCCGTGTCCGGGCGTGGCGCGCATCTGCAATTCGGGCTCGCCCGTCAGCAGCGCGCGCAGTTCGACCACGTCGTGCGGAAAGTTCTCTGCCGCGCGCATCAGATCCTTGCGCAGGACCTGCGCCAGCCGCCCGTCCGCCCCCGGCGCGCGGCCCAGCCCCAGGTCAATCCGGCCCGGAAACAGCGCATCCAGCGTGCCGAACTGTTCGGCGATCACCCAGGGATTGTGGTTGGGCAGCATGATCCCGCCCGAACCGATCCGGATGGTGGAGGTGGCATGGCCGATATGGGCGAGCACGACCGAGGTCGCGCCCCCGGCGATCCCGTCCATCGCGTGGTGTTCCGCCACCCAGAACCGCTTGTACCCTGCCGCTTCGGCGCATTGGGCCAGCGCGGCGACGTCGCTCAGCGCTTGCGGGATTGTGCCGCCTTGGCGGACGGGGACGAGATCGAGGACGGAGAGGTCTATCACGGGGCCGATGGTGCGGCGGCAGGCCCCAGTTGGTCAAGGTATTGCTGCGCCCGCTTCGCCGTTTCGCTGTCTGGTGCGGTCTTGAGCACCGATTGAAAGCTGCGCCGCGCAGCATCATCGCGCCCGCCCAGTGCGGCGATCACCCCCGCTTCCAGCCCGATTTCGGGATCAAGCGGGGCCAGAATGGCCGCCTGTTCGATCTGTTGCTGCGCCTCGGCCAGCCGGTTCATCCGCCGCGAGAGCGTGGCGGAAAGCAGCCAGGCCTGCGGATCTTCCGCCGCGCCACTGCGGGCCTCGGCCAGCGCGGCCGCGGCATCGCTATCACGCTTCAGCAAGACCAGCGCACGCGCCCGATCGATCGAAAGCAGTGCGGCAAGGTGCGGATCACCCGCGCCCAGCGCATCGCCATGCGCCGTATCGAGCAATTGCAATGCGCGGTCAGGAGCACCTGAAGCCAGCGCGGCATTGCCGGCCATGGCGCCCAGCCGCGCACGATTGGCCCGCTCGTTCGCGGCGGTATCGTCGCGGGCGGCAAGGAAGGCGCCTTCCGCATCGCTCCATTGCCCTTGCCCACTGAGCGCCACCCCCAGGCAGCGACCCGGCTCGGCCCGGGCCGAAAGCCTGGCCTTGGCCAGCCAGGCCCGCGCCAGGTCTTCAGCCGCAGCGGAGTCGGTCTTGGCCAACGCCAGACACTGTTCAAGCGGCCCGGCCAGCCGGATCGGCGGACGCACCGACGCGCCGGGCTCTGGCTTGCGGCGGTGGATTTCCAGCGGGGCCTGCGGCAGCGCCGGGGCGTTCCCGGCTTGCAGGATCAGCGGCAGGAACAGCAAGGCAGAAAGCGGCATGAAAGCTCCGGATCAGGGCAAGGCTGCGATGATCCGCAGCAACAGGGCAATATCGCCATCGCGACTGAGGCGGTGGTCCCCGTCCTTGATCAGGGTCACCTGCACATCGGCTGAACGCAGCGCTGTGGCCAGCCGGAGCGACAGTTCCCACGGGACGTCAGAATCCTCCTGGCCCTGGATCAGGCGCACCGGAGCATCGATCGCGATCTCGCCGTCCAGCAGCAACTGGTCCTGCGCATCGGCCCAGAAGCCGGGGAAAGTCGGCGTCGGCTGGGGCCCATAGGCATTCTCTTCCAGCACCGTTTCGCCCGCGAGCAGATCAGCCTGTTGTTCATCGCTGTAACCCCAGGCAGTAAAGTCCGGCGCGGCGGCGATCCCGACCAGCGCGTGGACCCGCCCGGGCATGGCCAGCGCCGCCAGCAGCATCACCCAGCCGCCCATCGACGAGCCGACCAGCACCACCGGGCCTTCCACTACGCCCCGGACCAGATCAATCACATCGCGCGTCCACCCGCTCAGCGTCTGTTCGGCAAACAGGCCTTCGCTCTCTCCGCAGCCCGAATAGTCCAGCAACAGGCAGGCCCGCCCCTGCGCGCGCGCCCAGTCCAGCAGCGCGGTGGCTTTCGACCCGCTCATGTCCGACATGTAGCCGGGCAGGAACACCAGCGTCGGGCCGGTGCCGGGCAAGTGCCGATAGGCGATCCGGCGAGCGGGGGAAGGCGTGAACCAGCGTGTTTCGGTCATGCCCGGATCATGCCGCAAGTGCCGGGCTCAGTCACGTAGGTTCGGTTGAGAGCATTGTTTGGATTCCTGCCGCGATCTGACAGGATTGGCGTGGTAATCGATGGCGCCCGATCAGTTTTGGGATAGTTTGCCCGCCAATTGCTTGCTGAATCAGGAGACATCCATGTTGCGTTATGGACCAGGAATTTGCCGCATAACCCCGATTGTGCTCGCAGCCCTGCTGGCCGCCGGTCCGTCCCCTGCCCAGCCGCAGGACAATTATGTTGGCCTGTTTGGCGGTTATCAGTTCCGAGCGGACGACACCTGGAGTTCGAGTGTTTCCAAAGGCACGATCGGCAATGCCGATGGGCCTGTCGCGGGTGCCCGCCTTGGCACTACACTGGCTGAAGGAACCGCAACCCGGCTGCGGATCGAAGGTGAATTTTCCTGGCGCCGCAACCGCGTCGACGGGCTGACCAGCCGACGATTCAAGGGTTCGGCAGTTGCGGGGCATATTTCAGCACTTGCGGTCATGGCCAATGCCTATCTTGATCTAGGCCGCCCGGATGCGAGGATTAGGCCGTTCGTGGGCGCGGGCCTGGGGTGGGCGCGGCTACATCACAAAACCCAGGACAAATCCGCCGCATTGGTTCCGGTGGACTATTTTCAGCAGGTCGATGCTCATACCAACCGGCTTGCCTGGCAAGCAATGGCCGGGGCGAGTGTGGGCCTGACCAAAGGGCTGAACATGACCCTGGAAGTGCGGCACACCAGGATAACGACCGGCCAGTTGATGGCATCGACTGTGCCGATCTACCGTGCCGGCCACAGCGGAACCGGGCTGCTGGCGGGGCTGAGCATCGAGCTCTGATCCGGCCTGACCCTAGTCTCGCAGGAACACCTGCTCGATCGCCAGTTCGAACAGATCGGCGATCCGGAAGGCCAGCGGCAGCGATGGATCGTACTTGCCGGTTTCGATTGCGTTGACGCTCTGGCGGCTGACCGCGAGCCGATCGGCCAGGTCCTGCTGGCTCCAACCGCGTTCGGCGCGCAGCACCTTGAGGCGGTTGTTCATAGATCCGCGTCCTGCCGGTCACGCCGCGTCAACAGCAAGTTACCCAGCCCCAGCCCGATCGCCCAGACGGGGACGGCGGCCCAGCCAAACACATGCGGAACGAGCCCGAAGGTTTCGAGGAAGCCCCAGAATGTTGCCAAACCCAGCAGCAGGCCGGTTGCGATCATCCCGGCCTGGGCCTGGCGCTGGCGCAGGTATTCGTCCGTTTCTTCCGCCAGATAACGCGCCATCGCCCAGATGAAATAGAGGATCGGCAAACTGGGCAGCACCGCAATCAGCCACAGCAGCAGTCCTTGCGGATGCAGGGTGTTGCGAGTGGTGACGGCAATCCCCAAAGCCACGACATAGCCCAGTGCCCATTGGAGCGAACGACGGTTGTAGGCGCGGAGTGCCGGAGACATGACCCCGCACGAAGCCGCGCGGTTATTGGCCGCCCGCGCCATCGGTATCAATGCGCAGCTGAACAGCGCGACCAGCACCAGATTCCACGGCATGACGATCGCATCGCGGTACTCCAGCCAGGCGATCAGCGCCATGCCGCCGCCAAATACCGCCGCCCAGGCAGCAGGACTGCGTCCAGCGTAACTCATGCCGTTTTCTCCCGCGTTCCACAGCGGCCATGCGTTGCCACCCACAGCGCGGGGATCAGAGCGAACATCACATTGGCGCTCTGATCGGCGATCAGACCGAGGCGATTGGCAATGGCCAGCGCAATCAGCGCACCGGCCCAGCATAGTGACTTGGTAAGTTTGGTCATTGGATGTCTCCTCGAATCGATGTAAAGGTAACTTGTCATTGCGCGCTCGATTTGTCAAGCGTCATTGACATAAAGTCGCGCTCGCTTGACCAATGGGCGCCATTGCCCTGTCACGAAACGCTGTTAGCTTGCGCCGGATAAAGACCAAGGGAGACCCCGCATGAGCCTGCCCCCGCCTGCCCCAGCACCGCTGCTCACCGCTGATCGCCGGTCGCTGTTCAAGCTGGGGGCGGTGGGGCTGCTGGGCCTGTCGGCGCCGCTGCGCGCGGCGATCGGTGGCGGGTTCAGCCATGGGGTGGCGAGCGGGGAGCCGGGGCCGGATCGGGTCTTGCTGTGGACCCGCTATGCTGCCGGGTCGGACACCGCGCTGAAGTGGGAAGTGGCGGAAAGCGAAGACTTTGCCCGCACTGTGGCGGCGGGCGAATGCACCGCCAGCCCCGCCAATGACAGCTGCGCCAAAGCCTGGGCAAAGGAACTGGAGCCGGGCAAGTGGTATTTCTACCGCTTCATCGCCCCGAACGGCGACAAGTCGATCACCGGGCGCACCCGGACGCTGCCGGTGGGCAAGGTCGGGAAATTCCGGATTGCAGTGTTTTCATGCTCCAACCTGGGTTTCGGCTGGTTCAACGCCTATGCCCACGCCTGCGAGACGGGCGATTTCGACCTGACGATGCACCTGGGGGACTATTTCTACGAATACAAACGCGGTGAATATCCCAGCGTGAAGCAGACCCTGGAGGGCCGCTTCATGCCAGAAAACGAGGCGACAACGCTGGCGGGTTACCGCGAACGCTTTGCCACCTACCGGCTCGATCCCGATCTGCAGCGGCTGCACCAGCTGTGGCCGATGGTGCCGATGTGGGATGACCATGAAACCGCGAACGATACCTGGGAGGGCGGCGCGGAAAACCACCAGCCTAACGAGGGTGACTGGCGCGCACGCAAGGCGGCGTCGGAACGTGCCTATCGCGAATGGCTACCGGTTTCGGACGATTACTGGGCCAGCTATGAAATTGGCGACCTGGCCACGCTGTTCAAGCTGGAAAGCCGCCATGTGGGCCGCGTGGAAGCGCTCGATTTCCTTGATGTCTACAAAGGCGCGGCGCCCGAGCATGTTGCCAGCGCCATGACCCGGTTTCGCGATGGTCCGCTGCACGATCCCAAACGCACCCTGCTGGGCGCGCAGCAAGAGGCCTGGCTGGCCAGTGCGCTCAAGGCTTCGACCCGCGCACGCAAGCCCTGGCAGGTGCTGGGTCAGCAGGTGATCATGGGCGAGCTGAAAATGACGCCCAAGGTACTGGATGGCATGGCCGCCAATGCGGCGGACTGGCTCAAGACCCGGATGCAGGCCTCGGTTGCGGCGGGGCTGGCGGGGGTGCCGCTCAACATGGACCAGTGGGACGGCTATCCCGCCGCGCGCGACCGGTTGCTCAAGGCCTCGCTGGAGGCCAATGCCAATCTGGTGGTGCTGTCGGGCGACAGCCACAACGCCTGGGCTTTTGACCTTGATCGCAAGGGCCAGCGCGTCGGCGTCGAAATGGCCGGACAGGGGGTCACTTCACCTGGCGCGGAAGATTCGCTGCGCTGGGTCAAGCCGGATGAACTGGCGCGCGATTCGGTCGCCGCCAACCGCCAGCTCAAATGGTGCGACACCGCGCAGCGCGGCTATATGGCGGTTGAGCTGACCCCCAAAAGCGCGACCAGCGAATGGCGCTTCATGGCGACCGTGCGCCAGCGCGGCACTGCCCTGGCCGGGGTGAAGCGGATGACGGTGCTGGCCGGGCAAAGGAAATATTCGGTCTGACCTCGCGCCCCGCCCGAAGGTTTGAATTGTTCACCAATGCCTGCTATCGCCGCCCGCGATGAGCACGCTGCGCGCCTTGACGACTACTACCACCACCCCGGGCTTCCCGGGGCGGACCGTGTTCGCCTGACGCGAACGCGCGCCGCCGTCCGGGTTCGGGCGGCTGGTGTCTCCTCCCCGAACCTGCCACAGCCAGACACCGCCCCTTCCGGTGCGCGTCGGCTTGTGCCAAAGCGCCCCAAACGGTGTTGAGAGTTGTCCATGTCTGAAGTGTTGAAGATCAGCCTGCCCGATGGTTCGTCACGCCAAATGCCGCGCGGTTCGACCCCGGCGGACCTTGCCGCAGCAATCGGCCCCGGCCTCGCAAAGGCGGCGCTGGCCGCGCGGATCGACGGCGAACTGCGCGATCTGACCCGGCCGTTCGAGGGCGACTGCGAAGTGGCGCTGATAACCGCGCGCGACGAGGCTGAAGCACTCGATCTGGCCCGCCACGATTACGCCCACGTCCTCGCCGAAGCGGTCCAGGCGCTGTTTCCCGGCACGCAGATCACTTTTGGCCCCAGCACCGATGACGGGTTCTACTATGACTTCGCGCCCAAGGACCGGCCTTTCACGGACGATGACCTGCCCGCGATCGAGGCGGAGATGCGCAAGATCATCGCGGCCGACAAACCCTTGCGCCGCGAGGAATGGAGCCGCGAACAGCTGATCAGCCGGTGGCAGCAGCAGGGCGAAAGCTTCAAGGCCGAATGGGCCGCCGAACTGCCGGGGGACGAGGCGCTGACGGTCTACTGGTCGGGCGATGACTGGCTCGACATGTGCCGCGGCCCGCACTTGCCCAGCACCGGCAAACTCGCGCCTGATGCTTTCAAGCTGACGCGCGTGTCCGGCGCTTACTGGCGCGGGGACCAGAACAACGCGATGCTCAGCCGGATCTACGGCACCGGCTGGCTCAACAAGAAGCAACTGGCCGAACACCTGACCCGGCTGGAAGAGGCGGCCAAGCGCGACCACCGCAAGCTGGGCGGAGAGATGGACCTGTTCCACCTGCAGCAGGAAGCCCACGGCAGCGTGTTCTGGCACCCCAAGGGCTACCTGATCTGGCGCGAGCTGGAGGCCTACATGCGCCGCGCGATCGACGGCGCAGGCTACCGCGAGGTCAAGACCCCGCAGGTGATGGACGCGCGCCAGTGGGAGCAGAGCGGCCACTGGGGCAAATACCGCGAGAACATGTTCGTCATTCCCGATGAGGTTCCCAACGTCGACGATGACGGCCCGGTGATCTCGGGCGAGGCCGACTGGATGGCCCTGAAGCCGATGAACTGCCCGGCGCACGTGCTGATCTTCCGTCAGGGGATCAAGAGCTACCGCGACCTGCCGCTGCGGATCTACGAAAACGGCTGCTGCCACCGCAACGAACCGCACGGCGCGCTGCACGGGCTGATGCGGGTGCGCCAGTTCACCCAGGACGACGCGCACATCTTCTGCCGCGAAGACCAGATCGTCAGCGAAGTGCGGGATTTCTGCGCGCTGGCTGACCGGATCTACAAGCATTTTGGCTTCACCTATTCGATCAAGCTGGCGCTGCGCCCCGAAAAGCGCTTCGGCTCGGACGAAGTGTGGGACGTGGCCGAAGCGGAACTGCGCGACGCGGTGGTCCGTGCGGGGCTGGCGACCGAGGAATATGGCTGGGAAGAACTGCCCGGCGAAGGCGCGTTCTATGCCCCCAAGCTGGAATGGCACCTGACCGATGCGATCGGGCGGACCTGGCAGGTCGGCACGATCCAGTCCGACCGCGTGCTGCCCGAACGGCTCGACGCCAGCTACATTGCCGAGGACGGCGAAAAGCACCGCCCGGTGATGCTGCACCGCGCGATCTTCGGCAGCTACGAACGCTTCATCGGCATCCTGATCGAACATTTCGCCGGCAAGCTGCCAGTCTGGCTCGCCCCGGTGCAGGCGGTGGTCGCGACGATCGTGTCCGACGCCGATGACTATGCCGCCGAAGTGACCCAAAAGCTCAAGGTCGCCGGAATCCGCGCCGACAGCGATCTGCGCAACGAGAAGATCAACTACAAGGTTCGCGAACACTCGTTGCAAAAGGTTCCGCACCTGCTGGTGGTGGGCAAGCGCGAGGCCGAGGAAGGCACTGTTGCGCTGCGCACGCTGGGGGCCGAGCACCAGAAGGTCATGCCGCTGGCCGAAGCCATTGCCCTGCTGAAGGGTGATGCCTGCCCGCCGGATTTGCGCTGACCTTGCTGGGGGGGCTGACCGAAGCGCAGATCGCTGTCGCGCTCGTTGCGGCGCTGGGGGCAGCGTTCGTGCGGGGCCTTGCGGGCTTCGGAATGGCAATCCTGCTGGTGCCGGTGCTGGGGCTGGCGATTCCGCCGCGTGAAGCGGTCGTGGTGGCCAACTGGCTCGGTTTGCTGATCGGTTTCGTCGGGCTGAAACGGATCATCCAGGACAGCGAACGCAGCGCGCTGACCATTTCGATCGTCGCTGTGCTGGCCACCCCGCTGGGGGTTGCCCTGCTCGCCTCGGCCGATCCGGCGCTGGCCCGCGTGCTGATCGCCCTGATCGCGCTCGGTTCCTTCGTGCTGGTGCTGCTGCCCAAGCGCCCGGCCGATCACGTGCCGACCGCGCTGGAAACCGGCGGAACGGGGCTACTCTCTGGCGTACTGACCGGCTTTGCGGGCATGCCGGGCCCCCCGGTGGTGCCCTATTACCTGCGCCGCGCGATCCCGCCGCAACTGGCCCGCGCCTCGATGATGGCGATCTTCATGGCCACTTCGCTTGCCGGAGTAATCGCCGCCAGCGTACTGAAAGTCGCCACGGTGCGCGAACCGCTGCTCGCCCTGTTGCTGTTCCCCGCCGTGCTGCTGGGCAACCACCTGGGTCACAAGGCGTTCGGCAAGGTCAGCGATACGGCGTGGCGCAGCTTTACCGGTCTGGTGCTGGGACTTTCAGCTGCGGCCGCGCTGTGGCGCCTGATCGGAAGTTAGCAGCTTGTCCCGCTGATGCGGGATGCAACCTCGGCCCACGCCCCCTGCCCGACCACCCATAGGGTACGATCAACGGGTGGTCGGGCAGGGGGTGTGGGCCGAGGTTGCAAGGACAGGCCGGATGGCCTGTCCGCACCGCCGAAAGGCGGCAAGAAATGGAGCGGGTAAGGGGAATCGAACCCCTCTAGCTAGCTTGGAAGGCTAGAGCATTACCACTATGCTATACCCGCCCGGCGCCGCAACGACGCCCGGCTGGCGCACCCGACAGGATTCGAACCTGTGGCCTCTGCCTTCGGAGGGCAGCGCTCTATCCAGCTGAGCTACGGGTGCAAGCCGGAGGCGAGCGGTTAGCAGCGCCGCCGCCGTTTCGCCACCCCTTTATTTCACGCGAAGCTGTCCAGGGTTAGCGATTTGGCAAGCAGCACCGGGTTATGGGCGGGAACCATGAACGCACCGACCAGCTTTGGACCGCCACTTGCAGGCAGCACCCCCGCCCTTCCCGGCGCAGGACGTCCGGAATTCGGGCAGGCTTCTGCCAGCGCGATGAGCATGAAGTGGTCTGCGCTGCACGATGCCGCCAATGTCGTCGCCATGCTGGCGGGGATCGCGGCCGAACCGATGCGGCCTGAAGTGCGCAATTTTCCAGCCGTGATGCGCGATACCGGTGGCTGGCGGCGCGATCTGGCCGAACAGGGCGTGGACGATCTGTCCGCGATCATGGAACCTGGGATCGCCGCGCTGCTGGCGGTGAACGCTCGCGGAATCAGCCCAGCCGCGGCCGCGCTGGCGCTGTGGCAGGAATTCCACGCCGCCCGCGCGGGTCTGCTTGGCCTGGTCCCCCCGCCCGACCAACAACAAGCCCAGCAACGCCGCTTCATGTAAGCGTGCGCGCCGCCGAATCGGCGCAGGCGCCCCGAACCTGACCCGCAGTTACATTCCCAGTTCGGCCCTGAGCGCCTTGCGATCAAGCTTGCCGATCATGGTTTTGGGCATGGCTTCGCGCACCACCACCTGATCCACCCGTTCGTGCTTGCCGACGCGGATATTGAGCCAGTCCCGCAGCATGTCGCCGGTCTCGCTAGCACCTGCAACCAGCGTGACATAGGCGCGCGGCACTTCGCCAAGATAGGGTTCGGGCACGCCGATCACCAGCACTTCCCTGACCGCCGGGTGTTCCTCCAGAACGGCTTCGACCTGGCTGGGAAAGACCTTGAACCCGCCGACCGCGATCATGTCCTTGATCCGGTCCACCACCCGCAGATAGCCACCCTCTTCCAGCACCGCGACGTCGCCGGTGCGCAGCCATTGGCCGTCGGCACGCTGGGCAAAGGCGGTGGCGGCAGCTTCGGGACGCTGCCAGTAACCGCGCATCACTTGCGGGCCCTGGATCGCCAGTTCGCCGGGCTCGCCAGGGGCCGCATCAGTTTCGGGATCGTCCCGGCCAAGCAGGCGGATCCGGGTGCCCGGCAACGGGTGGCCGATCGTGCCGACGCGGTTTTCGCCCGCATAGGGATTGGTTGAAACCACGCCCGAGGTTTCGGTGAGGCCATAGCCTTCGACCAGCCGCGCGCCGCTGGCCGCCTCGAACCGGTCCTTGACCTTTTCCGGCAGCGGTGCCCCGCCCGAAATGCAGACCCTGAGCGAGGAGAAATCGGTTTTCGCCATCGCCGGGTGATCAAGCAGCGCCTGATACATCGTCGGCACCCCGGGAAAGGCGGTGGCGCGCACCCGCTGGAGCGTCCCCAGCGCCTGCCCGGCATCGAAGCGCGGCAACATCGCGATGCATCCGCCGTTGACCACGGTGCGATTGAGCACGCAGACATTGGCGAACACGTGGAACAGCGGCAGCACCCCCATGATCACGTCGCGCTGCCCCGCCTCGGGATCGATCGCGTTCACTTGACGGGCATTGGCGGTGATGTTCTGGTGGCTGAGCATCGCCCCCTTGGGCGTGCCGGTGGTCCCACCAGTGTACTGGATCAGGGCCAGGTCTGTTTCGGGATCGAGCAGCACAGGTAGAGGATCACCCCGGCCCAACATATCCGCCCAGCGCAGCACATCGCCGCGCGGCGGGATCGGCGTGAGCGACTTGCCCCCCAGCAGCCGCAGCGCCAGCCCCTTGAGCGGCGGCAGCAGCGCGGCGAGCGAGCCGACCACCAGCGTTTCGAGCGCGGAGCCATCCAGCACCTTGAGCGCGGTGGGCAGCAAAGCGGATGAATCGATCGTCACCAGCAGCCGCGCACCCGAATCCGCCACTTGCGCGCTGAGTTCCTGCGCTGTGTAAAGCGGACTGAAATTGACCACCACCGCGCCCGCCAGCAATGCGCCGTAATAGGCCGAGACATAGATCGGCACATTGGGCAGATAGAGCCCGATCCGGTCACCCTTGACCACCCCCAGCGCCTGCAGCCCGGCGGCAAAGGCCTGCGCCTCGGCAAACAGTTGGCGATAGCTGAAGCGGCGGCCCATGAAATCCACCAGCGGCTGCGCACCATGCCGCGCCGCGCTTTGGCCGAACATGTCCGGCACCGACAGCGCGGCGAACTGCTGATCCCAGGCGCAAGGGTGCGCGTAGTGCTCGCGCCAGGGCTCGTCAGCGTTGCTTACAGACATGTCAGCAGATTGCCCGATCGATCAGAGATACGCGAGGGCAGCCCGGTCCGATTTGGTCTGGCCCGGCGCGGTGATTCGGCGCGCCCGCGGGCGCTCAAAATCCGTTTTCCTACATCGCCG